>CALWBW010000004.1 GCA_944376195.1 uncultured Clostridia bacterium | reverse complement strand
CTCCGCCATCGATTCTTTTAACGTACCAAATGCATTTTGGTGGGCGCTTGTTAAAAGGAGTGTGAATTTTTATGAAAAAAAAGAAAAAACGGTCGACCGCAAAGCCTATTTGTCGCAGTTTGGTGCGAAGTACCGGGAAGGGGAAGTCCTTTGCGGCATTGCGGCGCGCCTGACGGCTGTCAAGGATCTTCCAACGCTGCTTCGCGCCTGCGCGCGGGCTGTTTCGCGCGGCGCGCCAATTAAACTTGTGATTGCGGGCGATGGGGAAGACCGCACTGCGTTGGAGGAATTGGCCGGGGAATTGGGAATCGCGGATCGGGTTGTGTTTGCGGGCTGGATTACAGACGTCCATACGTTTTTTCGGGCGATGGATATCAATGTTTTGTGTTCTCTTTCAGAGACGTTTCCCTATGTTGTCCTGGAGGGGATAGACGAAGGCTGTGCGACGATTACCTCGGATGTCGGCGGAATGCCGGAATTGATTGAAAACGGTGTAAATGGATATATTTTTCCACCCCGAGATGTGGAGACATTGAGCGAACAGCTTTATGCCTTGTCACGTGATGCGAACCTGCGAAAGACCTTTGCAGACCGATTGTGGGAGCGGGCCAATGCGCATTTTTCTCTGGATCAGATGGCGCGTACCCAGTTTGAAATTTACAATAAAGTGCTCAGACGGCACCGGGTGCGCCGGAAACGCGCCGGCGTGCTGATTTGCGGCGCATATGGCAAGGGTAATGCGGGCGACGATGCGATTTTGCGCGCGATTGTCAATGAAATGCGGACTATTGATCCCGACATGCCGGTGTGCGTGATGTCGCGCCGTCCGAAGGATACGGTACTGGATTACCGCGTGGATTCTATTTTTACCTTTGATGTGCCGAGAATGCAGGCACGTATGCGCCGCGCGGCAGTGTACATCAACGGCGGAGGCAGTTTGATTCAGGATATTACATCAAACCGCTCCCTTTATTTTTATTTGTATACGCTGGCGGCGGCAAAACGCCGTGGCGCACGGGTGATGATGTATGGCTGTGGAATCGGCCCGGTCCTTTCGGAGCGGAATCGCAAGCGTGCGGCGCATGTATTAAACCGGTATGTCGATACCATCACGCTGCGGGAGGATGATTCCCGTGTGGAACTGGAGCGGATGGGAATTACGCACCCGCATATCGCGATGGCGGCGGATCCTGCCCTGACGCTCTCTCCTGCCCCCGAGGAACAAGTGGATGCAGCGTTTGCTTCTGCCGGAATCCCATTGCAGGGCGCATATTTGTGCCTGTGCGTCCGGAACTGGCCGGGATTTGAGGCGGCTATACCCGCCATTGCGCAGGCTGTCCGGTATGCGCGAGAAGTGCATGGGCTGGAGCCTGTGATTCTGCCGATTGAAACGCCGCGTGATCTTTCTGCAGGAGATATGCTGGCCCAGGCCCTGGAACCTGCGCCTTACGTATTCCGTCGCCGTTTTGATACGGAGACCACCATCGGCATTCTTTCCAGGATGCGGTGCGTGCTTTCCATGCGACTGCATGCGCTTGTATTTGCTGCGCGCGCGGGCGTACCGAATGCGGGAATTGTGTATGATAAAAAAGTCAAGGGATTTATGCGGTACATGCATACGGACCTCTATGTTGATTTGGAAGAGACAGACGCAGAGACACTCTGTGTGTTTGTAGATAAGATGATGGAGAGTCCCCGCGCGCGGCTGCTTGAAAATGCGGCGCGGCTATGTGAGTTGGAACATGTGAATGTCGTTGAGGCGAAACGTCTGATTGGAGAAGAGACATGAAACAGTATTTGGAAGCTGGGAAAATTGTCAATACACATGCGTTGGCCGGCGCTGTGAAAATTATGCCTTGGAGCGATGGACCGGAATTTTTAAAAGGTTTTTCACGTGTATTCATGGATGGCAAAGAATATCAGGTGGTTTCCGCCAGCATTCAGAAGGGGTTTGTGCTCATGAAGTTTGCGGGAATCGATCACGTGGAGGATGCCATGCGGTTGCGGGACCGCATTGTCTATATTAACCGGGACGATGTGAAACTGCCGGAAGGCCGGTATTTTGTTCAGGATATTGTGGGAATGAAGGTGTATGATTTGCGCCAGAAGCGGGAAATCGGCACATTGCGGGATGTACTGAACCTGCCGGCGGGAGACGTCTATGTAGTGCAAAATGGCACGGCGGAATATTTGATCCCGGCAAATCCTGTTTTTATCAAAGAAATTGACCCGGCTGGACAGATCATAACCGTAGAGACAATTAAAGGAATGGCAGACGATGAATGACTGTGGGATGACAATCGATATTATGACGCTTTTTCCCGATATGATTGATACCGTAATGCGGACAAGTGTGATTGGGAAAGCGCAAATGCGGGGTTTGATTCAAATTCGCGCGACCAATATTCGGGATTACTCTCCCACATATAACCGCCGGACAGACGATTATCCCTACGGCGGCGGGAAGGGGCTTGTTATGCTGGCGGAACCGCTGTACCTTTGTCATAAGGCACTCTGCGAACAGGCGGGAGGTCCGGTGCATACGGTTTTAATGTCGGCACAGGGCAGGCGGTTTGATCAGGAAGTGGCACGGGAACTGCTTGCACACCGGCACATTATTTTGGTTTGCGGCCATTATGAGGGCGTTGATGAACGATTTATCGAGGAATGCGTGGACGAAGAAATTTCCCTCGGGGATTTTGTGGTAACGGGGGGAGAAATTCCTGCCATGGCGGTGGCGGATAGTATTTGCCGGATGGTGCCGGGCGTTTTGGCGGAGGAAGTGTGTTTTACGGAGGAAAGCCATTGGGAAGGTCTTTTGGAATATCCGCAGTATACCCGACCTGAGGAGTGGCGTGGACGCCGTGTGCCGGAGATTCTGCTTTCCGGGCACCATGTGAACATTGAAAAGTGGCGGCGCCGGCAGTCGCTGCTTCGGACGCTGACCCGCCGCCCGTCGTTGTTGCAGACGGCCAGTCTCAGTATAGAAGACAAACTGACGCTGGCGGATATTGCGAAAAAAGGGGAATAAAGCAATCGGACGCCGAAGTAATACGCCAAAAAGGGGGCAATCGCATGCCTGCATGGATTCCGGGAAAAGAACTTTGCGAAGGCTTTTTCTTTGATGTGGCAAAACCAATTTTGGATGAGACCTTTCCAGGGCTTTGTTATACGGCGGGGCTTTTGGGATACGGCTCTGATGTCTTGGGGTATGACGACGAAGTATCGCGCGATCACATGTGGGGACCCAGGTTTTACTTGTTTTTGCGGGAGGAAGACCTGGCAAGTGAGCCGGAGATTCGGCGTACTTTTGCGCAGCGGCTTCCTTATACTTATCGAGGGTATAGTGTGCATTTTTCTCCGCCTGATCCCAACGATCATGGCGTGCGTCATGCGGTTTTCCTCGAGGAAGGGGAAGTTGACCCCTTGATTTTTATTCAAACGATACCGGATTATTTGAAAAGCCAGTTGGGGTTTTCGGATCTTCGGTATTTGACCGCGGCGGACTGGCTTTCTTTTTCTGAGCACCGGCTTCTCTCCCTTGTGTCCGCGCAGCTTTACACAGACGATTTGAATTTGCAGGAAACGCTGGATTTGCTGAAGCAGTATCCGCATACGGTTCGGCTTTACCTGATTGCCTCCTGTTGGGATGCCATTGCCTGTGAGCAGGCATTTACAAAACGCTGCGGCGCCTATGGGGACGACTTGGGTTCACGTCTGATTTGCGCACGGGTTGCGGAACGTCTGATGCGCCTGTGCTTCCTCTATGCCGGGCGCTATGCGCCGTACAGCAAATGGTTTGGAACGGCATTTGACCGTTTGCCGGTAGCGCAGGAAATTCGGGACGCCATTCACGCGGCGGTTGCGGCAGAGCGTGTGGACGAACGGGAGGAACAGCTGGTACGGGCACAATGGCTGGTGGCGCAACTGCATAACGCTTCCGGTTTGACCGAACCGCTGGAGGTGCAGATTGTGCCGTACTTCGGACGAGATATCCGTGTGATTTATGCCGATCGTATCGCTGAGGCTGTGAAACAAAAATTGTGCGGTACGGAATTGGAGGACGTTCCCCTCATGGGATCGCTCAGCCAGGTCGGCGGACTTTCTACGGTGTCGAACGATGTCTCGTGTCGGCAAAGAGTCCGGCGGCTTTATGAGAGTATGTAATGTGTACCGGTGCCTTTTGGGAGGAATACGATGCAAAGCGCACGACATTTGCTGATAAAGCCGGCCTCGGGCGGCTGTAATCTTCGCTGTATGTATTGCTTTTACCGGGATGTTTCGGAGAAACGAAGCTGCGCGTCTTATGGGCTGATGACAGAGAAAACGCAGGAAGCCATGATTCGAAAAGCGCTTGCGGCTGTAACGAGAACCTGTACCTTTGCGTATCAGGGCGGAGAACCTACCCTTGTCGGCCTGGAATATTACCGCCGCGCGTCGGACTTGCAAAAGGAGTATGGGAAAACCGGCGTACGCGTTTATAATGCCATTCAGACAAACGGATACCGTCTGGATGAGGAATGGGCGCAGTTTTTTGCGGAAAACCGGTTTTTGGTTGGGCTTTCGCTGGACGGCATACGAAAGAGCCATGATCTGTATCGCCGCGCACCGGACGGGAGCGGTACGTTTGAGGAAATTCAGAAAACCGCGCGGTTGTTTGACCGGTATGGCGTTGCCTATAATATTCTGACGGTCGTTAACGCGAAGACGGCGCTGTTAGCCCGGGAAATTTACACGTTTTATCAAACGTGTGGATATCAGTATTTACAGTTTATTCCCTGCCTGGATCCTTTGGACGAGCCGCCGGGGGGACGTGCGTATTCCTTGACTCCTGCACTCTATGGGCAATTTTTATGCGAGCTGTTTGATCTGTGGTACGCGGACCTGATGCGCGGACGGCAGATTTCCATTCGGCAATTTGATAACTATGTACAGATGCGCATGGGATACCCGCCGGAATCCTGCGGGATGAGCGGCGTGTGCGGAATGCAGGATGTTGTGGAAGCGGATGGGGGCGTGTATCCCTGTGATTTTTATGTGCTGGATGCCTATCGCCTGGGCAATGTCAATCAGGACAGTTTTGAGGATCTTGACCGGCGCCGGCACGACCTTCGTTTTATGGAGGAATCGCTGGAGCAGGATGAAAAATGCCATACCTGTCCGCACTTTGTCTGGTGCCGCGGTGGCTGTAAACGCTATCGGGAACCGCGTACAAACGGCCGACTGGGGCGAAACGTCTTTTGCGAGTCGTATGAACGGTTTTTTGCTTATGCCGGCCGGAGGCTGGATGCCCTTGCCACGCGATTCGTCCGTCCGTTATAAAGTGGAATATGCGAAGTAAAATCACTGAGAGAGGTCTTAGCTCTTTGGAGTAGACCCAACAAAATAGAGAAAGAGGTGTTTTTATGGAGAGAAAGCCCAACGTGATACTCATTAACTGCGACGACATGGGATATGGGGATCTGGGATGCTATGGGTCTGCAATCAACCATACGCCTACGATCGACGCGCTTGCGGAGGAGGGCGTGCGCTTTACTTCCTTTTACGCGGCGTCGCCCGTTTGTTCCCCTTCGCGTTCTGCTTTGATGACGGGCTGCTATCCGCCCCGTGTCGGCATTACGCGTGTCCTGTTTCCCGGCGAGCCCTATGGACTGGATCCGGAGGAATATACCCTGCCGAAACTCTTTTCCGACGCCGGTTACGCAACAATGTGCGTGGGAAAATGGCACTGCGGCGATCAGCCGGAAAGCCTGCCCTGCCGCTTTGGGTTTGACGATTATTTTGGCTTGCCATATAGCAATGATATGGGAATGCAGGTGGGAAAAACGGATTTTGTAAAAAATCCGCCGCTACCACTTCTCTCCGGCGACGAAGTGGTGGAACAGCAGCCCGACCAGACCTGTTTGACGGAACGGTATGTGCAGGAATGTATTTCCTTCATGAAAAAGAATCAAAACAAGCCGTTTTTCCTCTATTTTGCGCAGATGCATGTTCATTTGCCGCTGTATGCACCGCACCATTTTGTGCTGACGTCTGAAAATGGGGATTTCGGCGCCTGTATGGCGGATGTGGACTGGTCCGTCAAGGCTCTGCTCTATGAACTGAAACGTTTGGGCATTTATGAAGATACCCTGTTGATTTTCACTTCAGATAACGGCTCGCGTGGAGATCATGGCGCGTGTAACGCACCGCTGCGCGGTACGAAGTTTACCGTATGGGAAGGCGGCCAGCGTGTGCCGCTCATCGTACATTGGAAGGGACATGTCCGCGAAGGAGCGGTGGTGGAACAGATGGCGTCGAATATCGATTTGCTTCCGACATTTGCGGCTATGCTGGGAATGCCGCTTGGAGGCAGAAAAATCGACGGTGTGGATGTCTCCCGCCTGCTGCTAGGCGAGAATACGCCGGTCAGGACGGAATTCTGTTATTATCAGGATCAAAACCTTGCTGCGTTCCGTGCGGGGAATTGGAAGCTTCACCGTGCGAGAAAGGAAGAGCAGGTCTGCGAACTCTATGATCTGGACGCCGATTTGGGAGAAACTACGGACGTTTCGGAAAAATATCCGGAAATTGTGGCGCGTTTGGAACAACGGGCGCAGGAATATGCCGCCAAACTGGGAGATGAGATCCGTGGAGTCAAGGGAGGGGAGATTCGTCCCTGCCTTTGCGTGGAAAATCCAAAAACGCTCACAGAGTATGACGAAAACCATCCTTACATTGTCGCGCTGTACGACAAAGGGGATGTCGGTTGAGTTAAAAAAGAAACGTGCCGGATGAATTCGTTCATCCGGCACGTTTTTATGTTTCCGCCGTTTTTATACAGTTATTTGATAATGGGCGCTGGCTGTGCATTATAGACTTTGGAGTAGGGAGGAACCGAGTGCGTCAGCCAGACGTTACCGCCGATGACGGAACCGCGGCCGATGCGCGTATCGCCGCCTAATATGGTTGCGCCGGAATAAATGATGACGTCGTCTTCAATATCCGGATGACGCTTGATCCCTTTGACCGGATTGCCGTGTTCGTCAAGATCGAAACTGCGCGCGCCGAGGGTTACGCCCTGATACATTTTGACATTATCGCCGATGACGCAGGTTTCTCCGATGACGACGCCGGTACCGTGGTCGATGAAAAAGCGACGGCCGATGACCGCGCCGGGATGAATATCAATCCCCGTGCGCTGGTGCGCGTACTCCGTCATGATCCGCGGGATCACCGGTACGCCAAGCGCATAGAGGACATGGGCAAAACGATAGATCATTACAGCCTCAAAACCGGGATAGGAAAGTAAAATCTCTTCCTGGAAACGTGCGGCAGGGTCCCCGTCATAGGCTGCCTGAATATCCAGAGCTAAAAGCGCCCGTATCTCGGGTAGGGCTTCGAGAAACTGCGTCACAATCTGATCGGGATCCGTGTCCATACTGAGCGACGTCTCCAAAAGTGCGCGCAGAGTGATTCCTACATCCCGCAGGCGCGCGGAAATAAACACATCGATCGAACCCGGTTCCACAGGTACCGTTTCATAAATGCCCGGGAACAGCGCACTGCGCAGGGTGTCAATCAGAGTAATCACACGGGTGCGGCCAGCGTTCCCAATAAAACTCTCCCCATCGGAGAACTTCGCATGCGCTTCAAAAAGTTTGGCGGATACCGCCGGAAGTTTTTGGTCAAACAATTCGCTCAATTTCATAGAGATTCCTCGTACAGTTCTGTTGAGAGATAGCGTTCGCCGGTGTCCGGCAGCAAAACCGCGATGGTTGCCCCTGAAAACCGGGGTGCAAGGACAGATACGGCGTGCAGCGCCGCGCCGGAGGAAATACCGGCCAGTACGCCGTCTTCCCGTGCAGCCGTACGCGCGGCGCGATAGGCTTCATCCGTGTGAACGGTGACGATGCCGTCGTATACCGAGGTGTCAAGCGCGTCCGGCACAAATCCCGCGCCAATTCCCTGCAACTGATGGGAACCCGGCTTGCCGCCGGAGAGTACGGGAGAGTCCGCCGGTTCGACAGCATAAATACGGATATTCGGGTTTTGCTCTTTCAAATAACGGCCGGTTCCCGTGATGGTGCCGCCTGTCCCCACGGTACAGACAAACGCGGCAATGTCACCGCCGCAGTCTTGCCAGAGCTCCGGGCCGGTTGTTTTATAATGAGCGGCCGGTCCTGCGGGGTTGGAAAACTGATCGGGAATAAACCCGCCGCGCGCCGAGGCAATTTCCCGGGCTTTTTGAATGGCTCCCGTCATACCCTCCCGTGCAGGTGTAAGGACGAGTTCCGCACTGAGCGCGGAGAGCAGGCGGCGGCGTTCTATGCTCATGTTATCCGGCATGGTCAGAATAACCGGGAAGCCGTATCGCTTGGCAACATACGCAAGCCCTACGCCGGTATTGCCGGAGGTGGGTTCTACAACGCACATGCCGGGACGCAGACTGCCATCTGCAATCGCCTGTTCCAGCATTTCCCGTGCGACACGGTCTTTGGCGGACCCGAGCGGATTGAAAAACTCCAGCTTTGCCGCGACGGTCGCGTTGATTCCATAGGCCCGCGCGAAACCGGAGAGGGATACAACCGGCGTATGGCCGATTAATTCGGAAATGTGAGTATAAATCATAACCGTTACTTCTTTCTTGGATAAGAGGCAATCCGTGCCTGTGTAATCAGGTCATTTTTAATATCCCAAAGGGGTTTTGACAGGTCGACATAATACCTGTGCGGGTTTTCAAAACGCAGGACCTCGTCCCAAAGAGTGGAGACCTGTTCTTTGCAATAGGTCTGGATTTCCCGAATGTCCGGCGTCTGATAGCAGCATACGCCTTTGCGGAAAATCTGAACGGGCAGCCGCACGGCATGGAAATCATCCACCCACTGACTCTTCCAGACATGCTCCGGATCAAAGAGCAGATAGGGCTCGTCGTTTGTAATGACTTCCTCATGGAGGGTGACCACATCGGCGATCGCGTGATTGGTGGCGTTATCAAAAAGCCGCCATACGCTTTTAAAGCCAGGCGTCGTCATTTTTCCGACGTTTTCCGAAAGTTTCAGCTTGGGGATCAACTCTCCGTCTTTGACAACGCCGGACAATTTGTAAACGCCGCCAAATACGGGTTCCGAGCGGGACGTAATCAGGCGTTCGCCAACGCCGAAGGAATCAATCGGCGCATTCTGGGAGAGCAGATCTTTGATGATAAACTCATCCAGCGCATTTGAAACGACGATTTTGCAGTCCGGGAACCCTTCACGGTCAAGGATACGCCGCACTTCCCGTGACAAATAGGCCAAGTCGCCGGAATCAATCCGGATGCCGCGTGGACGGTATCCCTTGGGTTCCAAGACTTCGCGGAAAACGCGGATGGCATTGGGCAGTCCGGATTTTAGCACGCTATACGTATCGATCAGCAAGGTACAGTTATCCGGGTATTCCTCTGCGTAAGCGCGAAAAGCTTCGTATTCTGAATCGAACATCATGACCCAACTGTGCGCCATGGTGCCGGTGGCGGGGATACCGTAATCCCGATCGGCCATCGCGCAGGCCGTGGCGGCACAGCCGCCGATATAGGCCGCGCGGGCGCCCAGCACGGCACCGTCGCCGCCCTGTGCGCGCCGGGAACCGAATTCCATCACGGCACGGCCCTGCGCCGCGCGACAGACACGGTTCGCTTTGGTTGCAATCAGGCTCTGATGGTTAATCAGCAAAAGCAGCATGGTTTCAATAAACTGTGCCTGGATGACGGGACCGCGTACGGTCACAATCGGTTCTCCGGGGAAAATCGGCGTGCCCTCCGGAATGGCCCAAACATCGCAGACAAACTGAAAATGGAGCAGATACTGCAAAAAGTCTTCACTGAAGCAATTCTTTGAGCGAAGGTAGGCAATGTCTTCCTCATCAAATTGCAAATTTTTGAGATAATCCATCAGTTGTTCGACGCCGGCCATGATGGCATAACCGCCGCCGTCCGGGACAGAACGGAAGAACATATCAAAACAGACTTCCCGGTCACCGAAGCCTCGGACGAAATAACCGTTTGCCATGGTGAGTTCATAGAAATCGGTTAAAAGAGTCGAATTTAAATATACGCTTTTTTTCATTGTGACACATCCAATCAAAAATTCCTTGCCAAAAACGAGCAGGCTCCTGAGGATAGAAAAAAAGCCGCCGTCTGAAAGCGGCGGCTTTTTTTACAAATGCTTATTTCAGAATTTCGCCGTAAATTTCGCCCGAGATACCTGCGGCGTTGCACTCGTCGACATCAATATGCATAGCGGGCATGAATTTTTCGCTGACACGGACCACCACGTCCCCATAGACGACAGGACGCGAAGAATCGATTTTCACGCTGACAGTCTGACCGTTTTGCAGGCCGAGTTCCTCCGCGTCACAGGGACGGAGATGAATGTGGCGCTTGGCGCAGATGACGCCTTCCTCAATGGTGACGCTGCCCTTCGGCCCGACGAGTTCGCAGGAACCGGAGCCGGCAATATCGCCGCTCTCCCGCACGGGAGCGGTGACACCGATGGCGCGGGCATCGGTAAGGGTAATTTCCACCTGCGTGTAAGAACGGACCGGACCTAAGATCGAGACGCCGGGGAATTCACTTTTTTTGCCGATGACACGTACTTTTTCATTGGAAAGGTACTGACCGGGCTGCGAGAGATCCTTTTTCACGGTGAGTTCATATCCCTCGCCAAAGAGAATATCAAGCACTTCACGGGTGACATGAAGGTGTCTTGCGGACGTTTCAACTAAAATTGTGGACATGACAGCTCCTCCTTTAAACGGCCAAACGGCCATAAAAATCTTTTCCGCTACGATTTTATCACACTATGACGGTTCTTTCAAGATAAATAGAAACTTTTTCAGAAGTCCTGTCGTCAAATAGACAGAAAGAGGGAGGCACTCCCTCAAATAATCCGGTGAAAATGAGGAGGAAACCGAGTATGAAGCTTCGATTTGCAGCGCTCTCCTTTGCGGTTTTGCTGTTGCTGGCCTGTATGGCAGGGTGTGCGGCAAGTGTGGGGAAGGACGCTGCCGATACCACCATGGATAGCGGGTACTATTATAGTGATAACGAAATCAATGGCGCGGGTGTAACGTCGGATTCCGCTCCGGAGGAAGCGGAGACTGATAGTGATACGGCGGGAAGTGCTTTGGCCTCCGACTCGATACTTCCGGCCACCGGAGACCTTTCCACAGACCGAAAGATTATACGCAACGCCTGGATTGAGCTGGAGACGAAGGAATTTGACGCGTCAGTCGCCGAGCTGCAAGCGCTGGTGGAAGAACTGGGCGGGTATATTTCACAGGCAAACGTGAGCGTTTACAACTCCCGGTATGAGCTGCACAGCGCCAATTATACGGTACGTATCCCGGCGGAAAACTTCGATCAGTTCCTTTCCTATCGGGAAAACCTTGGAACCGTCAGTTCTACAAATATTTGGACGGATGACGTGACGGACTCCTATTTTGACATGGAGGCGCGTCTGGAATCTCTGGAAACGAAACGAACCCGTCTTTTGGAACTGTTGGAGCAGGCGGAGGATATGGAAAGCATCATTGCGCTGGAGTCGGCGCTTTCCGACACCGTGTATGAAATAGAATCTCTGACAGGTTCTCTGCGCCTGCTGGATAATCAGATTGCGTATTCCACAATTGACGTCTATCTCAACGAAGTGCGTGAGACAACCGAACCGGTGGCGCTGCCGAAGACTTTTGGAGAACGCATTTCGCAGCAATTCCGGGATACGCTTCAGGGAATGGCCGATTTCGGGGAAAACCTGGTTATCTGGGTCGTCGGTGCGTCTCCTGTTTTGGTGATCCTGGCGGTGATCGTTGCCTTGGTTTTGGTATTTGTAAAGCGCAGCGCGCCGAGACGTGCGGTGCGCCGGGAGGAAAAAGCGTTGAAAAATGCCGAGGCAATCGCGCAGTGGCGCGCTTCCCACGCACAGACATCGGCAGTCACACAGAAGGCGGCAGAACAGAAAGTAGGGGAGCAGAAGGCCTCCTCTGACGAAAAATCGGACGAATAAGTTTTAAAATCAGGTTCCCTCTTCGGCCGAAAACGAGATCATAAGAAATACCGCGCCCTCTCCCGGCATATCGGGGGGAAGGGCGCGGTTGCGTTTTTCATAAAATTTGATACCGGCAGCAGGAGAAGGTTGGCAACGCTCAAACGCATCAGGCATCTAACATGGCCTCAAGCGTCTCCTTAGGACGGAACCCAATGGAGGTGGCAACCGGTTTCCCACCCTTAAAGAGGATCAACGTGGGGATACTCATCACCTGAAACTGTACGGCAAGCTCCTGTTCCTCATCAACGTTGACTTTGGCAAGGGTGATTTCCGGATGCTCGGCGGCAATTTCATCCAGCGTGGGTGCAAGCATACGGCAGGGACCACACCAGGAGGCCCAGAAATCAACTAATACGGGCTTCGAAGATTGCAAAACTTCCTGTACAAAATTATTTTTATTAACATTGATGGACATATTCGTCACTCCTTTTTCTTTGTTGGCATTAGTATAGCAGATACGTAAAACCCTTTCCGTGACAAAGTTACAAAGCGCAGAAAAACCGATCGGTTTTGTCAGGGGTTTTCATCGTAAACGGGGGGAAGCGCAATGGAAAGCTTCATGACCTGTTGCCGGGAAACAATTTTGGAAAGAGGAGTATCCCGGATAAAGCCCAGCCGTTCATAAAAATGCTGGGCTTTTTTGTTGGAACTGGCCACATTCAAACGAAGCGTTTTCATGCCCCGCACGCGGTATTCCACGACGGCGCGGCCGATTAGCTGCGCGCCCAGCCCCATGCCGCGGTATTCGGGCAGCAGGTAGATCAGCGCAATGTGCCCCGTTGCGGGTTCATCCGTCTGGCGAGAGTCGAGCAGAAGAAGCCCGGCCGGCTTCCCGTCTGCGAGCGGGATAAAGGCGTTGCGCCTGTCCGCCGCAAGAATCCCGCGCGCATTGGCATAAAACCGTTCACCGGAAAAAAGCTGCAAATTCCCGTAGACGGCTTTCCATGCCCCTTCTCCACATGCTCGCAGGAATACCTCGTCACGGCTGGGATCGGCCAAGCGGTAGGAAAACTGGATTTTCGGATGGGGATTAAAATGTGATGCCGCAAGGGATTGCAGGTGTACGTTGTCGTTAAATTGCAGCATTTGAAACGCGGTACCGTCGGTTTCCAAAACGCTTACGGCGGCATTACTCATGTAAAGCGGCGCACGAAGCGTTTCAAATTTTTGGAGCAGAGTGGGAAGCAAAGCGCCGAATGCTCCGCTATGGCCGACAATGGCAATGGCGCCGTTTGGATGATGTGCAACCAATTGCAGCACTTCCTGCATTTGCCGTTCGGCGGCTTCACGGGAGGATTCTCCACCCGGCGCGCGGAATGCACGGTAATCCTCATAAAACTGGGTGCGAGCCTCCGGGTAACGTTCGTAAATGTCGCCCCAGGACATTCCCTCAAACCGGCCAAAATCCAACTCCCGCAATGCGCGGCGGGGAACAACCGGTAATCCGGAGGCGGAAGCAACTGCTTTTGCCGTTTCATGGGCACGATAGAGACCGCTGGAATATATGGCGTCAAGCCGGATCGTTTGGAAATAAGACGCGACGCAGGAAAGCTGTTTCTTTCCATGGAGCGTAATCAGACCGTTATATTGCCCTTCGCAAATCCGGTATAGATTCCCCTCCGCCTCAACATGGCGTACAAAATAAATCCGTGTCAAAATTAGAAACCTCCCACAGACAGAGTGGACGGGCGTTATTAAATTTAGTATATCCTGTTCCGGCACTTTTGTAAAGTGACGGAAATGGAAAAACGCCCCTCCGTCTTTCGGAGGGGCGCAAAAAATGCAGTTACTTGGACTCAATACGGGCAGGGTTGATTTTAATGCCAGGGCCCATCGTGGAAGCAACGACGCAGGAACGGATATACTGTCCCTTTGCGGCAGCAGGCTTGGCACGGACGACTGCACCTAACAATGCGTCAAAGTTTTCCTGAAGCTTTTCCGGACCAAAGGAAACCTTGCCAATCGGGCAGTGGATGATATTGGTCTTGTCCAGACGGTACTCAATCTTACCGGCCTTTGCCTCCGTAACGGCACGGGCTACGTCAGGCGTAACGGTACCGGCCTTCGGGTTCGGCATCAAGCCCTTCGGGCCGAGCACACGGCCCAAACGACCGACAACGCCCATCATATCCGGGGAAGCGATGACAACGTCGAAATCGAACCAGTTTTCTTTCTGAATACGCTCTACGAGATCGGTATCACCGACGTACTCAGCGCCTGCCTCACGGGCGGCAGCTGCACGGTCGTCCTTTGCAAAGACGAGGACGCGGACCGTTTTACCGGTGCCGTTCGGGAGAACGATGGCGCCACGAACCTGCTGGTCGGCATGACGGGAGTCAACGCCAAGTTTGATATGGACTTCGACGGTTTCGTCGAACTTTGCCTTTGCGAGCTTCACAACAGACCCCAGAGCTTCGCTGGGATCGTAAAGGCGGAGCTTTTCAATCTGCTTCGCACTCTCTATATAATTCTTGCCTCTATGCACTTTATTTCCTCCTCATAGTGGTTAGTCGGGCGAATACACCGTGTGCGGTATTCCTATCCTCCCACTTTTTGAACAAGGGCTTTCCCTTATTCCTCTACCAAAATACCCATGCTGCGGGCAGTACCGGCGATCATGCTCATTGCGGCTTCCACAGAAGCGGCATTCAAGTCGGGCATTTTCTGCTCGGCGATCTTGCGGCAATCAGCTTTGGAAAGCGTTGCAACCTTGGTTTTGTTGGGTTCACCGGAACCGCTCTCAATGCCGCATGCCTTCTTAATCAGCACCGGCGCAGGCGGAGTTTTCGTGATAAAGCTGAAAGAACGATCGGCATAAATCGTGATAATAACCGGGATGATCAGGCCGATATCGTTTTTCGTACGCTCGTTGAATTCTTTCGTGAAGCCCATGATATTGATGCCGTGCGGGCCAAGCGCGGAGCCAACCGGAGGGGCTGGAGTTGCTTTACCGGCCGGAATCTGTAATTTAACGTAACCTACTACCTTCTGTGCCACCTTGAGGTGCACCTCCTTAGATAAATGTGGTGATTGATACGGACGCTCCCGCGTCCTCCCACCTCGCGCGGGTTTTCAGGCGCTTGCGGCGCCTTCTTATATCGCTGCTACCTGGTGAAGCTCCAACTCCACCGGAGTTTCGCGGCCAAACATGGAAACGATCACGCGAACACGGTTCTCGTTTTCGTTGATCTCATCTACAATACCGACAAAGTTCGTAATCGGACCGTCTGTAACGCGAACCTGATCCCCGACCTTATAAGAGAGCGATACCTTCGTCTCCTTCTGGTCAATGCCAAGCGCGGCAACTTCCTCGTCGGTCAAAGCAACGGGCTTTGACCCGGGACCGACAAATCCGGTTACGCCGCGGGTGTTTCGTACTACATGCCAACTGTCGTCTGTCATAATCATCTTGACAAGCACATAGCCGGGGAAAATTTTGCGTTCGACTTCCTTTTGGGAGTTTTCACGGACTTCAAGAACTGTTTCTGTCGGGATGCTGACCGCAAAAATAAGATCTTGCAATTTTCTGGTTTCAATTGTCTTTTCAATGGTCGCAGCCACCTTGTTTTCATAGCCGGAGTAGGTATGCACAACATACCACCTTGCTTCGTCCGCCATTACGACACCCCCTTACATGCCGGTTTTTGGAATAAGATCCCATTAATAACCTGTTGCAAGCTTCAAAATCTGTTCCAGAATGAGCTTCTCAAACGCATAGTCCAAAAGGCCGACCACAACGCCAACCACAATCAACACAACCAACACAACGGCGGTGTTTTTCAGGATTTGCTTCTTTGTTGGCCAGACTACCTTTTTAAATTCGCTTTTCAGCTCACGGAACCACTTGCCTGCACGAGCCATGGCATCACGGAAAGTCAACTTCTTTCGCTTTTGCTTGGAAGTTCCTTCTTTATCGGGACGCTTCGCTTCCGCTGCCGGTTCAATGGCCTGTGCGATTTTCTTTTTAAACATAAACGCAGCTCCCTTATCTGGATTCTCTGTGAAGCGTATGCTTTCTGCAGAAGCGGCAATACTTGTTCATTTCAAGACGATCAGGATCGTTTTTCTTGTTTTTGAACGTATTGTAGTTGCGCTGCTTGCACTCCGAACACGCAAGCGTGATTTTTGTACGCATAAAAACGGCACCTCCTGTATTTTTAGCCTCCCTGAAGCGGGCCCAAAAAATTGAACATAAAAAAAGAACCCGGACAGGTATAGTTACTATACCATAACGAGGAGTAAAGGTCAAGTGTTTTTTTAAAATTCTTCTGTTTTTTCTAATTTCGAGATGCCTTTTGTGCCGTTTTTTGAAAAAACGCCGGGCACAAAAGAAGCATTCCGCGTTTGGCGCGCATGAGAGCCCGGTTCACCAGTATAGGTACACAACGTAAGCGGGAAAAATCTATACTTTTCGATAAACAGCTAAAAAACGAAAAGAATTAAAAAAAGATTCTTGACAAAAGGGGAAAATCTGTTATAATACTTTTTGTTGTGTGAGGATGTTTATATCCCAATACAGCGATGAGTTTTCCGAAGACAGTACGGGAAAAACTTTGTTTTTCTGAAACAGGCTTGGATGCCGCCGTACCGAGGAGGGCGCTGACCCAATGAATTGACAGGTTTGCCTTTACCCTTTTGTCTTTGGATGCCCATGGACAAAAGGTTTTTTTATTTCACTAGGAGGTGACTGATTTGCCGAACGCAGCAGTTCTCAAGGAGAAACAGGAGATCGTGGCGCAGCTTGCCGAAAAAATGAAAAACGCAAGCGCGGGCGTCCTTGTAGATTATAAGGGCATTACCGTGGCAAACGATACCAAACTGCGTCGAGATCTCAGAAACGCCGGGGTTGAGTACAGCGTTGTCAAGAATACATTGACGAAGCTGGCTGCCGACCAGATTGGTTTTTCTGAAATTGACGAACATTTAAACGGCACGACGGCCATCGCCATCAGCCCTTCCGATCCGATTGCGGCTGCTAAGATCCTTTACAATTATGCAAAGGATTCCAACGGCGCGTTTACAATCAAAGTCGGATTTGTTGATGGAAAGGTCATCAGTGCAGCGGAAGTAGAAGAACTGGCCAGCATCCCGTCTCGCGAGAGCCTGTTGACCACGCTCCTTTACTGCCTGACCAACGGTCCGCGCAGCCTTGCCATTGCGCTGAACGCACTCGCCGAAAAGAATACCGAGGGTACCGCCGACGCGGAAGCCCCGGCTGAAGCTTAATCAAAGCGTTACTAGATTTGGAGGTAATTACGAATGGCTAGCGAAAAAATCACGAACTTTATCGAAGAGATCAAAGCTATGACAGTCCTCGAGCTGAATGAGCTCGTTAAGGCTATTGAAGAGGAATTCGGCGTTTCCGCAGCTGCTGCAATCGCTGTTTCCGCTGCTCCGGCTGCCGGTGGCGCAGCTGCTGCTGAAGAGAAGACCGAGTTTGACGCCATCCTGACCAGCTTTGGCGCAAACAAGATCAACGTCATCAAGGTCGTCCGCGAAGTTACCGGTCTTGGCCTGAAGGAAGCAAAGGAACTCGTCGACAACTGCCCGAAGCCCCTCAAGGAAGCTGTCTCCAAGGAAGATGCCGAAGAGATCAAGAAGAAACTCGAAGAAGCCGGCGCTTCTGTCGAGATCAAGTAAATTTTCGCCTTACACAGAAACGGCGCGTCTTGCTTTCCAAGACGTGCCGTTTTTTCAAAAGGCATTGCCGCCTGGGAAGAAGGGGATCCAGGCGGCAATTTGTATTTTTTAGCGCAGCATTCCGTATGCCACGGCACGCACACGCAGGTGATGATATTCTTCCATATTCGGCATCATCTGATGCATGTATGTGGTGGTGAAATTCTCTTCCGGATCAATGAGCGTATACGTGCCCATTGCGCCGGTCCAACCGAACTCACCGGGTGTGCCGTTGGAGTTTCCCAGCGCACGGCCCATCATCGTACGTACGCCAAGGCCATAACCGTAACCGGCGTTATAGAAGTTGCGGAGTTCTTTCAATTGATCGGGATTGAACTGATTGTCGCGCAGCAAGTCAATGGTTTTGCGGCCGATGAGCTGTTCGCCGTTCGGCATAATTCCGCCGTTTGCCAGCGCCACGACAAATTTGGAATAGTCGCTCACCGTGGAGAAAAGTCCGGCGCCGCCCGCTTCATAGGTGGCATCGGGCTGCATATTTTCGTCCATCATCGCCGGAACCTGGACAAGGGAACCATCCGGCTCTCTGCGGCACGGCGTGACCAGATGATCGGTGATATCATCAAAGAAACGGTAACCGGTGCGCGTCATGCCAAGCGGCTCAAAAATATTCTTTTTCAGATATTCGCCCACCGTCATACCGGAGCAGACCTCGATTAAGCCCGCGACCATCTCATGGCCGAATCCATAGAGGAAATGGGTGCCCGGCTCAAAGGCAATCGGGACTTCGCTCATGGCGGCGATGTCTTCGCGAAGGGTGTAATATTTCCCCTTTGCCTCACGCAGGCGGCGGCGAACTTCCGCGGCTTTTTGATGTGTAGCGTCATTGCCGCCGTAGCCGATTCCCATAGCCATGGAGAATGCATGCTTTACGAGAATGGGTTTTTCAACCGGGACGATATCATAATTGCCATTCGGATGATAGACCACTTTCTGTGTATTGCGCCACTCCGGGAAATATTCATAGATCGGGTCATTCAGAAGGAACTTGCCCTCTTCAAACAATTTCATCGCGGCGGTGCAGATAATGACTTTCGTCATGGAAAAAAGGCGGTAGATAGAATCGGCGTCAATTGGCTTTCCCGTGTTGATATTTTCAATGCCGAAATAGTTTTCATAAATCCGTTCGCCGTCTTTTGTGACGATACAGCCGCATCCGGCAGGACCTTTTTTCACAAAATTCGAGAGCAGTTCATCCATTGCTTTTCTTCCAGCCATACTAGACCATCCTTTCCAGATTCATATTATAAATATTATACAGAATACACAGAAATTCGTCAATAGAAAGAGCAATTTTTGCCCTTTTATTCCATGCAAAGTGAAATATCAGAGAAACTCTCGTAAAGTTTCCTCATGGGAAACAGAGAAAAAAGCAGGGCGGAAATTTTCTTCCGCCCTGCTCATTTTTATGAATTCAAGACTTTTTCCAATTCGTCCAGCGTTTCCGCGAAGACACGGAGCGCACTTTTTACGGTGTCGGGTTTTGTCAGGTCCACGCCCGCAATTTTGAGTTCTTCGAGCGGATAATCGCTGCCGCCCGTTGTCAGGAACTGCAGATACCGGCTGGCATCGCCCGTTGTCAGGATGTTGTTGGCGATGGCCACCGCACTGCAGAAGCCCGTCGCATATTGGTAGACATAAAACGCCCGATAAAAGTGCGGAATGCGCGCCCACTCGATGTCGACGATTTCGTCATTGACCGCGCCTGCATAATAGAGATCGTTTAAGGCGTGGTACTCGGCGGAGAGACTCTGCGCCGTCAGCGGCTGCCCTGCCTGATACATGTCGTGCGCACGGCGTTCAAACTCTGCAAAAAGCGTTTGACGGAATACCGTGGTACGGAACCCCTCCAGGAAATGGTTCAAAATATAGGCACGGCGTTTCGGGTCGGTTTCGACCGAGAGGAGATATTTGGTCAAAAGCACCTCATTGACAGTCGAGGCGACCTCTGCCACCATGATCTGATAATCATGGTTGACATAATCTTGAGTCTGATCGGAAAGATAGGAATGCATGGCGTGCCCAAGTTCATGCGCCAGGGTAAACGCGTCGTCGAGCGTATTGGTATAATTCAAAAGAACATACGGATGGACGCCATACACCCCACAGGAGAAGGCGCCGGTTGTTTTTCCGTGGTTTTCATAGACGTCGATCCATTTTCCCTGGAAGGCTTGGTCTAAAAGGGCTGCGTAATCTTTTCCGAGCGGAGCCAGGGCTTTTTTCACCAGAGACTGCGCTTCTTCATAGGGCATCTGAAAATCGATTCCTTCTACCATGGGGGTGTAAAGGTCGTAAAGATGAAGTTCCTCCAGCCCCAGTACGCGGCGCCGAAGGTCCAGATAGCGCCGCATAATCGGAAGGCCGCCGTGGATCGCTTCCACCAGAGCGTCATAGACGGTGGTGGGGACGTTGCCGCCGAAGAGCGCGTGGGAGAGCGCGCTGTCAAATCCGCGTACGTTTGCGTAATAACAGTCAAATTTGACAGATCCCGCGTACATGGCGGCCAGCGTATTTTGGAATTTCCGGAAGGCGCCGAAGTAGGTTTCAAACGCTTCGCGGCGGACGCGGGGATCCGGGCTTTCACGGAAGACGCCGAACGTCCCATGCGTAAGGGCAGTTTTATTGCCGTTTTCATCCGTGATATCCGGGAATGTGATGTCAACCGCCTCGAACATATCAAAGCTGTTGGACGGGGACTGCGCCGCGTCGCCCAGCATGGCAAGCATACGCTCCCGTTCCGCGTCCAGCGTATGAGGGCGGGAACGCGCCGTATTGCGCAGGTATTGACGGTATACAGAAAGGCTGGGATCGGCCAGATAGCTCTGCAAGGTGTCTTCTGGTATGGCGAGGATTTCGGGGTCGACGAAAGACGTCGCCGTGCTGAGCTTGACATACAATGTGGTCGCGCGTGCTTCTAAAGATTGGGCATCCGCGTCGCCCTGATCGGCGGATTTGTTGAGCGATGCGTAGAGATATACCAGCTCGACTGCGCGCGACGCATCGGTAATCGTGTTGAGGCCCGCCAACAGGCTGTCCGCTGATTTACCGAGCGTACCCGCAACGGCCGGTATGCGATCAACGAGCGCTTCCGCCTTTTGATAGGCGTCTTCCCATGCCTCGCGCGTAGAGAAGATATGCGAAATATCCCACATGTACCGGGGATCCATTTCTGTTCTGTGTTTCAGTGCCATGGCACACCTCCTGTGTGTTAACGCTGCTGCGTATTTACAGGTATTATAACACATTTTTTTCAATTCTCCCAGCGGATTGCAAAACTTCTTTTTTGACTGCGCCGTACCGCCGAAATTTTTCTGTTTTTTAAGAAGACAGGCATAAAAATGCGATAAGGCGTATATGGTACGAAAAGAGGTGATGAAATTGAGTCATAACTGGAAACAACGTTTACTTTGCGTCGCAATTCCACTTGCCGTCGGCGGGCTTTCCGCTTTGCTGACGCGGAACAGTATGGAAGCTTTTCAAAGTCTGGAGAAACCGCCGCTATCGCCGCCGGGATGGATCTTTCCGGTTATCTGGACGTTGTTATTCCTGCTCATGGGAATTGCATCGTGCCTCGTCCTGGAATCCGGAGAAGACCGTCGGGTGATTCGCAGTGCTTTGACGGTTTATGGCGTACAGCTTGCCGTAAATTTTTTCTGGTCTATTTTTTTCTTCCGGATGGAAGCCTATCTGTTTGCTTTTGCCTGGCTGGTTTTGTTGTGGGTGCTGATTTTGATTACGCTTGTGCAGTTTGTCCGTATTTCACGTCCGGCCGGCTATCTACTGATTCCCTATCTTTTGTGGGTTACTTTTGCCGGTTATCTGAACCTGGGAATTGCACTGCTCAATTAGACGAAACATAGCGCGGGAAGTCGATTTTCGCAGATTCGAGGAGTCGTGTGGAAAACGGTAGCGAAACGCCGCCTGCTGTGATACAATAACCCTATCTGAAGGATGAGAGGTTTTGTATGTCAGGACGACAAATTGTCATTGCAGGCGGCGGCGCTGCCGGTCTGGCCGCCGCTGTGACCGCAGCCCGGTTGGGTGCGCAGGTTACTTTGCTGGAACGCGCCGATCGTGTGGGAAAGAAAATTCTGCAAACGGGAAACGGCCGCTGTAACCTGTCGAATACGGCGGTTGCGCCCCGCGCCTATAATGCTCCGGACTTTGTAAGGCCGGCACTTTCCCGCATGGGGTGTGAGGCGCTTCGAAACTTTTTTGCATCGCTGGGCCTTTTGACTTACGCGGACGCGGAAGGGCGCATATACCCGGTGAGCGACGCGGCGTCCAGCGTGCTCGACGTACTGCGCCTTTCCTGTGAGGAGTATGGCGTGCGGATACTGTGCGGTTTTGAGGCTGCGCGCCTTTTACCGAATGGGACGGTTTGCGCGGCGGATGGACGCACGGTGCATGGTGATGCAGTGATTGTCACAACCGGCGGCGGTACGGCACTGCTGCAAAGTGTCGGCCATCGCCTGACGCCGTTTTCTCCAATTTTATGCCCACTTGCGACCGATACCACGCCGATACGGGGCCTTTCCGGTCTGCGCGCCAAGTGTGCGGTCACACTGCGGCGCGGCGGACAGGCACTCGTAACACAGCGCGGAGAGTTGCTTTTCCGCGATTACGGCGTGAGTGGAATCGTTATTTTCGATCTCTCCCGGCACGCACAGCCGGGGGACCTCCTTTCCCTTGATTTTTTGCCGGATATCCCGCTTGGAAAATTGGAAGAATTACTTGCCGAACGAACGGCGGCACATCCTGCGCGCTTAGGCGAGGCACTTTTGACCGGAATGTTCCACAGCCGAGTCAATGCGGCGCTTTGTCGTGCGGCGGGAGGCAGGGTGGAACGGCTCGCCCGGACGCTGAAAGGCCTTTGTCTGGAAGTAAAGGGTTGCGGAGATCGGAAACAGGCGCAGGTCACGCGCGGCGGCGCGGTGCTTTCGGAATTTGATTCCGCGACCCTGCGTTCTGTGCGCATTCCGACCCTGTACGCGGCAGGAGAAACACTGGATATTGACGGCGCGTGTGGCGGATATAATCTGCATTGGGCGTTTGCCTCTGGGATTTTAGCTGCGCATAGCGCTTCGGGAGGCCGGATATGATTGAATTGCGGAACCTGAAAATCCCTGTCATCGGGGGTTCTGCGGAAATTCTTGCCGCCGCCGCGCGGCGGCTGAAGCTCCCGCCGGAACGTGTGACCGGCTATCGGATGCTCAAGCGTTCGGTGGATGCACGGAAAAAACCGGCGCTTTTCTTTGTCCTGACGGTAGCAGTTACCGTAAAGGGGGACGAAAACGCGGTCCTGCGCCGCGCAAAATGCCCGGATGCCTTGCTTTATGTCCCGCCTGCACCGCTGACGGTGCCTGGGCTCCGGACACCGCCGTCCAAACGGCCGGTGATTTGCGGGTTTGGCCCGGCGGGGATTTTTGCTGCACTGACGCTTGCTGAGGCGGGCGCGGCGCCGGTTGTGCTGGAACGCGGTTGCGACGCGGATGCGCGTGTGGCGGCTGTTGAGCGTTTTCAGTCGGCCCGGATTCTGGACCCGGATTCCAATATCCAGTTTGGAGAAGGCGGAGCGGGGACGTTTTCGGACGGAAAACTCACGACGAATATTCATGATCCGCGCTGCGCGCATGTGCTGGAGGTGTTTGCCGAGGCGGGTGCGCCGGAGGAAATCCTCTGGCAGGCCAAACCGCATATCGGAACGGATCTGTTGCCGGCCGTGATTAAAAATATCCGCGCGCGAATTCAGCGTGCAGGCGGCGAGGTACGGTTTCAAACGCGGCTTTCGGACCTTTTGCTGGCGGACGGGACGCTGCGCGGCGTGGTCGCGGACGCCGGAGGAACGCGCATGGAACTTGAGACGGATGCCCTGATCCTTGCGGCGGGCCACAGCGCCCGCGATGTTTTTACATTGCTCTACCGGTATGGCGCCGAGCTTACGCAAAAGCCTTTTTCTCTTGGCGTCCGTGTGGAGCACCCGCAGCGCCTGATCAATACCGCCCAGTACGGCAGTCCGGTTGTCCCGGCGCTGGGCGCGGCGGATTATAAGCTTGCCTGCCATCTGCCGGATGGACGTTCTGTCTACACGTTTTGTATGTGCCCAGGAGGTGAAGTAGTCGCCGCGGCAAGCGAAGCGGGCGGCGTTGTCACAAACGGCATGAGCCGTTTTGCGCGTGACGGAGAAAACGCCAACAGCGCGCTGCTGGTAAACGTGACGCCCGAGGATTTTGGCAGCGACCATCCGCTTGCGGGCGTGACGGTTCAAAAATGCTATGAAGAGGCGGCTTATGCCGCCGGCGGACGGAATTTTACGGCTCCTGCCCAGCTTTTGGGCGATTTTTTGCAGGGCGTGCCGTCTTCTGCCGCCGGTTCGGTTTTGCCCACATATCCGTTGGGCGTGCGTTTCTGTGACCTTGCGTCGGTGTTGCCTGCGTTTGCTACGCGCGCCATGCGGGAGGCCGTCCCGATCTTCGACGCCAGGCTGCGCGGTTTTGCGCTGCCGGATGCGGTTTTGACGGGCGTAGAAACCCGGTCTTCCTCCCCGGTACGGATTGTGCGCGGTGAAGATCTGCAATCTAATCTGCGCGGCGTCTTTCCCTGCGGGGAGGGGGCCGGCTATGCCGGCGGCATCCTGTCTGCCGCTGTAGATGGAATTCGTGTTGCCCAGGCTGTTTTGCAGGCAACTGCGTGAAATTTTCGGGTTCCTGTCAGTTGCGCCCAACAGGATGGGGCGTATAGGCCAAAATGTTGGTGATTTTTTGCATGGGTACCTGCTTGACATTCGGCTTTTTTGCGATTATAATGCATACATGGATACGGCAAAGGCGCCGCAGCGGAAAAGCTGCAGCGCCTTTATTTTTTATTTGAATTCGGAGGGAGATCCATGACAAACGTTCCTGAAATTTTTGGGTGCCTGGTGTTTAACGACACAACGATGAAAGCGCGCCTGCCGAAGGAAACTTATAAAGCTATGAAAACGGCCGCACAAATTGGAAAGCGGCTCGATATAAACGTTGCGAACGTGGTTGCCAATGCGATGAAAGACTGGGCAGTGGAAAATGGAGCGACACATTTCACGCACTGGTTCCAGCCTATGACCGGGATTACTGCGGAAAAGCACGACAGCTTTATTTCCCCGACGGATGACGGGAATGTCATTATGGAGTTCTCCGGAAAAGAGCTGGTTCGCGGGGAACCGGATGCGTCCAGTTTCCCCTCTGGCGGTTTGCGCGCCACCTTTGAGGCGCGAGGCTATACCGCCTGGGACCCCACGTCTTATGCGTTTATTAAAGATGGTACGCTTTGCATTCCGACGGCGTTTTGTTCCTATGGAGGAGAGGCACTGGACAAAAAAACGCCTCTTTTGCGTTCCATGGAGGCAATCAACCGTCAGGCCATGCGGATTTTAAAGTTGTTTGGCAATACGGAGGTTCATTCCGTCAAAACAACGGTTGGCCCCGAACAGGAATACTTCCTGATTGATAAAGAGGTGTATGACAAGAGGCCGGATCTGATCTATACCGGACGTACGTTATTCGGTGCGAAGCCGCCGAAAGGCCAGGAACTGGACGATCATTATTTCGGCAGCTTAAAGCCGCGTGTGGCAGCTTTTATGCGGGACTTGGATGAGGAACTCTGGAAGCTTGGCATTTATGCAAAAACCAAGCACAATGAGGTGGCGCCTGCCCAGCATGAACTGGCTCCGATTTTTACTACGACGAATATTGCGACGGACCATAACCAGTTGACAATGGAAGTGATGAAGAAAATTGCGCAGCGCCATGGGCTGGTGTGCCTGCTTCATGAGAAACCGTTCGCGGGCGTGAATGGCAGCGGCAAGCATAATAACTGGTCTATTTCTACGGGTTCCGGCGTGAATCTCCTGGAACCGGGCGATACGCCGCATGAAAACGCACAGTTTTTGTTGTTCCTGTGTGCAGTTATCAAGGCGGTGGATGAATATCAGGATTTGTTGCGTATTTCCGTTGCGTCTGCCGGAAACGACCATCGTCTTGGCGCAAATGAAGCGCCTCCTGCTATCATCTCCATATTCTTGGGCGATGAACTGAATGATATATTAAAAGCGATTGAAAACGATGCCTCATATGATGCGCCGGAAAAGGTACAAATGAAGATTGGCGTGCATGTGTTACCGCGTTTTCCGAAGGATACTACGGATCGAAACCGTACTTCTGCCTTTGCTTTCACCGGCAATAAGTTTGAGTTCCGAAGCCTGGGTTCTTCCGCTTCCGTTGCCGGGCCGAATATCGTTCTCAATACGGCTGTTGCGGAGTCGCTGCGTGAATTTGCGGATGTACTGGAACAGGCCGATTGTTTCACCTCGACGCTGCATGATCTGATCCGTGATACCATTCGCAAGCATAAACGCATTATTTTCAACGGGAATGGTTATGACGAAAATAATATCCGGGAACTGACCGAAGGCCGCGGCCTTTTGAATTTGCGTTCCACTACGGATTGTCTGCCGTATTTCCTGCATGAGAAAAACATTAAGCTTTTCTCCCGCCACGGCGTTTTCACGGAGAGTGAAATGCGGTCCCGGTATGAAATTTTGTTGGAGAACTATAGCAAGGTAATCCATATTGAAGCGCTTACGATGCTCGATATGGCAAAACGTGACATCCTTCCTGCCATTACGGCTTATGTAAAGGAACTTTGCGAATCTGCTTTGGCAAAACGCAATTTCCTCGCTGCTGCTGATTGCTCTTTTGAAGAAAAGACCGTCAACCAGCTCTCCGGGCTGACTGCCTGCATCGCTGAGAAAATTGAGGCACTGGACAGCGCGTTGATCGGTGTCAAATCTGTTACGGATATTTTAGACGAGGCTGTTTATTATAAGGATCGCGTCTTCACCGCCATGAATGAACTGCGTGCGGTGGTAGACGAATCTGAGGTGATGACATCCTCAAAATATTGGCCCTACCCGACTTACGGGGAACTGCTGTTCAGCGTCAAATAAGGGGGCCTTTTAAAAGATGAGGTAAGCTTATGTGTTCAATTATCGGATTTTCTGACCGGGGTATTGCAAAAGATACCTTTCAAACCTGTTTCGACCGCACCAAATATCGCGGTCCTGATATGACCAGAGTGATCGAAACCGGCGCCGGGCTGATGGGTTTCCACCGTCTTGCCATTATGGGACTGCACGAGGAGGGTATGCAACCCTTCGAATTAAATGGAAACTATTGTGTCTGTAACGGCGAAATTTACGGTTTTAGGCCGATAAAGGACGCGCTTGCCCGCAAATACACGTTTACAAGCGAGTCGGACTGCGAAATTCTTCTTCCACTTTATGAGGAGTATGGGCTTGATATGTTCCGATTGCTGGATGCGGAGTTCGCGATGATCCTCTATGACGCGCGCCGCGGTTCGTTTGTGGCGGCGCGTGACCCGATTGGGATTCGACCGCTCTATTATGGATACAGCAAGCGTGGGAAAATCCTTTTTGCCAGCGAACCGGCGAACCTTGTAGGCCTTACGGATGAGATTTTGCCGTTCCCGCCCGGATATTATTACGCTGACGGTGCGTTTGTCTGCTACCGGGATATTACGGAAGTTACGGAAGTAATCCGCGATCCGCTTTCTGAAATTTGCCAAAACATTCATGACAAACTTGTTGCCGGAATTGAAAAACGTCTGGATGCCGATGCGCCGGTAGGTTTCCTGCTCAGCGGTGGGTTGGACAGTTCGCTTGTGTGCGCCGTTTCCGCCAGACTTTTGAAAAAACCGATTCGCACGTTTGCCATCGGGATGGAAGGCGATGCCATTGATTTGAAATATGCCCGCGAAGTGGCCGATTATATCGGCAGCGAGCATACGGAAATCATCATGACACGCGAGGATGTGATTTCTTCTCTTGATCGAGTGATTTCCATTCTTGGTACCTATGATATAACGACGATTCGTGCGAGTATGGGGATGTACTTGCTCTGTAAAGCCATTCACGAACAGACCGATGTACGGGTGCTCCTGACCGGTGAAATTTCCGACGAACTATTCGGGTATAAATATACCGACTTTGCGCCTTCTGCGGAGGATTTTCAGGAGGAATCCGTCAAACGCGTCAGTGAACTGCATATGTACGATGTGCTCCGGGCTGACCGCTGTATTTCTTCCAACTCCATGGAGGCCCGCGTCCCATTCGGCGACCTTGACTTTGTTTCTTATGTGTTGTCGGTTGATCCGGAAAAGAAGCTCAACACCTATGGGAAGGGAAAATACCTGCTACGTAAGGCATTTGAGGGCGACTATTTACCAGAGGAAATTCTGTGGCGTGAAAAGGCTGCGTTCAGTGATGCGGTGGGACACTCCATGGTAGACTATCTGAAGCTCTACGCGGAAGAGGTCTACTCGGATGAGGAATTTGTCGAGCGCTGCGTAGAATACGACCACGCGCAGCCCTTTACCAAGGAATCCCTGCTTTACCGCGAAATTTTTGAAAAGTACTATCCCGGTCAATCCGGCATGGTTGTGGACTTCTGGATGCCGAACCGTAATTGGGAAGGCTGTGATGTCAACGATCCCTCCGCACGTGTACTGTCAAACTACGGCGCGAGCGGCGTGTAAACAAATTACAATACGAGAAAAGGCCGGGCAATTTGCCCGGCCTTTTGGCTTTCCTTTTTTCTCCCGCGGCACTGCTTCCTGCCCAATTTCGCATTCGAAAAACACATACGCGGGGTCCGTTTTGCGCAGCGGTGTATTTTTGACAAGCCGGTATTTCCTGTACAACAAAACGGCGGATGCCAACTGCATCCGCCGTTTTTCCCTTCTCTTGGTATGGTCTCTCTATATCAGTATGATGATCTCTTCTAGGTACGCGGGTTCCATTTTTTCTATTTTTTCAGGAATGCCAATGCGGTTTCCTCGATACCTTCGGCATCAAGTTTATAATAATGCAGCAACTCGTCATACGGACCAGACGTGGCATACTCCTTCGGGACGCCATGCATTTTGATCGGTACCGGGTTATTCTCCGCACAGACCTCCGCGACCAGGGTTCCCAGTCCGCCATGGACGTAGTGCTCCTCAACAGTCATAATGCGGCCGGTCTTCTTTGCGGCCATCAGGACCAGCTCTTCGTCAATCGGACAAACTGTCGGCATACCGATGACCATCACGGAAACACCTTTTTCCGCCAGTGTCTCAGCTGCCTTTAAAGTCTCAACCGTTGTGCTGCCGGTGGAGATGATCGTCAGATCAGTGCCATCCCGCAAAAGCTGGCCTTTCCCGATGACAAATTCCCGTTCACCGTCATAAAGCTCCGGGATAGG
The DNA here is from genome assembly GCA_944376195.1 of uncultured Clostridia bacterium. Taxonomy (GTDB): domain Bacteria; phylum Bacillota; class Clostridia; order Oscillospirales; family QAMX01; genus Allobutyricicoccus. Next base: position 50,232 of record CALWBW010000004.1, on the reverse strand, counting down.
CGGGTTACCAATACGCATGTAAACCGGCCCTTCATGCTCCAGCATAGCCTTTGCAGCACCGCGAATTTCATCCGGCGACTGCGGCGCCAGCACCACGACGCCCGGGATCATACGCATGATGGCGTAATCCTCTAAAGAGTGGTGCGTTGCGCCAAGGTCTGAGTATGTAAAACCACCGTTACGGCCGACAATTTTAACATTCTGACGCATGTAACCCAGGTCATTGCGGAACATTTCATAGTTACGGCAGGTGACAAACGGCGCGATGGCACAGAACACCGGAATTTTCCCGGTTGTCGCCATGCCGGACGCAATGCCCGTCACACCCTGTTCCATAATGCCGAACTCAAAATAACGGTCCGGATGCGCCGCGGCAAACTCCTTAAATCCGGAACTTCCGCCGCTGTCGGCAGAAAGGACATAAATACGTTCGTCGTTTTCCGCGATATCGGAAACGGCTTTACCAAAAGCTTTTCTCGGGTCTTTCATTTCGCCTTTCATTCTGCCGCCTCCTTTACTTCTTTTTCCAGTGTAGCAATGCTGGCTTCCACTTCATTGATCGCCTGCGTAAGCTCATCGGCCTTCGGCGTCCAATAGTGATAGGCTGCTTTGTTTTCTGCAAAGGAAATGCCCTTACTCTTTACCGTGTGCGCAACGATCAGATTCGGCTTTCCTTTTTCCAGCGGAAGGGAATCGAGTGTTGCCACCACGTCTTCCATGTTGTTGCCGTCAATATCACGTACGGCCCAACCAAATGCGGCAAAATGCTCGGAAATCGGCGTAAAATCCATAATATCCTGCACTTTTCCGCTGATCTGAAGACCATTGAAGTCCACAAACACAACAAGATTGTCAAGTCCATAGTGCGCGGCAACTGCAGCAGCTTCCCAGTTGGAACCTTCCGCCAGTTCTCCGTCGCCCATGACAACGTAAACTTTGGAGTCTTTTCCTTCAGCGCGAAGCGCCAGCGCCATACCGGAGGCGATGGAAAGCCCATGCCCGAGCGCGCCGGTATTTGCCTCTACACCGGGAAGTTTGTGCATATCGGGATGTCCCGGTATTTTGGTCTTCAAAGCGCCGTACGTATCCAAAACGGATTTATCAAAATAGCCGCGCTCTGCCAATACGGCATATTGTACCATGCACTTGTGTCCCGCAGATAAAAGGAAACGGTCGCGGTCCGCCCATTTGGGATCTTCCGGACGAATCTTCATCTGATAGAAGTACAGCGCGGTGACAATGTCCAGGCAGGACATCGCGCCGCCCAGATGACCATGGTGACTGGCTTCCACCATACGCAGAACATTTCTACGGCACTTTGCGGCTGTGAGTTCCAGTTCTTTTATGCCCTGTCTGGTCACGATTGAGAAGCCTCCTTCTCATAATCGTAGATACGCTGAACCTTCGGCATGGAACGGGATTTCGGGTCAAACGTGCAGCTTAAATACTCGTCGACCATCATTTTTGCCACTTCAATGCCGGTAACCTGCGCACCCATCGTAATAATATTGGCGTTATTGGAAAGCTGTGCGCGCTGAGCCTGATAAACATTATTGACAAGAGCTGCGTAAGCGCCCTTTACCTTATTCGCCGCGATGCAGACGCCGATGCCGGTGCCGCAGACGAGAATACCGCGGTCAAACTTTCCGGCGGCCACTTCAGTCGCTACTTCGATGGCAACGTTGGCATAAACCGGGTCATCACTGCCAAAATCAACGCATTCATGACCTTTTGCTTTGACATGCGCAATCAAAGCAGCTTTAAAATCTGTCGCGTTGGGATCGCATCCAAATGCTATTTTCATAAAAATCCCTCCATACCCCTAATTCTCACAGTTTCCATCGGGTTCGCATGGGAACACGACTATCCTGTATATACAAGTACATTCATAATACCACAAGCTTTTCGCTTTGTAAAGAGAGTTAACACAATTTTATTATTTTTTTGCAGGTGAGACAGGACACTTCCTGCAAAATTGGGATTCCCTGCCGATATTGATTGACAGCACTTGAAAAGGTTGTTATCATTAAGAGGAGAATAGAGGCGGCGCGTGCATCCGCCAAGGAGGGAATCTATGTTATTTCTGTCTATCGACTTTGGCACATCGGCAGTAAAACTCAGCATTGTAGATGAAAACGGCCAGACCCGCTGCTGGGCAAAGGAGAATTATCCCTATATCCTGCTCCCGGGGGAAAAGGTGGAGATGAGTAAGGACGAGCTTTGGCGCGCGCTTTTCACCGCGGCCGAAAAGCTGGATCCCGAATTGCGGCAACAGGTGGAATACCTTTGTTATGACACGTTCTCCCCGTCGCCCGTGATCCTGGATCGTGACGGTGATTTGGTCTATCAAAACATTATTACGCATATGGACCGCCGCAGCCGTCCTCAGACAGCCTTTATTGACAATGTGGTTGGGAAAGACCACTATATGAACATTTCCGGAATTTATCCGTTCCCCGGCGGTTGTTCTGCCATGACCTATATCTGGTTTTTGCAGAATGAACCGGATGTTTACCGGACAGCCTATCGGGTGGGGCACCTGCCGACGTACATCCACAAACAGCTCACCGGCGAGTGGATGGTAGACCTCGTGAACGCCTCCATGATGGGCCTTTATGAAACGACGACGCAGAAGGGCTGGTCCGACGAACTGATTCGTGCGTTTGGTTTGGAGCGTTCGCTTTTCGGAGAAATTTACAACCCCGGAACCCGGCATGGCTCCCTGCTGCCAGCTATGGCGGAAAAACTCGGCGTACGCGCCGGTATTCCGGTCGCGGTCGGAACGAACGATGTTGCCGCTGCGCAGATGGGTGCGCATAATGCCCGCGCCGGAGAGATGATGAATACGACGGGTTCCAGCGAAATGGTCAGTATCCTGACCGACAAACCGGCGGTGAACGCGGAATATTATCTGCGAAATTCCGCGCTTCCGGGAATTTGGCAGATTTATGCCACAACGGCGGGTGGGTTCGCCATTGACTGGTTCTACGATCAGCTTTGCCGCGAGATGACCAAAAAAGAATTTTATAAATATGTTGATGACGTGATCGAACAGTGCATGGATGACTACAGCGTCACATTTGATCCCTATATGACCGGCGACCGGCAGAGCCTGGAAAAGAAAACCGGCGCCTGGCACGGCCTGACACTGGAGGCAACCCGTGATAAGATGCTTGCCTCCATGCTGCGCAGTATGCAGGGCGTTCTGAAGAAGGCAATCGACCAGGCAGCGGCGGTACAGAAGCTCTCGCCTGTGATTAAGATTTCCGGTGGCATGGCAACGCCGTCCTACATCAAATTGAAAAAACATGAAATCCCGGGTTATGAGTTTGAAGTGGTGGACGATTGTCCCATTTTGGGGAATGTGGAATTGGTCAAATATTATCAGAACCGGTAAGCGTAACTTGCAAACAAACCGCCCGTCCGAATTCGGACGGGCGGTTGCTCGTTTTGGAAAAAAGTGTGAGGAAGGGTTACGGACATGCTCCCAGTTCTAGTACAGTTGCTGTTGCAATGGATACTTCATATGCGGTACGTTCCACCGCTTTGCCGTCAATGACCTTCATATAATTGCGGCTCTGGATTCGTCCTTCCAGCTCAATGATACTTTTGGGCGGCAGGGAAGCACATAAACGTGCGACGCTGCCCCAGGCAATGCAGGGGATATAGTCGCAGCGATGAATGGTGCCCGTCGCGTAATCGCGTTCCACACAGAGCATCATATCGGCAATTTCCCGGCCAAATGGTGTGCGCCGGTAAACGGCTGGTTTACATAACGCTCCAATTAAATGGACGGTGTTGGTGTGTTCCGCCGCGCTCACCGTAATTTCCCGGGCCCACGCACTGATCTTTAAGCGGTTGTGTTCTGCCGCACGGTCATTATAGGAACGCAATTCACCTGACAAACAAAGTGTGGCGTGGGGAGAAAGCCCCGTACAGAGATTGGAAGGAGCGATGACGCGGATTGTGTCGTAAGTACCGGAGAGTCGTTGGATGGCAAGGGGGAAGCTTAAAAATTCACGATTATGATTCACGTGGGAAAGAATGGGCATGGCCTCAAGATCGCCGCAGAGCTTGATTTGATTCATAGCAGGCACCTCTCATGTGATTTGTCCCATGTATATGCGCCTGTCCGCTGCCATAGTACGGATTCCCAGAAAGCAATTTTACGGAAACGGCGCGAGCAAGAAAACACTGGATTTTCTATCCGGGGAAGGATATAATAAAAAAGATAAAAATCAGAACTTGTTAGGCCTTGAATGAGCGGGGGTGTACCGGATGAATTACGATTTGTTGCGTGAAGAAATGTTGTGTGGTTTTAACACATTTGATACGTATTCCGTACTGTCGCACGTTCTGTTGCCGGAAGGGTTTGCAATTCGGCTGGGATTGAAACACCGTGTCGATAAGAGTGTACTGCGAAACGCGTTAATTGGCCGATTTGGAGAAAAGGAAGAGCACATTCATCCGGGACTGCGTACCGTGGACGGCTCTTATACGCAGCTGGAACTGGAGTACCGCGGCGCAAAACTGGATATTCGGTCCAGCGCCCAGGGACGGGAACAGGTTGTTTTAATTGAACCGAAAAATGATGCTTGCCGGCAACTGATCCTCTTTCTGGAATGCGGATTCCTTTGGAACCGGCCGGGCGCGGCTTATCTGCGGCAGGACTGCGTGGAAGGCGTAACCGACAGTGGGACAATCCGGGTATTTATGACGGACTCCGACACGCGCGAACTGCATCTGGGTGGGTTTGGCGTAGTGCGCGCCGCGGATTTGAACGCGCCGGTTGCGGTTTCAACAGGCCGTCCGGTAACCGTGGAGGAAGCACGCAAGATTTTGTCTGACGCATATGCGGCGGCAAAGAAGAGCACAGAAAAATATGGCGCCCTTGCTGAAGCTTATACGGCTATGCGTACCGGTTATGCCTGGAACACCATTTATGAACCCGAACATCGGCGGCTGTGTTCTCCAGTCAGCCGGATTTGGAACGTCAATTGGGGCGGGTATGTACTGTTTGACTGGGATACGTATTTCTGTGCGCTGATGGCTGCTCCGGAATCGCGTGAACTGGCGTATGCCAATGCGTTCGCCATTACAAATGAAGCGACGGAGCGGGGGTTTATTCCGAATTTCGGCGCGGCAGGGGATTATAAGAGCCGGGACCGCTCCCAACCACCGGTGGGAGCCATGACGTTCCGGGAACTTTACCGGCGTTATGGGGAAAAATGGATTCTTGAGGAGAGCTTTGACGCGTTGCTTTCCTGGAATCGCTGGTTTGCGGAAAATCGCATGCTTGAAAACGGCACGATGTGCTGGGGGTCGGATGCTGTACCGCAGCCCTTTGCCCTCCATGACGTCAATAACCATCAGGCGGCGGAATATGAATCCGGGCTGGACAATTCCCCGATGTTCGACGGCATCGCGTTTGATGCGGAAACGGGTCTGATGCAGCTGGCGGATGTGGGCCTGACGGGCCTTTACTGTATGGATTGTGAGGCGCTGGCGGATATTGCGCGGATATTGGGCCGTCCGGAGCGGGAAGAAATTGAGGACCGCGGACGCCGCGCCGACCAGGGAATGCAGACGCTTTGGGATGCGGAAAGCGGGATGTTTTTAAACCGGGATCTTATCACCGGCGCGTTGTCGCACCGTATCGGACCGACGAACTTTTACGCAGGCTTCTGCCCCTCCGTGACGAAAGAGCAGGCAGCAAGTCTGTGCGCCCACTATTTTGACCCGGCGGAATTTTACGGGGAATTCGTCATCCCCACGATTGCCCGCAACGACCCGGCGTATGCGGATCAAATGTATTGGCGCGGCAGGATCTGGGCACCAACGAATTTTTTGGCGTATCTGGCCTTCCGTCGTATGGGAGCGGGGGAAGTATGCCGAGACCTTTCGGAAAAGTCAGTTGCGCTGATCTTGCAGGAGTGGCGGAAATTTGGGCATATTCATGAAAATTACTCCAGCGACGACGGGTGGGGCTGTCCCAACCCGAGAAGCGATAAGTTTTATCATTGGGGAGGGCTTTTGACTTTGATCGCTCTGATCGAAAATGGATATGTGGATGCGCCGGAGCGGCCTTTGCAAGAAAACCTATAAAATTAATAGGATTTCACTCTTGACAAATGTACACGAAAATGATATAGTTTAACCATAGAATAAGACAGACAGGGAGAGGAACCTGAGATGCTAGAAATAAAGGATTTAAGTTTCCGCGTTGACGGCGACGCCGGACAGGAACTTGAAATTATCGATAACGTCAGCCTAAAGGTGGAAGATGGGGAATTTGTTGTTGTAACCGGCCCGAATGGCGGCGGAAAGAGTACGCTTGCACGTCTGGTCATGGGAATTGAGCAGCCAACGGACGGAACGATTTTATGGAACGGACAGGATATTACCCATCTGAGCGTCACGGAACGCGCTCGCTTGGGCGTAGGCTATGCGTTTCAGCAGCCGCCACGGTTCAAAGGGCTGACGGTGCGGAAGCTTTTGAGCTTGGCTTACGGCAGTGCGCTTCCGGAGGATGCCTGTTGCCAGTATTTAACGGATGTAGGGCTTTGCTCCAAGGACTATTTAAACCGGGAATTGGACTCGTCTCTTTCCGGCGGCGAGGTGAAACGGATTGAGATTGCGACGCTGATGGCGCGCAATCCGGCGCTTGCGATTTTTGATGAACCGGAAGCAGGGATTGACCTCTGGAGTTTCGCCATGTTGGTGGATACGTTTCAAAAACTGCATGAAAAAGGCGAAAACAGCATGATGATTATCTCCCATCAGGAGCGGATTATGATGCTGGCCGACCGGATTGTGGTGATTGACCATGGCCGGATCCGGTCAGATGGGCCGCGCAACGAGATTTTACCGACACTGCTCGGAGAATTTGCGTGTGAATGTGATTTTAAGGGGGCGGCAAAATGATTTCCAAAATGGATTTTGAATTGCTGGAGCAGATAGCCGGGCTGCATGAAATCCCCGCTGGCGCTTATAATATTCGAAAAAACAGCGAAGGGGCAGGCCGGCACTCGACGGAACATATTGTGATTACCACAAAAGAAGACAAGCCCGGCATTGATGTCTATATCAAACCCGGGACAAAGAATGAAAGCGTGCATATCCCGGTGATTATTACAGAGGCCGGAATTACGGAGACGGTGTATAACGATTTCCACATCGGCGAGGATGCGGATGTTTTGATTGTCGCGGGATGCGGTATTCATAATGCCGGGGACGATAAGAGCGAGCACGATGGGATTCATCGTTTCTTTATTGGAAAGAACGCACATGTGAAGTATGTAGAAAAGCACTATGGTGAGGGCGATGGGCGCGGCGAGCGTATTATGAACCCGACAACCATTTTAGAACTGGAGGAAAACGCCGTCTGCGAACTGGAAACCGTACAGATTAAAGGCGTAGATTCCACCATTCGTAATACGACGGCCAATTTGGCGCAGGGTGCGAAAATTATCGTCACGGAGCGTCTGATGACGCATGGCAATCAGTTGGCCCGCTCCGACATGGAAGTAAACCTCAATGGGGAGGGTTCCTCCGCGCAGATTGTGTCGCGTTCTGTCGGGCGTGACCAATCCCAGCAAATTTTTAACCCGCGTGCTGTGGGCAATAGTGCCTGTGCTGCGCATATTCAATGCGATTCCATTATCATGGATCAGGCGAAAATCCGGTCCATCCCGGAAATCGCCGCCAACCATGCGCAGGCGCAGATCGTCCATGAGGCGGCAATTGGCCGTATTAACAACGATCAGCTTGTGAAACTGATGTCTTTTGGTATGGATGAGCAGGAGGCGGAAGAGGTCATCATTCAGGGTTTCCTGCGGTGACAGAATCGATAGCGGGATCCTTTTTTGCAGAGATTTGCCGTGAACAATGGGGAAAATTCCGTTTTTGAGAAAGGAATAGCATTTATGGATATGCTGACATGGATCAAGTCCCGACGTTCTACGCGCCGCTATGCGTCAAAGCCGGTGGAATCGGAAAAAATACATGCGGTTTTGGAAGCCGGCTGTTATGCGCCGAGCGGGGGGAATAATCAGAGCTGGCATTTTGTGGTTTTGAAAGACCCGCAAGTGCTTGCAGAACTTGCAGAACGGGTGCAGCAGGCGTTTCGCGGCATGACATATGATGAGACGACGTACGCCTCCCTTGCCAATTCCATCCGGCTTTCGCAGCGGGGCAATTATGTGTTTCACTATGGCGCGCCGGTTTTGATTGTGGTCACAAACAAAAAGGGCTACGGCAACGCCATGGCGGACAGCGCCTGTGCGCTGGAAAATATGATGCTGATGGCGAATGCACTGGACTTGGGGAGCTGTTGGATCAACCAACTTCACTGGCTGGATGAAAACCCGGAAATCCGCGCCTATTTGGCACAGTTTGGCGTGGGAGCGGAAGAAACGGTCTGCGGTGCGGTTGCGCTTGGTTACGCAGATACACCGGACGGACTGCCGGAGAGGACGCCGTTGCCGCGTAAGGACATCCGCATTACCATGGTTTGAGAGAAAGAGAAACGGGGACTGAAAACCAGTCCCCGTTTTATTATAGCTACTTGTTTTGCAAAAAATCCTCGTGATCCGCCATACGGTAGCCGACGCCGGTTTCCGTATGCAGGTAGACTGGTTCGTCGGGATTGGGTTCCAGCTTCCGGCGGATATTCGCCATGTGTACCCGCAGGATTTTATTATCGCTGCTGGCGGTTGGCCCCCAGAGTTCATGCAGCATGAATTTATAGGTCAGCACTCTCCCTGCATGAATGGCAAGCAGGGAGACAATGCGGAATTCGTTTGGCGTAAGGTTGACGTCGCGGCCGTCCACCAGTACGCGGTGTTTTCGAAAGTCGACAACCAGACCGCCGATGGTGTAGCTGTCATTTAAGGAAATTTCCTGATTTTCCGCGGTTGTTCTTGTATGCCGGATTGCCGTGCGGATACGGGCCAGGAGTTCCACCGTGCCAAAGGGTTTCGTCAGATAATCATCCGCGCCAAGATCCAGCGCTTCTGCCTTATCGTCCTCCGTCGTGCGTGCGGAAATGACGATAATCGGGATTGTAGTCCACAAGCGGAGCTGGCGAATGATTTCGTTGCCATCCAGATCCGGAAGACCGAGATCCAACAAGATACAGACGGGGCAGTGCGACGACGCAAGACTGAGCGCCGTTTTCCCATCCGAAGCCAGGATGACCTGATAGTCGTTTGCAGACAGGGTCGCCTGTAAAAATTTACGGATTCCCGCGTCATCTTCCACAACCAGAATTTTATCTTTTATCATGTTGTCCCTCCATTGGAAGCCAGAACGAAACGGTTGCACCGCCCCCGGCGTGATTATGCGCTTCCATTCTGCCTCCATGTGCGGCTACAATGGAACGGCACACCGATAATCCAATCCCCATGTTTCGGCTTCCGTCCTGCGAGGCTTCTTGTTTCGCTAAAAGACTGCCGTCAAATAAGTGAGGCAGAATGGCCTCATCTATCCCCGCGCCGTTATCAGATACACTGAACGTTGCACGTTGGGCGTCGGCGGTGATATCCAGGACAATTTTGGTGGCGTACTTTCCATGGTGAACGGCGTTTTCAAATAAATTGATGAGTACCTGTTCAATCAGCGTTGCTTCCATGGGGACAAACAGGATTTCATCGGGTTTATGCACGGCAATTTCAATGTTTTGATCTATTCTGCGAAATTTATGAATGGCGCTTCCGACAATTTCTTCCGCAATCTCATCCGTTAGTTTCAAACGCACGCCCTCCTCGCTGAATTTGGTCACGGAAAGGATGTTCTCCGTGACGCGGGTGAGCCACTGCGCGTCTTTGTGAATGGATTCCAGAAGTTCACGGCGGGAGACGTCGTCCAGCTCGTTGCGTTCCAGGAGAACAGAACTTGCCCCGATAATGGAGGCCAGCGGCGTTCGAATATCGTGTGAAATCGCACGGAGCAGATTTGCACGCATGTTTTCACTTTTGGCTTCATACATGGCGCGCTGCTGCTGTTTCACCTGGGTAGTCAACGTGCTGATTAAAACGGAGACGAGCAGCATGACAGTGAATGTGAGCGGATAGCCGGTCAGCGTGATATCAAATTCCCAGAATGGGTAAGTAAACATATAGTTGACGCAAAATACGCCGATGACCGACGCGGCAATTCCGCAAAAATAACCGTCCGAAAAACGGGAAACCAGCGCGACGCCGAGGATAAAAATCGGCACGGCAAAAGGATTGTTGTCGTCAAAGAGAAAAGAAAGTCCGTAGCATAAAAAGATGCAGGACAACATGGAAGCAACCAAAACAACGCTGTTTTTGATGAGGGAAAGAAATCGAAGCTGTTTCATAATGCCTCCGTTTGTCCATCAATTCAAAAGTGTTTCTTTCAAATAAAGTTGCCGCTCCCGGCAATCCGAAAACCACCCAGATTGCAGTATACCACAAGCGTAAAAAAAGAGAAATATTTCCCCTCCGTCTTTTAAGAAGCTTTCCGGAAAATTAGCGAGGAGATATGATATACTGACTCCCGGCATGCGACGGGCAGGCCGAAAATCCAGCGTCTTCAGCGCATAGTTTTGGAAGGAGTCAGTTTTTATGCACAGCGAAGCATACCTTGCAGCAAAAAAAGAGTTTGTCAATTGCATTGTGTTGTCCCCGATTTGTCTGTTTATTTCTCTCTTTCTTGCATTTGGGGAGTGGTATCCTATCATGAAGCAGGAGAAGGCAAAGGAAAACTGATTGCCGCTCTTTCATAAAACAAAATGTAACACGTTTGAAAATCACCCGGCAGGGCATACGCCCTGCCGGGTGATTTGTTATTCTTTCACCTGCATACCGGTGTGATCCATATAGTAATTGTCCCGATAAATCAATTCGGAGATCGGTGCGAAAGAAAAACCTCGTGCAATCAACCCCTCAATGACGGCGGGCAGCGCCGCAGGTGTTTGCTCAGCGGCATTATGAAAGAGGATGATGGAACCGGATTTCGTCTTTTCAAGCACACGTTTTACAATGGCATCACTTCCCGGGTTTTTCCAGTCGAGACTATCGACGTCCCACTGGATGGTGTAAAATCCTTCGTCGCGCATGGTGGAAACGACAGAATCGTTATAGTCGCCATAAGGAGGACGAAACAAATCGGGACGTACGCCGGTGATGGCCTCAATTTTATCGGCGCAGGCATTGACTTCTGCTGCCATTTGCGTGGGAGAAAGCTGGGTAAAGTGCGGATGCGTGTTGGAATGATTCATCACTTCATGCCCGGCGTCGTGAAGCGCCTTCACAGATTCCGGATACTTATCCACCCATTCGCCGACGGCAAAAAAAGTCGCTTTGATGTTGTATTTTGCCAAAATGTCGATCAACTGCTGGGTGTCCTCATTTCCCCAGGCGGCGTCGAAGGAGAGCGAGACAACGTTATCCTCCCGGCCGACACAGTAAATGGGAAGGTCCCGATCCGCTCGTGCCGCAAAGGCAAACGCCGACAGAGATGTGGCCGCCAAAAGAAAAGCCAAACCTAAACAGATTCGCTTTTTTATTTGAAAAAATCTCATAATCCTACCTCATTCTCAAAATGTTCGCTTACAGTATGCGCCGGATTTCGACTTTTATACGGATCGACAGAAGTCGACATACATAAATGGAAATAGATGGTAAAATATGACACAAATGGAAGGTGGCGGTGAAATGTTCCAAAAGATAGTCATAGGATTGCTGGCGCTGTTGCTCTTTTCCGGCGGTGCTTGTGCCGCGGGGTATGGTGAACAGACTGAAAACGGAGATTTCAAAGCGTATATTCGGGAACTCTGCGAAGAATATGGCGTTTCAGAATATTTGGTGTTTGCCGTAATTGAAAAAGAAAGCAGCTGGAATGCGGATGCGGTGAATTATAACGAAACGTGCTTTGGATTAATGCAAATTAGCGTGGTAAATTTCTCATGGTTAAAAGAAGAACTGGGGCTTGACGATCTCAAAAACCCTTATCAAAACGTACAAGCAGGGATCTATATGCTTTCCGGTTATTTAGAAAAATATTTGGATTATCACATGGCGCTGATGTGTTACAACTGTGGAGAAGCCGGCGCACGGAAGCTTTGGGAGGAAGGCACGTTTACAAACGCTTACAGCCGGTGGGTGATTGATCGTATGCATGATTTGGAATGGGAAGCTCTGGAAGCTGCAAGAGACCGGCTGAACCCACAGAATTCGGAATCGGAAGACGAGACTCTGTTAGGAGAAAGCTTACATCTTACGTATGGAGAGTCTTTCCGGAAAACGGCATGTGTACGGAAGGAAAGCATTGGACTGAATCCCCAGGAATGCTGGGATGATATTCCTTTCGGAGCGGAGATTTTTTAAAAAACATCTTTAAAATCGATGTATGGCAAAACGCACGGATGAAGGAATCCGGTTCGGTAGCTGTACGATCGCGCAATGTCCCGTGGCATGTCTCCCCCGGCGTGCCGCGGGACGCAACTTCTATTTTTCAGTCTTTCCTGCGAGCAAAAACCCCGCGCATACCCAGTTTTGGGATGCGCGGGGTTTTTTTGTGGTTTGGTGTTATTGCGGCTTCCGGATAAACAGGATACCGAGCGTGTGCGGACCACAGTGACAGGAAATGGTGCATCCCGCTGTGGTTTCAAGCACCTGATTGAATTTGGCGTATTTTGCAACTTCCTCCCGCACCATGGAGACGATTCCGTCTTCCACCGGCGTGTGCGTGATGAAAATACGTTCCAAATCGAGATCTTTCCGGCCCTCCAACCTGTCGCGGACGTATTCGCGCAGGCATTTTTCAAAAGATCCACGGTATTTCTTGATAACGTCCATCTTTCCATCGATGACGGCAATACAGGGCTTAATGTTAAAAAGATTGGCGCCAAATGCCGCAGCTGCGGAACACCGTCCGCCTTTTTTAAGATAATCCAGATGATCAAGGATGAAGCTGGCGTCAATTCGCGGCGTTAAATCGTGGAGATAAGCGACAATTTCTTCGGCAGAGAGTCCTTTTTTTGCCAATATTGCTGCTTCCAGCACCACATGTCCGTGCCCTGTGGAAAGATTGCGGGAATCCACCACATAGACGTGGTCCAGTTCCTGTGCCGCGGCGCAAGCACTGCGATAACAGGCGGAAAACTCAGCGCTGATACTGATATGAATCACAGCGTCGTGCGTTTTACGCAGTTCGGAGAACAGTTCATAATAATCCGCGACATTGATGGCGGATGTGGAACACAGTTCGCCACCGGCGGCAACGTGCGCAAAAATATCTTCGGGTTGAATTTCAATGCAATCTTTGTAATACGTGTCCCCTTTTAAAATTGAGAGCGGCGCGATGGTAATATCGTACTGCTTTAAAAGCTCCGGCGACAAGTCGCAGGTACTGTCGGAGGAGATTTGTATGGACATGTCTTGACAACACCTTTCCGGCCTAACATGATTTTTACAAGCCATAAATAGCATTATACAGGAAAAGTTTCTTTTTGTATAGAGGTAAATTCCAGTCGGCGTGCAGATTTCCGGATTTTCCGGACTCTTCCGTTGACAGAAGGGGTGGGGATGCGTTAAGATGATTTACAGAAAACAGCGCTTTTCGCCCGTTTTTTGTGAAAAGCTACCTGTTTTTTGCGGGACCCCCTTTAAAGTCCCAAATACTTGTGTTATAATATGATAGTACATGTATAACCATGACAAAACCCGGACGCCGAATAGAAACAGGGCGTTTGGTATGAGGAGGATTTGTATGGCAAAAGTGGTTGCGTCGGTACCATTCAACGGTACTGCGGAGCAGAAGCAACAGCTTCTCGATTTCATTGCTGCGCATAAGGAACAAAAAGGCGCGTTGATGCCCATCATGCAGAAAGCGCAGGAAATTTACGGTTATTTGCCGATAGAAGTGCAGCAGATGATTTCCAATGAGACTGGAATTCCACTGGAAAAAATTTATGGGATTGCAACCTTCTATGCACAATTTACATTGCAGCCCAAGGGCCAGTACCGTATTTCGGTGTGCCTGGGCACGGCGTGCTATGTAAAGGGTTCTCGCCAGATTTTTGATAAAATTTCCGAAATCCTTGGCATTGGAGAAGGCGGATGCACGGCGGACGGGAAGTTCTCTCTGGATTCCTGCCGCTGCGTCGGTGCCTGTGGCCTTGCGCCCGTTATGATGATTAACGACGACGTATACGGCCGTTTGGTTCCTGCCGATGTCGAAGGCATTTTGCAGAAATATTAAGCAAAGACCCCGGTTCGGAAGGGAGAATTTCGTATGAAAATCCGCGAGATCGTACCGCTGCTTGAAGCAGAAATTCTTTGTTGTGAGGACGAGTTGGACGTTGAGGTCTATAATGCCTGCGGCAGTGATATGATGAGTGATGTGCTGGCGTTTGTAAAAGACCAGACGGCGCTTCTGACCGGTCTTGTGAACCCGCAGGTCATTCGTACGGCGATGATGGTGGATATGCGCTGCATTGTGTTTGTACGCGGGAAACATCCCACGCCGGAGATGATTGCACTGGCTGAGGAGAACCGGATCGTATTGCTCTCTACCGGACTTCGTATGTATGAGGCATGCGGGAGGTTGTATGTGAGCCATTTGGCCAAAGAGGGTTGACGGTATGGATGAGGCACTGAAATTCCATTTTGTGATTGACGGCGATAACTTTACCTCTGCCGGGGAAGCCTCTGTGGAGGTTAAGAAAAAACTGCGTCAGCTCGGATTCCCGCCGGATGTGATACGCCGTGTATCGATTGCCATGTATGAAGGCGAAATCAATATGGTCATTCACGCCCGGGGCGGTGTCGCGGATGTACTGGTATACCCTGACCGCATCGTCATTATTCTGGAAGACCATGGACCGGGAATTGAGGATATCGATCTTGCTATGCAGGAGGGGTATTCGACTGCTCCCGACAGTGTCCGGGCCTTGGGATTCGGCGCCGGAATGGGTTTGCCGAACATGAAGCGGTATACGGAAGAAATGCACATTGAATCAACACTGGGAGTCGGGACGACCATTACCATGGTGGTAAACGTTCAGTAGGAGTGTTTCATGGCTGAGTATAGACACTCGGTATCGCTGGAACAAGATAAGTGTAAGGGCTGTACGACATGTCTGAAACATTGCCCGACGGAAGCAATCCGGATTCGAAACGGTCATGCCGTGATCAATTCGGAAATTTGCATCGACTGCGGCGAATGTATTCGCGTGTGCCCGCACAAGGCCAAAAAAGCGATATTCGATAAACTCGAGGAGATTGCTCCGCGCTATAAATGGCGGATCGCGCTGCCGCCGCCGTCTCTTTACGGACAGTTTGAAAACTTGGACGACGTGGATTATGTGCTGCAAGGGCTGCTTGACTGTGGGTTTGACGAAGTATTCGAAGTTGCCCGCGCGGCGGAGGTTGTATCGGAGTATACACGCCGGTACATGCATAAGAAAGATGTTCCCCGTCCGGTAATCAGTTCCGCGTGTCCGACCATCGTCCGGCTGATCCGGCTGAGGTTTCCGTATTTGTGCGACAACGTCATGCCGATGCTGCCTCCTGTCGAGGTGGCAAGCCAGATGGCAAAGGCGGAGGCTTTAAAGAAACATCCGGAGCTGCGCGAGGATGAAATTTGTACGGTGTTCATCTCGCCCTGCCCTGCAAAGGCCAGCTATGTGAAAAACGGGATTTCGAAGAATCGAAGCAGCATTGATTATGTTGTTTCGATGAGCGAGATGTATTTTAAATTGATCGGTGCGATGAAAGCGATTGAGGCGCCGAAAGTCGCCAGTGCGTCCGGTATGATCGGAATCAGCTGGGCAAGTTCCGGCGGTGAAGCGTCCGCACTGTTTAACGACCGGTATCTGGCGGCCGATGGAATTGACAACGCGATCAAAGTGCTTGATGAAATTGAAACGGGAAATTTCCCGTATTTGGAGTTTGTCGAGCTGAACGCCTGCCCGGGCGGCTGCGTCGGAGGGGCTGCAACGGTGGAAAATCCCTACATCGCAAAGGTCAGGCTGCAAAGCCTGCGCAGATATCTGCCGATCTCCTTGAACCGTTTGGAAAAAAGTGAAGAACCGGACGATTATGTGCCGGAAAATATGTTGTTTGGATCGCCGATTACCTATGCGCCTGCGATGCGCCTGAACGCAAATCGCGGCATTGCGATGCAAATGATGTCGGATATTGAAAAAATTTATGAGCTGCTTCCTGAAATCGACTGTGGCTCCTGTGGGGCGCCGACTTGCCGTGCATTTGCGGAAGATGTCGTGAAAGGGGAGTGTAAGGTGGAAGAATGCGTCGTGTATATGCGCGAACGCATGCGGGAATTCTGGGCAAAAAGAGAGGAGGGGCAACCGTGACGGTGGCGGAAATGGCGTGCGCTTTGAATCTGGAAGAGATAGCCGCCGGCGATACGCAGCGCGAAGTAACGGGCGGTTACGCCGGAGATTTGCTCTCCTGGGTGATGGGCCGCGCGCAGGCGGGAGACGCCTGGGTGACGATCATGTCAAACGCCAATATCGTTGCGGTGGCGACGCTTGCGGATACGGCGGCTGTGATTCTGGCGGAAGGCGTTACGCTGGAGCCTGAGGTGGCGGAACTGGCCCGGACAAAGGGAATCAACGTCTATTCCAGCGCGCAGGATACTTTTACCCTCTGTGCAAAGATTGCTGCACTTTTATGACGCAGTACGCTTACGATCTGCACATCCACTCCTGCCTGTCTCCTTGTGCGGACGATGATATGACGCCTGCCAATATTGCGGGAATGGCGTCGCTGGCGGGTTTGCAGCTGCTGGCGTTAACCGACCACAATAGCTGCGGCAATTGCGCGCCGTTTATGCAGGCATGCCGTCAATACGGGATTGTCCCGGTGCCCGGCATGGAATTGACTACGGCTGAGGAAATTCATCTGGTCTGCCTGTTTCCGGATCTGGAACCGGCTCTTGCCTTTGACCGGGAAGTAAAGGCCCATCTGATTCCGGTGAAAAACCGGAAGGAGGTCTTCGGCAATCAGTTTTTGATGGACGAAGAAGATGCGGTCAGGGGAGAAGAGGAACTGCTTCTGCTCTCCGCGACGGATCTGCCGCTTGAGGAGGCTTATGCGCTGGTCTTGCGGTATGGCGGCGCGGCGTATCCTGCGCACATTGACCGGGATGCAAACGGACTTCTTGCAATTCTGGGCACGGTGCCGCCGGAACCGGTGTTTCCCGCGCTGGAACTGCGGGACCGGGAAAATGGCGAAGACTATACGCAAAAGTACGGACTGGCAGGAAAACGGTTGATTTGTTCTTCCGATTCGCACAATCTCTGGACAATTGGAGATGCAGGCGGTACAATCGAGCTGGATGATGAACCGTACAGCAGCGCGCATGTACGCAGAGTGCTGATCGATGTGTTGAGAGGGGATGCGCTGTGAAAGAATTGTCGTTGAACATTCTGGATATTGCCAAGAATTCCGTGAAGGCAGGAGCGACCTGCATTGAAATTTTCCTGATTGAGGAAGCGGGTATTCGTACGCTGACAATCCGGGACGACGGATGCGGTATGAGTCCGGAGTTCCTGGCGCACGTTACCGATCCGTTTACGACCACGCGAACCACGCGTCCTGTCGGAATGGGCCTGCCGCTTCTGAAGCTTGCGGCGGAACAAGCGGAGGGCAAACTCACGATCACTTCGCAACAGGGCGAAAACCATGGGACAACCGTACAGGCAACCTTCCGAATCAACCATTTGGACTGCGTGCCGGTTGGCGATGTGGCGGGAACGATGGTGACGCTCATTCAGGGCAGTCCGGACATTGATTTTGAATTTTTGTACCGGACGGAAGCCGGGGAGAAACGCCTCTCCACGCGGGAAATGCGGGAAGTATTGGGCGATGTGCCGCTTGATACGCCCGAGGTTCTTGCCTGGGTATCCGAACTTTTGCATGAACCGTTTTGTTAAGTAAACCACGAATTTGATATAAAAAAGGGAAGGGAAAGCACTATGAAAACGTTAGCGGAACTCCAAGCAATCCGTGACAGTATGAAAGACAAGGTCTCCCTGCGTAATGGAACAGCCGGTATGCGTGTGGTAGTCGGTATGGCCACCTGCGGCATTGCGGCGGGAGCCCGTCCTGTGCTGAATGCGTTTGTGGAGGAAGTAAACAAGCAGGGCCTGACCGAAAAGGCAACCGTCACCCAGACGGGCTGCATTGGTATTTGCCAGTACGAGCCGGTCGTGGAGATTTTTGAAGCCGGAAAAGATAAAGTCACCTATGTTAAGATGACTGCTGAAAAAGCCCGCCGTGTTGTGGAAGAGCACATCAAAGGCGGTAAGATCGTTCACGAATATACGATCGGCGCAGCTCAGAACTAATTTGGAGGGAAAACCAACATGATACGTTCACATGTATTGATTTGCGGCGGTACCGGCTGTACTTCGTCGGGCAGCCAGAAGATCAGAGAGCATCTGGAAAATGAACTGGCAGCAAAGGGCCTGTCGGATGAAATTAAAGTTGTGCAGACCGGTTGCTTCGGGTTGTGCGCACTCGGCCCCATCATGATCGTCTATCCGGAAGGCACGTTCTATAGCCGTGTCACGAACGAGGACGTTTCGGAAATCGTGGAAGAGCATCTTTTGAAGGGCCGTCCTGTCGAGCGTTTGATTTATAACGACGGCGCCGAAGACAAGGCAAATGAGCACGGTGTTTCTTCTTTGAGCGATACGAACTTCTATAAGGCACAGAAGCGTGTGGCGCTGCGTAACTGCGGCGTAATCAACCCGGAAGTGATTGACGAGTACATAGCCCGGGACGGCTATATGGCGCTTGCCAAAGTGCTGACGGAAATGACGCCGGATGACGTCATTAATACGTTGCTGGCATCCGGTCTCCGTGGCCGCGGCGGCGCAGGCTTCCCGACCGGCATGAAGTGGAAGTTTGCAAGAGCGTATGAAAACGATCAGAAGTACGTTTGCTGCAACGCCGACGAAGGTGACCCCGGTGCCTTTATGGATCGTTCCGTTTTGGAAGGCGACCCGCACTCTGTGCTGGAAGCTATGGCGATTGCCGGTTATACCATCGGCGCGAATCAGGGTTATATTTATGTCCGTGCTGAGTACCCGATTGCCGTTCAGCGTTTGTCGATTGCAATTGCACAGGCTCGTGAATACGGCTTGCTTGGTAAAAACATTCTGGATACGGGCTTTGATTTTGATATTGATCTCCGTCTGGGCGCCGGTGCGTTTGTGTGCGGTGAAGAAACTGCTTTGATGACCTCCATTGAAGGAAATCGCGGTGAGCCGCGTCCGCGTCCGCCGTTCCCGGCTGAGAAGGGTCTGTTCCAGAAACCTTCTATTCTGAACAATGTTGAGACTTACGCCAACATTCCGCAGATCATCTTGAAGGGTGCGGATTGGTTTGCTTCCATGGGTACTGAGAAGTCCAAGGGTACCAAGGTCTTTGCCCTTGGTGGTAAGATTCACAATACCGGCCTTGTGGAAGTGCCGATGGGCACAACGCTCCGTCAGGTCGTAGAAGATATCGGCGGCGGCATTCCAAATGGTAAGAAGTTTAAGGCGGCACAGACCGGCGGTCCTTCCGGCGGTTGTATCCCGGCTTCCCTCATTGATACGCCTCTTGATTATGAGAGCATGGCGGCAATTGGTTCCATTGTTGGTTCCGGCGGTCTGATTGTTATGGACGAGACCGACTGTATGGTAGATATCGCCAAGTTCTTCCTGGAGTTCACCGTTGAAGAGTCTTGCGGTAAGTGCGCGCCCTGCCGCATTGGTACAAAGCGCCTGCTCGAAATTCTCGATAAGATTACGAGAGGCAACGGAACTCTGGAAGATCTGGATAAACTGGAAGAACTGTGTTATCACATCAAGGCCAACTCCCTCTGCGGACTTGGACAGACTGCTCCGAACCCTGTTCTTTCCACGCTGCGTTATTTCCGTGACGAGTATGTTGCGCATGTTGTGGAGAAGCGCTGCCCGGCGGGCGTCTGTAAGCACCTATTGCGCTATACGATCGATCCGGATAAGTGCCGTGGTTGTACGGCCTGCGCTAGAGTTTGCCCTGCCGAGGCAATCACCGGCAAGGTCAAGGAAGCGCATGTCATCGATCCGGAAAAGTGCCTGAAGTGCGGCGCCTGTATGGAAAAGTGCAGATTCGGCGCAATATCGAGAAAGTAAGGAGGGACGTACACAATGGATACCGTAAAAGTGAAGATAAACGGCATAGAAGTCGACGCCCCGGTAGGTTCGACAATTCTGGAAGCCGCACACATGGCGGGCGTTCGTATCCCGACCCTGTGTTATTTAAAAGGAATCAATGCAATCGGCGCCTGCCGTATGTGCTTGGTGGAAGTCAAGGGCGCTCGCGCTCTTGCGGCCGCTTGCGTTTATCCCGTCAACAATGGGATGGAGGTCTTTACCAATACGCCTGCGCTGCGTAAGGCGAGAAAGACAACGTTGGAATTGATCCTCTCTAACCACCGGATGGACTGCCTCTCCTGCCCGCGTAATGGGAACTGCGAACTGGCAACTTTAGCAAAAGAGTATGGCGTTGATCAGTATAAGTATGGCGACGGCCGTGAGATTCCGGTGGATCTCGATACGTCTGCCCCGCATCTGATTCGCGATAATTCCAAGTGCATTCTTTGCCGCCGCTGTGAAGCGGTGTGCCGTACCAATCAGTTTGTTTCCGTGATCGGCGCGAATGAGCGCGGCTTCCGGACGCACATTGCTAGTCCGTTTGAAATGGATTTGGCAGATACGCCCTGTATTAACTGCGGTCAGTGCATCACGGTCTGCCCGACCGGCGCTTTGCAGCCGAAGGACGATACGCAAAAGGTCTGGGACGCCCTTGCTGATCCGACCAAGCATGTTGTCGTAGGCCCTGCACCTTCCGTGCGCGCTCAGCTGGGTGAGTGCTTTGGTATGCCGATCGGCACGAATGTGGAAGGAAAACTGGTTGCTGCGCTGAGAAGACTTGGTTTTGATAAGGTCTTTGATGTCGATACCGCCGCAGATGTTACCATCATGGAAGAAGGCACCGAGTTGCTCGAGCGGATGAAAAACGGCGGAACACTTCCGCTGCTCACTTCCTGCTCCCCTGGTTGGGTAAAATTCTGCGAGACATATTATCCGGAGTTTATTCCGAACATCTCCTCCTGTAAGTCCCCGCAGCAGATGTATGGTGCGTTGATGAAGACTTACTATGCGGAAAAAGCGGGAATTGACCCGAAGGACATTTTCGTAGTTTCCGTGATGCCCTGTACGGCCAAGAAGTTCGAAATCGGCCGCGCAGACCAGAGCGCTTCCGGTTATCCGGATATTGACGTTTCCATCACGACAGTGGAGCTGGCCAACATGATTAAGCGCGCTGGTATCCAGTTTGATTCTCTGCCCGACGAAGAATTTGATCCGGCCTTTGGTATTGCGTCCGGTGCCGGCCATATCTTCGGCGCGACCGGCGGCGTTATGGAAGCTGCCCTGCGTACCGTATATGAGATTGTCACCGGCGCTCCGGCTCCGACTGTAGATTATACGGAAGTACGTGGCACGGAGGATATTAAAGAAGCTACCTACGATATCGGCGGTACGAAGGTAAATGTTGCGGTTACTTCCGGTTTGGCCAATGCTGCAAAATTGCTTGACCGTGTGAAGTCCGGTGAGAAGAATTATCACTTTATTGAAGTCATGTGCTGCCCCGGCGGTTGTGTCAACGGCGGCGGTCAGCCTGATCAGCCCGGCTATGTGCGGAACTTTGTTGATCTGCGTGCGGAGCGTGCTAAGGCTCTGTACAGCGAAGACGCTGCAATGACGCTTCGTAAGAGCCATGAGAATCCGGTTGTGAAGGAAATTTATGAGACTTATCTCGAAAAACCCGGCAGCCACAAAGCGCATGAGATTCTGCATACGACGTATGTAGCCAGAAAGAAATACGAATAATTGTGCGGTATACGGCTGTTATACAGTCAAAGCGTGAAATGAGAATGCTGTAAGAGTCATCCCCCGGAGTGATAATCCGGGGGATGTTTTTTGGGGGGATCGCGAGGAAAACCGTGGGTTTATTACATGCTGTAAAAAATAAGACCTGCAAACTGAAATCCTCCTTGTTTATATGTCAGACTGGAGAAAAAAGTGAAGTGATGCTAATATTTAATCACAAGCTCTGTACATTTTTCTCAAGAAACCTACCAGGACGTAAAAAATTTTTGATATCTTGACGATGACAGCCAAAAAACGCTTTGCTATAATGATATTGTTTTAAGAAGCGGATGAGGAAAACTTTCCTGACAACTGGTTGCCATCCATATTTTGTTTGCCGCGGGAGTTATCCGGCGGTCTTGTTACTTTTTGCGTATATTTGCAAGCGCAAATATGTGATTATATTAATATTTTTCAAGAAAGGAGCGGCATATGAGTGCGAAAAAAAGGAAGATAGGCATCGCCATTTGGATTTGTGTCGTACTTGCTTTATTGGTTGCCGGGATTTTAACCGGGAACGGCGGAGAAGAAGAATCCATCAAAGTGGTTATGCGCGACGCCGTTCTTCATGAAACGGGTAAAATTAGCCTTTTCGGGATTATGGAGGTAAATCCGGCGATGATTTCCGGATTTTTGGTGACAGGAATTTTACTCTGTCTGGCGGCGTGCATCCGCATTTTCCTCATTCCCAGGTTCCGCTATGTGCCGGGAAAATTGCAATTATTGATTGAACAGGCAGTTTCCCTATTTGATGGGTTGGCAAAATCCAACAGTCCTCACAAGAACGGCTTTTTGGGTGCATACATTTTCGGTGCAGGTGTTTATATTTTTGTCGGGACGTTGTTTGAATTGTTTGGGTTCCAAGCAGTTACGGTGGAGGGCACGTCTATTGCCTTGCCGGCACCTCTGTCCGATATTAACGCTGCAATTTGTATGGGCTGTCTGTCCTATCTGGTGATTTTGTCCGGTGGAATTGCAGGGAATGGAATCCGCGGTGTGGGAAAGACGTTAAAGGATTTTTCTCTGCCGATTTCTATGAGCTTCCGTCTTTTTGGCGCACTACTCAGCGGGCTTTTGGTTACGGAGCTGGTTTATTATTACATCAGTCTGAGCTTTGTTTTGCCAGTGGTTGTTGGCGTATTATTCACATTGCTGCATGCGCTGATACAGGCCTATGTTCTGACGATGCTCACGGCGCTTTTCTATGGAGAGGTGTCGGAACCACGTCAGAAACAAAAATCAAGAAAGTTAAAAAAGCAGGCTGCGAGCCTGTAAACAGAATAACCGGGAGGTAGAGAAAAATGAACAGAAAAAATGTGTGGATATTCCTGCTGATGCTGATTGCGGTGGCGTCATTCTGTGTTATGCCGGCATTTGCGGCGGGGGAGACCAATGATGAGGCTGTAGAGACGCCGACAGCCCTGACAGAAGAGGCTGACGCTGCCGACTCCACGGGTGATAAAGCACTGGCAGCTGCCGTAGCAGTTGGCCTTGCGGCGGCGGGCGGCGCAGTTGGTATGGGTATTGCCATCGCGAAATCTTCGGAGGGAATTTCCCGTCAGCCGGAGGCGGAAGGCCGCATTCGTACGACGATGATGCTGGGCTTGGTGTTTATCGAGACCGCTATTATTTATGCGTTGATTGTCGCAATTTTGATTATATTTGTATTGTAAAGGTGTGTGAAGATCGTGGGAGTTCCGTTGAATATCGATTGGCAGCAGATCCTTCTGCATCTTTTTAACTTTGCAATTTTAGCAGGCGGCTTGTATCTGTTGCTTTATAAGCCGGTGAAAAACTTTATGGAAAAACGGACCGCTTATTACCAAAGTATGGACGATGCTGCCGGAGAAAAACTGGCGCATGCCGAGGCCATGGAGGCGGAATATCAAAAACAGCTGGATCAGGCGGAAGCAGAAATCAGCCAGCTGAGATCGAAAGCCGCGAAGGAATCCGAACTGGCCGCTGCCGCACAGCTGAAAAAGGCGCAGGAGCAGAGCGAAAAGCTCCTTGCAGCCGCGCAGCAGTCCGCACAAATGGAACGTAAAAAAATGTTGAGCGAGGCAAGAGAAGAAATTGCCCAGCTTGCAGTTGAGGCGACTCAGAAACTGTTGAAAACCGATGCTTCAAAAATTTACGAGGATTTTTTAGACGCCGCGTCAAAGGAGCAGAATCATGAGTGAGTTGCGAGCGGTTCTGAAAGGATTGACGCCGCCTGATGCGTCTCAAAAAGAACGAATCGTTGTCTTTTTGGAAGAAAAGTACGGCGCACAGGTTGATTTGGTTTGGGAAAACGACCCCACAATTGCAAGCGGGTTTCGTCTGGAAATCGGTTCCGATGTATATGATTGGAGCTTGAAGGGCCGGTTTGCACAATTGCAAGAACTCTGGAAACAGCTCCCTTCCATGACGGGCGGGATTATCCCGCTTTTGCAGGATACTGTAAAGAACTGGACGCCGCGTGCCTTGGCGGAGGAAGTGGGAACTGTTTTAACTGTCGGTGATGGGATTGCGACGGTTGGCGGTTTGGAACATGCCGCATATGGCGAAATTTTGATTTTTTCCTCTGGCATTCGCGGCATGGTTCAGGATTTGAGGCAAAAGGAAATCGGCTGTATTCTCTTTGGAGAAGAACAGGAAATTTTGCAAGGAAGCATCGTCAAACGGACGGGGATGATGGCTGGTATTCCGGTCGGCGAAGATTTTGTCGGTCGAGTGATAAATGCGCTTGGCGCACCCATTGACGGAAAAGGCGCTATTCAGGAAGAAGATTATCGCCCGATTGAGGCACCTGCTCCAAATATCATTGACCGTCAGCCGGTCAATCGCCCGATGGAAACCGGGCTTCTGGCAATTGACTCGATGTTTCCTATCGGACGTGGTCAGCGTGAACTGATTATCGGCGACCGTCAGACCGGGAAAACAGCGATTGCATTGGACACAATCTTAAACCAAAAGGGGAAAGATGTCATCTGCATTTATGTGGCAATTGGGCAGAAGTCCAGCTCTGTCGCGCAGCTGGTGGAGACGCTCCGCCGTCATGACGCCATGGATTATACCATAGTAGTCAATGCGTCGGCCAGCGATACGGCGCCGCTTCAATACATTGCTCCCTATGCGGGCTGTGCAATGGGCGAGTATTTTATGAACAGGGGCAAAGATGTCCTGATTGTGTATGACGATTTGTCCAAACATGCCATTGCATATCGGGCGCTTAGCCTGTTGCTGGAGCGTTCTCCGGGACGTGAGGCATACCCGGGCGACGTCTTTTACCTGCATTCCCGGCTTCTGGAACGCGCTGCACATTTGTCTGACGAAAAGGGCGGCGGCAGCATGACCGCGCTTCCGATTGTGGAAACGCAGGCCGGCGACGTGTCTGCTTATATTCCTACCAACATTATTTCTATCACAGATGGCCAGATTTTTCTGGAGAGCGATTTGTTTTTTGCTGGACAGCGACCTGCGGTGAATGTGGGGCTTTCCGTCTCCCGTGTGGGTCGTGATGCGCAGACGAAAGCCATGAAGTCCGCAACCGGGACCATTCGATTGGATTTGGCGCAGTACCGGGAAATGGAGGTCTTTACGCAGTTTTCCAGTGATTTGGACGATGCGACCAAACGCCAGTTGGCGTATGGTCAGAGTCTGATGCAGCTTTTAAAGCAGGAGCAGTATCATCCCTTGCAGCAGTATGAGCAGGTGGTGATGCTGGTGGTGGCGCTCAGCCACGTGACCCAGGAGCTGGCACCGGAGGAAACCGGGGCGTTCCATCGAGCGTTTCTGCGTTATTTGGAAGAAGAGGCGCCTTATATCCGGATTGAGATTGAGCAGACCGGAGCGTTGTCGGATGAATTGAAGGCCAATGTGGTCGAACTGGCAAAGGGTTTTATGAAGCGTTACAGGGAAAAGGCAGCTCGATAAGGACGGTGATCCGAAATGCCGAATACCAAGGAAATTAAGACACATATCAACAGTGTGCGGGAGACGCAGAAGATCACAAATGCCATGTATTTGATTGCCTCTACCAAGCTTCGCAAGGCAAAGAGTGAACTGGATCAGACACGGCCGTATTTTCATGCGTTACAGGCAGAAATTAAGCGGATTTTCCGTACGGACAAGGAAGTCGACAGCAAGTATTTTTATCCGGTGGAGGGCAGCGCAGCTTTGAATGGAACCTATGGCTGTCTGGTCATAACGGCGGATAAAGGTCTTGCAGGCGCCTATAACTTGAATGTGATTCGAGAAACTATGCAGCTGTTATCGGATCACCAGGACACCAAACTGTTTGTTGTCGGTGAGTATGGCCGGCAGTTTTTCTCGCAGCACCATATCCCAATAGAGCGCAGTTTCCTGTATACCGCGCAGAATCCGACGATGCATCGCGCAAGGGAAATTTCTGCGATTTTGCTTGATCTGTTTAACGCGGGTGAGCTCGATAAAATTTTTGTTGTTTATACGGACATGAAAAACGGCCTGGATGCGGAAGCGGTTTCTACACGGCTTTTGCCGTTTCACAGAAGACAGTTCACGGCCGCCGCCGGAACACCGCAGCAAGATTCTGTTTCTTTTGAATTTTCCCCGTCCATTTCCAGTGTTTTGGATAATGTGATGCAGAGTTATGTATCGGGTTTTATCTACAGTGCGCTGGTCGACAGTTTTTGCAGTGAACAGAATGCACGCATGACGGCGATGGATTCGGCCAATCAGAATGCGGAAAAAATTTTGAGTGATTTGTCGGTGCAGTATAATCGCGTGCGCCAGGCGGCAATTACACAGGAGATTACAGAGGTATCCTCAGGTGCCAAGGCACAGAAACGGAAACATAGCAGGGAGGCATAGAGCCTGATGGAAGTAGGAAGGATTTTAACGGTCTCAGGACCGGTTATAGACGTGGCCTTTGCGCATGGGCATCTGCCGAGAATCAAGGAGGCACTTTCCGTCACTGTCGAGGGAAAAGAACGCGTGATGGAAGTGGCACAGCATGTGGGTAAGGACACGGTGCGTTGCATTATGCTGGCGGAAAGTGAAGGCTTGGTTCGCGGGATGGAAGTGCGCGCGGAAGGGTATGGTATTCGTGTTCCTGTCGGGAACAGTACTCTGGGGCGTATGTTTAATGTGCTCGGTGATCCGATAGACGGCGGACCGGCTGTCGGAAAAGACGAACCGCGTTGGGAAATTCACCGGAAGGCTCCGTCTTTTGAGGAGCAACGGCCGGTAGTCGAGATTCTGGAAACGGGAATTAAGGTAATCGATTTGTTGGAACCTTACCCGAAGGGTGGCAAAATTGGCCTATTTGGCGGCGCCGGTGTTGGAAAAACGGTTTTGATACAGGAACTGATCCATAACGTTGCAATGGAGCATGGCGGTTATTCTATTTTTACCGGCGTTGGAGAGCGAAGCCGTGAGGGCAACGATCTCTGGACGGAAATGCGGGAGAGCGGTGTGGCAGAAAAAACGGCGCTGGTATTTGGCCAGATGAATGAGTCGCCTGGCGTCCGTATGCGTGTTGCGCTGTCCGGTTTGACGATGGCGGAGTATTTCCGCGATCAGGAACACAAGGACGTTTTGTTGTTTATTGATAACATTTTCCGTTTCGTACAGGCGGGCAGTGAGGTTTCCACACTTTTGGGACGTATGCCCTCGGCCGTTGGTTATCAGCCCACACTGGCCAATGAAATGGGTGCTTTGCAGGAGAGAATTACCTCTACGCGAAGTGGGTCGGTGACCTCCGTGCAGGCGGTCTATGTCCCGGCGGACGATTTGACGGACCCGGCACCTGCGACAACATTTACGCATCTTGACGCAACAACCGTGTTGAGCCGAAAAATTGCGGAACTGGGCATCTATCCGGCGGTGGATCCGCTGGCTTCTACTTCGAGAATTCTGGAAGCGGACGTAGTGGGAGAAGAACATTATCGAATTGCCCGGCGTGTGCAGGAAATTTTGCAAAAATATCAGGAGTTGCAGGACATCATTGCCATCCTCGGTATGGATGAACTCAGCGAAGAAGACAAACAAATTGTCGGCCGCGCCAGAAAAATTCAGAGATTCCTTGCGCAGCCGGTTCATGTAGCGGAAAAGTTTACAGGCCTGCCGGGAATTTATGTGCCGTTAAAGGAGACAATTCGCAGTTTCCGTGCAATTGTCGAAGGCGAAATGGATGAATATCCGGAAGCGGCGTTTTATAACGTGGGCACAATTGATGATGTTGTGCAAAAGGCAAAGCAGATGGGAGACGAGGTCTGAGATGGGAAATACGTTTCAGATATCCATTCTGGCCGCCGACTGCCCCTTTTATGAGGGGGCCTGTGAATCGGTTGTAATTCCGACGCCGCAGGGGCAGTATGGGATTCTCGCCGGACACAGCAATGTCATTATGGCTGTTGTTCCGGGTGCGCTTTCCTATACGCTCCCGGGTGAAGCGCCTCGAATTGCCGCAGTTTCCTCCGGACTGGTCAAAGTGGAGAATAACGAAGTGCTGGTGCTTGTCGATTCCGCCGAACGGCCGGAAGACATTGACGCCAATCGCGCGCAGCGTGCAGCGGATGAGGCGAAAGAAGAACTGTTGCAGAAAAAAAGTATTCAGGAGTATCGTTCTGCGCAGGCGCAATTGGCCCGCGCCATCAGCCGTTTGCGTATCAAGAGCCACTACATGGAGAGCAAAAACTAACATTTTCAAAAGAAAAAAGGCGGAACCACGTGGTTCCGCCTTTTTATTTTTCACTGTTTTTTAGTCGTGCTTGATGCTGTCACCTGCGAGCTTCTCATAATAGAGCGCAATGGCGGAGTGATCGCACTGGCCATGACCGTCAAAATGCAGACGCTCCAGAATCTCCTGTGCCTGAACGGTGAGAGGCAGGGGAGCACCGATTGCATGTCCGGTTTCAATTGCGTTATTGAGGTCTTTGATATGCAGATCAATCTTAAATCCAGGCTTGAAGTTTCCATCCATCATCATCGGCGCTTTGGCATTCATGACATTGGAACCTGCAAGACCGCCCTTGATTGCATCAAATACAGTACGCGGATTGACGCCAGCCTTGACAGCAAGCGTGAAAGCTTCGGAAACCGCCGCAATGTTCAAAGCTACGATAATCTGGTTGGCCAGCTTCGTTGTATTACCTGCGCCGCTGCCGCCGCAATAAACAGCGCTGCCGCCCATAATCATGAGGATGTCATATACCTCATCAAAGTCAGCCTTATCGCCGCCGCACATAATGGACAGAGTACCGTTAATGGCGCCGGGTTCGCCGCCGGAAACAGGCGCGTCAACAAAACGGACGCCCTTTTCCTGACAGGCACGGTAAACTTCCTGCGCGGCCGTCGGGGCGATGGAGCTCATATCCACGACAAGCTGGCCCTTGTGCGCGCCTTCCAGGACGCCGTTTGCACCAAGGACTGCCTCTTTTACCTGCGGGCCGTTCGGAACCATGGTGATGACCAGTTCACCCTTTTCCGCAGCTTCCTTCGGAGATGCCACACCTGTGGCGCCTTCCTTCACAAGCTCCTCGACAGGAGCAGGGATAATATCGTAAACATACAGCTCATGGCCGGCCTTCATCAGGTTGCGTGCCATGGGTTTTCCCATAATGCCAAGACCAATAAACCCAATTTTCATGATAGTGTTCCTTTCTCTAAACGTAGTGTTTTATTTCGCAATTTTGTTAATTTCGCGAACTTTTTCAATGACTTTTTCCGTAGTCAGACCGTAATACTCCAAAAGTTCCTCATAGTTATGTGCGCTGCATCCATACTGGTCGTGAATGCCGACAAAGCCAATCGGCTTGCACTCTTCGGAAAGCATGACGGAGACAATGCTGCCCAGGCCGCCGATCAAACTGTGCTCTTCGGCTGTGACAACACCGCGGCAGCCCTTTGCCACTTCGATCATCAGATTACGATTGATGGGTTTCAGCGTCGGCACGTTGATGACGCGGACGGAAATCTCACCCTCTAGCGCCTTTGCGGCCTCCAGCGCTTTAGTGACCATAATGCCTGTTGCAAACAGAGCAATGTCGGAACCATCCTTCATAATGTAGGGTTTGCCGATTTCAAACGGCTTGTTTTCCTCTGTGATGAGCTCGATGGGGTTCCGGCAAATACGAATGTAAGCCGGCCCGTCGATATCCACCATAGCCTTTACAGCAGCCACGGTTTCATTGGCGTCGGCGGGACAAATCACCGTCATACCAGGAATGGCACGCATCAGCGCGATGTCTTCCACGCTCTGGTGGGTAGAACCGTCACTGAAGTCGGAGAGTCCGGCGGAAGAACCGCAGACACGGACCTTCAAACCGCCGATACCGACGGTCTGACGGAGCTGGTCGTAATCACGGCCGGCTGCAAAGACGGCAAACGAATGAATAAACGGAATCTTGCCGGCAAGGGCAAGCCCTGCAGCGGTGGAAGCCATATTTGCTTCCGCAATGCCCATTTCAAAATGACGCTCCGGGAATTCTGCTTCAAAAAGGCTGGACATGGTGGATTTGCCGAGGTCCGCCTCGAGAGCAACAATATTTTTATTTTCACGGCCCAGTTCTACCAGGGTTTTACCGTAAGCGGTTCTGCAATTGGTTTCACTCATATTCGTTTTCTCCCCTTTCGCTTATTTCAGTTCTTCAAGAGCTTTTGCGTAAAGCTCTTCTGTAAGCGTACCGTTGTGATAAGCGGCGGTATTTTCGGCAAAGCTGAGGCCCTTGCCTTTGACGGTGTTGGCAATAATGACAGTGGGTTTCCCCTTGACGGTCTCCGCTTCATCATAGGCAGCCAGAACAGCTTCCATGTCGTGTCCGTCGATCTCAATGACATTCCATCCAAACGCGGCCCATTTTGCGGGAATATCACCGGAATCCATACGCTTTGCCGTGAAATCCGTAGCCTGAATGCGGTTACGGTCGACAATAGCGACAAGATTGTCCGCCTTAAAGTTCGCGGCGGCCATGGCGCCTTCCCAAATCTGTCCTTCATCCAATTCACCGTCGCCGATCAGAACATACACACGGGAGGGGAGATTGTCCAGCTTTAAGCCAAGAGAAATCCCGAGCGCAATGGACAGGCCCTGGCCAAGGGAACCGGTGTTGGCCTCAATACCGGGGAGCTTCTTGACATCCGGATGGCCCTGGAGACGGGAACCGATCTTTTTCAGGGTCGAAAGCTCTTCTACCGGGAAATAACCGGCACGAGCCATGGCGGCATATTGAATAACTGCCACATGGCCTTTACTGAGCAGGAAACGGTCACGATCTGCCAGTTTCGGATTTTTGGGATCATAATGCATTTTGCTGAAATAGAGCGCGGTAATCAATTCGGCGCTGGAAAAAGAACCGCCGAAATGCCCGGCCTGACCGGGACCAACCATCTCAACGACGTCGCGGCGGAGCGTTTTCGCCATTTCGTTGAGCTTTTTGATGGTTTCTGCATCGTAACTCATATGAACTCTCCCTTATTGTACACTTTTTGCACATAATATGCGCTACACAATACCTTTATTATATCATTATCTATAGGAATGTCAAGGAGATACAAAAAGCAAATGTATTGACAAACGGTTTTGGTGGTGTACAATAGACTTAACATACAAAAGGAGGACGCAGAGCGTGGATATTGGAAAAAATTTAGAGAAAATGTTTTCCATTGAGGGAAAAACCGTGATTCTTACCGGCGCGGCCGGCGGAATTGGCGCGGAACTGGCGAAGGGCCTGGCGCGCGCGGGTGGAGAACTGATTCTTTGCGATATTGCGGAAGAAGCTGTTCAAAAGCTTGCAGAAGAAATTAAGGCGGAAGGCGGACTTGCGACCGGTTATCGCCTGGATGTGACGGATTTTGCTTCGTTCCCGGAATTTGTCGATCGGATTGACAAGGCGCACGGCCATTTGGACGTGCTGATTAACTGCGCTGGTATCAACAAACGTATTGGGTTCCTGGACTATGATGAGGCGACCTACGACCGTCTGATGAATATCAATTTAAAGGGCGCGTTCTTCTTTACACAGGCGGTTGTGAAGAAGATGATTCCCCATCATTATGGAAATATTATCAATGTCTCATCGCATAATGCGGTGGGTATGCTGGGTGGCTGCTCTGTTTATGGCGCCACAAAGAGCGCACTGACTGCTCTGACCCGTTCTGAGGCCATTGAGTGGGCGAAGTTCGGCATTCGTGCCAACGCCATCGCGCCCGGACACATTCTGACGGCGTTGACGACGGTTACGTGGGAAACCCCGTCCCGTGCCCAGTATCTGCGTGAGCGGATTGCCATGCAGCGCCCCGGTACGCCGGACGAAATTGTCGGTGTTGTGGTCATGTTGGCTTCCGAGGCATCCAGCTACATGTCCGGGATGATGATTCACATCGACGGCGGTTGCCTGGCGGGCGGTACTCCCTGGGATTACGATACGAAATATTAATGAAAAGACGCCAAGAAGGATGATTTTCCATCCTTCTTGGCGTCTTGCTAAAAAGAAAGGATATTTGCCATGATTTCCTTACATTCAGGCGTTTACAGTCTTTCCTTTCAGCCTGTCCAGGGCGGCTATGCGCTGCACGTTCTGCAGGACGGAAAAAAAGATCCAGTTTTTGTAAGCCCTCTGCCGCTTTATTTGTATATTAAATGTCCTACTTCCAACCCGTTGACCTACGCTGTGCCCTATCAGACCGTACGGGAGGACGCGGACTGTGTGATGGCGGAAGGCCTTGTGGAAACCGCAGCAGGGAGCGTATTCTCTATTTGTGACAAATATACCGTGGGCGCGGAGAATGGTTTTTATGTAAACCGCACCGTGGAGATTAAAAAGGCAAATCCGGCGGATAGAGGATTTGCCACAAAAATTTATTTGGAATTACCCGGCGTGAAATCGCTGGAGGAGATCAATTGTTTTGCGCCCGGCGCGTGGTATCAGCAGAATGAATTTGTGCCGCCGCATTTCATCGGATATAATAAGTCGATTCAGTACCATTGGATGTATGAGACGCAGTATGGGCTGCCGATGTTTGCCATGCAGAGGCTGGCTTCGCATGATGTGGCCTGTATTTCCAGACTGCATGCGGATATGGGCCCGCGCGATTATGGTACGCGCCTGCATGATTTAATGGTGGATGAGCATATTACGTTTGGAAGTATTGGCGTAAGTACGGCGGGCGCAGTGTCACTTGACTACATCTATCCTGCTGCGCGCGGAACTTCTACCCGGAAATTGCCGGACGGCTTCCCACTGGAGCACATTTACAGTAATTTGTATCATCCTGTCCGTGAAAATGGGGGAAATCATTTTGCGGTATCTCTGGATTTCTTGCACTGTGCGGATTTCGCGGAGATGATGAAAACGCTGTGGCGCAGCGTCTATACACGAATTGATGAGCCGATTGTGGCGCTTGATAATGAACTTCTCTACAAAAACGCCATGGTGACGCTGAAGGAACAGACCAATTGTTATGAGGGGACCTGGGGTCTGCCGTTTGCCAGCATTTTGCCGAGCGGTGAGCAGATGAAGGTTGCCTATCAGTTTGGATTTGTTGGACAACAGCCCAATATCGGTTATCAGCTCCTTCGTTACGGTGCGCTTTATGAC
Source organism: uncultured Clostridia bacterium (assembly GCA_944376195.1). Lineage (GTDB taxonomy): Bacteria > Bacillota > Clostridia > Oscillospirales > QAMX01 > Allobutyricicoccus. The sequence continues at coordinate 16,710 of CALWBW010000004.1, read as the reverse complement.
GACGCGGAGGCACAGGAAAAAGGCCGGAATGTGATTCAGTTCTGGGTGGACCGTTCCCTGACCGAGTGGGGCGCACCGCATATCTGGTATAACCCGGAATTCCATGACTTTGAGGACCGTCCCTTCTGGGTCCGTATGATAGGGGACGGAATGGAAGGCATTCTGGATGCCTATGTATTTGAAAAGCAGCATGGCAACGAGCATGCAGATTGGCTGGCGTACTGTAAGACTGTTGCGGATTGGCTGGTGCGTGCGCAGAATGAGGATGGCAGCTGGTATCGTTCCTATGATAAGAAGGGCGATATGCTGATGGAATCCAAGGCCAACACGACCAATGTGATTCGGTTCCTGGTTCAGATTTATTTGGTGACGGGAACGGATTCCTATCGGGATGCTGCGGTGAAAGCCGGCGATTGGAGTCTTGCCCACATTACCCGCCATTTGGAGTATCGCGGCGGTACCTGCGATAATTCGGATATTTACGATAAGGAATCCGGAATTTATGCAATTTTCGGATATCTTGCACTTTATGATCTGACAAACGAGGAAAAATGGCTGCGTGCGGCCTGTGATGCGGCGGATTACGTGGAGACGTGGACGTATGCATGGTCCTTCCCGGTACATGTGCCGTATCCGGCAAATCCGCTGACAAAGCGGAATATTTCCGGCCAAAGTTTGATTGCAACGGGACATTCCGGTGCGGATGTGTACATGGCGTCCTGTCCGTATCTCTATTACCGTCTCTATCTCCTGACAGAGGATGCGCACTATCTCCACTTTGCCCGTTTTATTCACCACAACTCAAAACAGTGCACAGACTATGACGGTTCTTGCGGATATGCCTATCCGGGTATGTCTCATGAGAGCGGAAGTCTGTATACGCAGGAATATCAGGGTCAATATCATTGGCTGCCCTGGTGTACGTACGTACAGGTAGATCCCATTTCCCGGCTTTATGACACCTTCGGCGCGTACGAAATTGAAGATGCGGAAAAACTCCCCTTAGAGGAACGCCGCGAAAGGAATCAAATTTACCGTTCTTACGGGAAATAGAAGTGGTTTCAGCCCAAACTGCCCCTTGTTTTGCCAGAATCGCAAAATGAGGGGCATTTTCTTACCCGCGGCATTATTTCAATACGAAAAACGTAGTTATATATTTTTCATATAGGGCTTGTTTTCTTTCCTAACGTATAGTACAATTGTTCCACAATAGTACATTTGTACGGGAGGCTGTTATGGAGTATCGAAAATTGGGAAAAACAGGGATGACTGTCTCGGAAATCGGACTGGGTTGTGAGCATTTGCAGGTGGAATCCCGGGAGGTTGTGGAACAGGTGGTTCACGCTGCCTTAGACGGCGGCATCAATATTCTGGATGCTTTCATGTCGGAACCACAGGTGCGATCCAATATTGGCGCGGCGCTTCGCGGACGCCGGGATCAGATGCTGATTCAGGGGCACATCGGTTCTATCTGGCGCAATGGGCAATATGAGCGTTCGCGCGATTTGACCCTTTGCCAGACGTTTATCGCCGATTTTTTAAAGCGCTTTGAAACGGATTATATCGATATCGGTATGATTCACTTTGTAGACACACTGGATGATCTCGATACCATAGAGAATGGCCCGATACTGGAGTACGCGCTGCGTCTGAAAGAGCAGGGGGTGATCCGGGCGATTGGGATGTCAAGCCATGATCCTGTGACGGCACGTCGTGCGGTGGAAGCAGGATGGCTGGATGTATTGCTGTTTTCCGTAAACCCCGCTTATGACCTCCTGCCGGAGAATATGAAAATTGAAAGTTATTTTGTTACGGACACTTGGAATCGGGAAGGGCTCTCCGGCGTGAATCCGAAACGCGCGGCACTTTATGATGCATGTGCGGCACATGGCGTAGGTATCACGGTAATGAAGACCTATGGTGCCGGAATCCTTTTAAATCCGGCGCTTTCCCCGTTTCATCGTGCGTTCACCACAGCGCAGTTGATCCAATATGCGCTCTCTCGTCCCGCCGTGGCGTCTGTGCTGATTGGGTGTCAAAAACCAGAGGAGGTCACCGTAGCGCTTGCCTATGAGGAAACTTCTGCCGCGGAACGCGATTACGCTGAGGCATTGGCCGGCACGGTGCAGTTCAGCACGGCGCGGCAATGTGTGTATTGTAACCATTGCCATCCGTGCCCTGCCGGGATTGATGTGGCATCTGTCAACCGGCTGTATGACGCGTTGCGTACGAATGCTGCTCCTGCGGAGCTGATTCAGGCGCAATATGCGGCGCTGGAAGCACACGCGGGAGATTGTTTGGCCTGTGGCGTTTGTGAGGAACGCTGTCCCTTTGGCGTTGGCGTAATCGAACGTATGCGTGCGGCGACGGAGGCATTTGGAAAATAAAAAAGGAAATGCCCATCACAGTGTCTGTGATGGGCATTTTTTATTGTGCGGTGGTCATTTTCGTCCCACAGTGAGAACAAAATTCATCCCCGGCGTATAGGATGCCCCCACATATGGGACATTCCTTTTCAAGCCCGGCATCTTCCTCCTTGGCCATATACCGAAGGAGCTTTGTCTGTTCCTCTACCCGTTCAGTTATGACACCGTAAGCATAAAAACGAAGGTTGGTAATCCAAGCAATAAAAATGAAAATACCAATTATCAATATGGCTGTCAAAACCGCTGTTAAGGCGTCACCTGATGACGCAAAGAGACTTAATGTGGAAAATGCCAGCAATACACCGAAAATGATTTCAACAATACGTATGACATGTGCTAGTTTCTGGATCTGCTTCCCAACATTTTTGTACATAGCCGTAACCCTCCCTATATGGTTTATAACCCTATCTTAGCGAATTTTCCGCTAAAAGTCAATAGCGAAAAACTTTCTAACATATAATTTATTTATTCTGTTAGGGAGTGTTTGCGTATGTATCAAAGGATTCGAGATTTGCGGGAAGATCGCGAGATGACACAGGTACAAATGGGGAAAATTCTGGGATGCAGCCAAAGAGTTTACAGCAACTATGAACGTGGAGACATTGACATTCCAACGGCAATTTTGATTAAATTAGCAGATTTTTACAATGTATCTACAGATTATCTGCTAGGGAGGACAAATAACCCTAATATGTTAAAATGAAACTACCCGTACCGGAACAGAGAACAGTACGGGTAGTTATTTGATTGAATTTAGCCTTCAAAAAAATCTTTTAATTTCGAAAAGAAGTTCCGGTTTTCCGGTGTGTGGTTTTCCGGTTTCAATTCTCCCGCGAACTCACGCAACAGTTCCTTTTGCCGTTTGGAAAGGTTGCGGGGCACTTCCACATTGACGGTAACGTAGTGATCTCCGCGCCCTTTGCCGTTTAGAATGGGAATGCCTTTCCCGCGCAGGCGGAAGGTCGTACCGGTCTGCGTTCCCTCCGGAATGGTGTATTTCACCTTGCCATCGATGGTAGCAACCTCCAGCTCGGCGCCCAGTGCGGCTTCCACAAAAGAAATTGGGATTTCGCAGAGTACGTCCGGGCCATTGCGGGTGAAAATCGGATGCTGACGGATGCTGACCGTCGCATAAAGATCCCCGGCAGGACCGCCGTTACGCCCGGCATTGCCCTGTCCGCGCAGGGAAATGGTCTGCCCGTCGTCGATGCCGGCAGGAAAATTAACTTCAATTTTACGACGCCGTCTCACAGACCCCGCGCCGTGACACGCCGAACATGGCGTCTTGATAATCTTTCCCGTGCCGTGGCAGGCATTACAAGGAGAGGTACTGGAAAAAGCGCCAAGCGGCGTACGCTGCGTGGTGCGTACGGTACCGGTTCCTTTACAAACGCCGCAGGTTTCCACCGTTGTGCCTTTTTGTGCGCCGGTTCCCTTGCATTCTTCACAAGGCTCAATACGATTGATTTCAATAGTCTTTTTACAGCCGAAAGCGGCCTCTTCAAAAGTAAGTACAATATTGGCGCGGAGGTTGTCGCCTTTTTGCGGCGCATTGCGACGCGCGGACTGTCCTGCCGCACCACCGCCAAAGAAGCTGTCGAAAATGCTGCCCAGGTCAAAATCCTGGAAACCACCGCCGAATCCGCCAAATCCACTGCCGCCGAATCCGCCTTCATTTGCCGCATAGTTGGGATCTACGCCCGCAAAGCCAAAACGGTCATATTTAGACCGCTTTTCAGAATCGGAGAGAACTTCATAGGCCTCGTTGAGTTCTTTAAATTTTGCTTCGGCTTCCTTGTCGCCGGGATGAAGGTCGGGATGATATTTTTTGGCGAGACTGCGGTAAGCTTTTTTTATCGCGTCTTCATTAGCAGACCGCTCAACTCCCAGTATTTCATAATAATCACGTTTATCCGCCATGATGGATAATCCTCCTGAAAAATCCCGCCTAAGGCGGGATTTTCGGTTTTTATAAAAGGGTTTGGGGCGCGGCAAAGCCGCGTCCCATATAAAACCAAATTATTTCTTCTGGTTGTTATCGTCGTCTACAACGGTGTAATCGGCGTCATAGAATCCCTGATTGTTTCCCTGAGCACCATTTGTGCCAGGCTGACCATAACCGGCATAGTCCTGGTTTTGACCACCGGTAGTATTTTGCTCGTATCCTGCGTAATCGCCCGGATTTCCCTGCGGAGCAGATTGCTGGTAGAGCTTGGAGGAAACTTCATAGAGCTTCTTTTCCAAATCTTCCGTCTGCTGTTTGATTGCAGCAAAATCCGTACCGGTTACGATATTTTTCAGAGAATCAAGCGCCGCCTGAACAGGTTGCTTATCCGCATCCGTCAGTTTATCGCCCGCATCCTGGAAGAGTTTTTCCGTCTGATAAATCAGCTGATCGGCGTGATTCTTAATGTCGGTTTCCTCACGATGCTTTTTATCTTCCGCTGCAAAACGCTCTGCATCTTTTACGGCGCGCTCAATCTCTTCCTGAGAGAGGTTGGAGGATGCCGTGATGGTAATCTTCTGCTCTTTCCCGGTGCCGAGATCTTTTGCCGAGACGTTTACAATACCGTTTGCGTCGATATCAAAGGTCACTTCAATCTGCGGAACGCCACGGGGAGCCGGAGCGATGCCATCCAAAGTAAAGCGGCCGAGCGTTTTGTTATAACTTGCCATTTCGCGTTCGCCCTGCAAAACATGAACCTCTACGCTGCGCTGTCCGTCAGCGGCAGTGGAGAAGACCTGGCTCTTCTTGGTCGGGATCGTGGTATTGCGCTCAATCAGTTTGGTGAATACGCCGCCAAGCGTCTCAATACCCAAAGACAACGGCGTAACGTCCAAAAGCAGAACGTCTTTCACTTCGCCGCCGAGAACGCCGCCCTGAATAGCCGCGCCAACTGCGACGCACTCGTCCGGGTTGATGCCCTTGAAGGGTTCCTTACCGGTAAATTTGCGAACGGCTTCCTGCACAGCGGGGATACGAGAGGAACCGCCGACCAGCAAAACTTTCTCAAGATCATTCGGGGTCAGACCGGCATCGCTCATGGCACGACGCACCGGCGCCATCGTATTCTCTACCAAATCCGCCGTAAGCTCGTTAAACTTTGCGCGGGTAAGGGTCAGTTCCAAATGTTTCGGGCCGTTTGCATCGGCATAAATGTACGGCAGGTTGATTGCGGTAGAAGTCATGCCGGAAAGCTCAATTTTTGCTTTTTCTGCTGCTTCTTTCAAACGCTGCATGGCCATACGGTCGGAACGCAGATCTACTCCGTTTTCACGTTTGAACTCATTTGCAATCCAGTTCATTACGCGCTCATCGAAGTCATCACCGCCCAGACGATTGTTACCGGCTGTGGCAAGCACCTCCAGTACACCGTCGCCGATTTCCAGAATGGAAACGTCGAACGTACCACCGCCGAGGTCGTAAACCATGATTTTCTGATCGTGTTCCTTATCAACGCCGTAAGCCAGAGCAGCAGCCGTCGGCTCGTTGATGATACGCAAAACATCGAGTCCCGCGATCTTACCAGCGTCCTTCGTCGCCTGACGCTGCGAGTCAGTAAAGTATGCAGGAACGGTGATGACCGCCTGCGTGACCGTTTCGCCAAGGTAAGCGGAAGCATCCGCAGCAAGTTTTTGCAGGATCATTGCGGAGATTTCCTGCGGAGAATAACTTTTATCGTCGATGTTGACGCGATAATTCGAGCCCATCTCACGTTTGATGGAGATGATGGTGCGCTCCGGATTGGTGATGGCCTGGCGTTTTGCGACCTGACCAACCATACGCTCACCGGTTTTGGTAAATGCGACGACAGACGGCGTTGTACGCGCGCCTTCGGCATTTGCTATGACAACAGGCTCGCCGCCTTCCATAACGGCGACACAAGAGTTTGTAGTTCCAAGGTCAATTCCTATAATTTTACCCATAATTCTTACTCCTTTATGGTGATTTCTCAATAAGATGGGGATGTTTAATTGGCAACCTTTACAGTTGCGTGACGAACGACACGTTCGCCCATGATAAATCCCTTTTGGAAGACTTCCACGATTGTATTATCGTCGCAGCCTTCTTGTTCCACATGCATGACTGCGTTGTGAAGCTGTGGATCAAATTGTTCGCCCTGTGCGGGGATTTCTTTAACTCCAAGCTTTGACAAGCAATCATAAAACTGCTTTAGCGTCATTTCGACGCCCTTACGAAAAGCTTCATCTGTAGTTTGCTGGGCTGCGGCACGTTCCAGATTATCCAGTACAGGCAGCATGGCCGCAACAGCCGCCGCAGTAGAATCCGCATACAGATTTTCACGTTCCCTGGCATTCCGGCGGCGATAATTTTCGTATTCCGCCGCAACGCGGAGATAACGGTCACGCGTTTCGTCCAGCTCCTTTTGCAGAGCAGTTAGCTTTTGAGTTTGTTCGTCCACACCGGCTGATGGCGGTGTGGCGTTCACCGCCTCCTCACTTGCCGTCTCGTTTTCCAAAGACTCGCAATTCGGTGCAGCGGTTGTTTCGTCCTTTTTCTTTTTCTTATCCATTACATTTTATCTCCTGGTATCGTGATTGAGCAGATGATTCAACTCTTCGGCAAAGTGGCAAAGCCGCGCGGCAACTTTTGCATAATCCATCCGCGTGGGTCCCACAACGCCCAATAGACCCTTGGCACCGCGCGCGGTATGATAAGAAGTCATAATGATGCTCGCATTGTCAAGAGGAGAAGTCTTATTTTCCGCCCCAATTTGTATTTTGACGGGATGCTCGCTATCCGGCATGGGAAGCAGGGAGAGCGCATTCCGATCAGAAAGACAATCCAAAAGCGCCATTGCCTTATTGGGGTCATGAAATTCCGGATACTTTAGAATTTGCGAAGCACCTTCCAAATAGACATCGCGCTGCATCACGGTATTCAAAACATCCGACGCAAAGTCAATTGCCGCAATCAGCAATTCCGTAATATCGGCGCCGGCATCATACTCGGCGGAAGTAATGCGTTCGTCCGTCAATTGTTCCAGTGGAATGTTGGTAAAATGTGCGTTTAAAGCCCGGTTTGCCGCTGAAACCTCGAGATCGGAAAGCGGAAAAGTGAGATGGCAAATACGGTTTTTGATAATGTCCGATGTGGTAACCAATACCAATACGACTGTTTCCGCATCAACTTGAATCACCTCAAAACGCCGTACTGCCTCTTCTTCCGCAACTGGACTGACGGCAATTGCAGGATGACTGGTTAATTCGCTGACCATTCGGCCCGCTTCCGCAATCAACCGGTCCAATTCCCCCATACGAAGCGTCAGAGTAGAGACAAACTGATCGATCTCCGTCGGCGCGACGCTGTAATGGTTCATCAGTTCATCGACATAGAGCCGGTATCCCAAATGGGAGGGAACGCGCCCGGCTGAGGTGTGCGGCTGCTCGAGATATCCCATGCGTTCCAGATCCGCCATTTCGTTGCGAACGGTGGCGGAAGAGACGTTTGTTTTCAAACGTGCGACGACGGCGCGCGATCCGACGGGCTCTGCGGTCTGTACATAGTCATCAACGACCGCTTTCAGAATCTGCTTTTTTCTGTCGCTTAAAGCCACTGCGATTTCGCGCTCCTTTCAAGACTTAGCACTCTATACCTCTGAGTGCTAAGTATACTGTAGCACGCTCTTTCTGGAATGTCAAGGGGTTCTGGAAAGAATTCATAGTTTTTAAATAATGTCTCCTGTATAGTATGCACATAGTAAGGGATTTCTATCAAAAACAATTCAAAATATCCAAAATTAAATAAAAAAAGTATACGGAAAGAAATAGACGATTGCGCTTTCAGAGGGAAGAAAGCAGGGGTGCAGGAGGCTTTTCAATTTAATTTGTCGTTTTTTGTATCTCGTGTTATAATGAAATATCTCGTATGACTGGAGGATGTCTGCAAATGATGGACGACGTGCTGGTTTTTTTACAGAGGTATTCTCGTCGAAAAATTAAAGAGGGGAAAAGCGGCGCCGACGTTTGGACGGTAGGGGACGACATGATTTTAAAATATGCGCATCGAAAAACGGGCATGCATGCGGAGGTTTGGCGTACTTATCAAAACGAAGCAAGGATGTACCTCTGGTTCCGAGATCATGAAATTTCCTTGGTTCCGGATGTTTTATATGAAAAGATCACATCGGAGGAAGTAATCTTACTACTGCGGCGTTATCGGGCATTGGACCGAGGCAAGGCAAGTTTGATGTTGCCGGATATATTGCGTGTGCTGGCAGAACTCCATAGCTTGCCCATACCGGATTTTTTAGGCAAACCGGCGCAAAACAGGTTGATACTGTCACAGGCACAGATTGACGCCTGTCTGGATGGATGGCGCCGTGTGCTTTCGGAACACAAAGGCCGATTTTGTATAACTGACATCGAGTTTGTAGCAGATTGTTTTAATATGCTTCAGAAACGGTTTACCCCCACGGAGTTGGGATTGGTACATGGGGATTTTCACTGCGGTAATTTGTTGTTGGATGAAAACAATATGCTCCGGGTCTGCGATTGGCAAAACGCGCATGTTGACACACCGGCCGTTGATTTGGCTTTTTTCCTTAGTCGTCTATCTGCGGACGGCGTTTTTCTGGATACAGAAAGATTAATTGCTGGTTACTGCGCTGCTGCTCGTGAAATGGGCATGTCAATTGATGCTGAGTCTGTTCGATGTGATATAACGCTTTCCTCGCTGCATACTGCTTTTGTGTTCTGGTATCAGTATTTGCAGGGGAGCCCGACAGAACGTGTAGAAAGTATTTTCGAAAAAATGATACATGATGCCCATTGGTTATGGGAGCGTCGATAAAGAAATCGACTTTGTGATTTCAGGAGGTGTAGAGATGAATGTCATTGAGGCCATTTATGCGCGCCGTACCGTGCGGAAGTTTACGCAGGAACCTGTTCCGACGCATGTTTTACGGGAACTGGTTGACTGTGCACGTGTAGGCCCGTGTTCAGCCAATATGCAACCGTTGAAATATAAGCTTGTGGAGAAGGCCGACGTGGATACGGTGTTTCCCTACTTGCGCTGGGCGGTTGCCATCGCGCCGGAGGGGGATCCTGCGCCGGAGGAACGTCCGACTGCGTATATCATCATTGCTGCGGACACGTTGATTCGTCCGCAAAACTATGAAATTGACGTGGGAATTGCCGCGCAAACCATGGCGCTGGCAGCACAGGAGAAGGGCCTTGGCGTCTGTTTGATGGCGCTGCACGATAAGCCGGGGTTAAAATCCGCCCTTGCTTTGCCGGAACAGATAACGCCTGCATTGGCGGTAGCTTTGGGATATCCGGCGCAAAAATCAGAGATTTACCCGATGGAAGCGGGACAGTATCGATATCATCTGACGCCGGACGGCACGCTGCATGTTCCAAAGCGTTCGTTGGACGAGATTCTTTTGTAAATTGCTTGGAAATCGTCAGTCGGGATGACGGGATGGGAAAAAGTAAATGGTAGTACCGGATTATTATCAAAAATTTCAATGCATCGCGGGCGCTTGCCGCCATAATTGCTGCATCGGTTGGGAGATTGACATCGACGATGAAACGCTGGACCGGTATCGCGCCATACCGGGTGAGGCGGGCATGCGGCTGCGCAGCTGGATCGCGGGGGATCCACCCCATTTTCTCTTAGACGGTGAGATGCGTTGCCCCTGCCTGACCGGGGAGAATTTATGCAGCCTGATTTTGACGCTGGGGGAGTCGTATTTGTGCCAGATCTGCCGGGATCATCCGCGTTATCGAAATTTTTGGCCGGGGCAGACGGAGGCCGGACTCGGTGCTTCCTGTGAAGCGGCGGCCCGCCTGATGCTCTCCTGGAAAGCACCGCCTGTCCTGATACCGGACGGTTCTGTGATTTCAGATGACGGCGCGAGAGAACTGTATACGCTGCGCAAACGGTTGATTGCGGCGGCGTATGACCAATCCTGCGAAATAGAAGAGGCGGAAGAACGGATTCTGTGCCTGGCTGAGACAGCGCTCCCGGCACGCACGCTTTCCGAGTGGGCCGTCTTTTACCGGGATCTGGAACGCTTGGATGACGGCTGGACTGCGGTATTGCGCGCCATAGCAGATATTTCAATGACTGATGTTGCAGGATTTGCGCGCCACATGGCCGCACGGCAGATGGAGTACCGGCATATGCTGGCCTATTTCCTATACCGCCATGTGCCGGAAGCGCTCGACGACGGGGACCTGGCTACTAAAGCGGCCTTTGCCGTTTTATCCTGCCGGTTGTTGCGTGCCGCGGGTGCGGTGTGCTATGCGAAAAACGGCGCGTTTTCCTTTGACGATCAGGTGGAGCTGTTTCGTATGTATTCCGGAGAAATCGAATATTCAGAAGAAAATTTGGATGCGCTCTATAACGCTCTGTGGGAAAGATAGAATCATAGGAAACGCCGTATGCGGCTCGTTTTTCCAAAGAGGCAACGGCCGTATACGGCGTTTTGATATATTGAAAGATTAGGGTTTATTTTTGCCAATTATAGCTGGATTATCCAGGTTGTCACGCTCTGCGGGGGGAGCATTTCCTTGATACAGCCTTTCTCCAGTGCGACAGGCGCCAGCTCCGCGAGATTTTCGGTTTCCGAAGTGCGGAATCCCCGTGCCGTTTTATCAGCGGTCTCGCCGACTTTTGCGTAGAGCGTCGCTTCACGGTCGAGCGGGTTAATGCTCACAAGGACCAGTTCCTGTTCGTCTGGACTCAGGAATGCCGTGAGCTTTGTCTCTGCTTCCGCGCCGTAAACCATTAGACGGCGGTATCCAGGGCGTACGAAACGGGCAAAATTTCCGAATGTATAAAGACGCTTCGGCACGGAAATTTCTCCGGTTTCCAGATTGATTGCGACCAAATTACCGCCGTTTGGATAGATGCTGGCGCCCCAGAAATAAATATACGCGCTGACGCCCATGCGGGTCAGGTAGTTGTCGATATTTTCCGCCCAGAAAATCCCGTTGACAATTCCATCGCCTCGCTGCCATTCCTCCATGACGTTGATATCGCATAGCTCTGTCTGCCAGACTTTTTTGCCATGCTCTGCCGTACCGCGCACCGGCGCAATGACCGTATCATGCCCGTAACCGTGCAGGCCGATGAGATCCACTGCCGCTGTCGCTGCCGGATCGGCAAAAATGAGATCCGTGAATTCTTCCACATGCGCCACACAGCTTGTTGTCTCCGGCATAAGGACTTTTGCGGTAACGTTGTCCTTTTGAAAGGTAGGCGCGAGATAGTCGCGTACAAACTCGCGATACTGTTCGCCATTCCAAATGCAGGAGGAATACTTTGTCACAAGATCCGGCTCATTTGCCGGGGAGATTGCACATAGTGCAATCCCGAAGCGGTCGCGCCATTCGCGTACATAGCGCGAGAGATAATCTGCAAACGCCTGGTACTTGTCACGGCGCAGTTCTCCGCCGTCGTGGACACAGGCATTTGTTTTCATCCAGGCAGGGGGACTCCATACCGTCGCCATGACTTTTTCACCGCGGCGTTTTAATGCTTCACGTGCCGCCCAGACCTGCTCTTCGTCCCCCTCGAACTGCCAGACGCCTTCCTCTGGCTCTATGGTTGGCGTCGGACCGTTGGTTTCATCACCCCAGACACCGCCATCGCCGACAATATTGCGCAAAATGGATGCGCCTGCGGTGTCAAAGAGCAGATCTAAAACCTCCTTGCACTTGGGATGTTTTCGCAGCATACCCGCCTGATGAAAGGCCAGGCAGACGCCGAACCCATCAATTTCCTGACATTTTTGGCCCCTTTCAATAGAAAACATGATATCGCCCCTTTTCCATCTGATTTTGTATAAAACAAAAGGACGGCAATCGCCGTCCTTCTTTTAAAATTATTCCCAATGATGCCCCAAATCCGCAATTTTCTCGCTTTCTACACGATCGTCACGATCCGGAATAAAGAAATCGATATTCACAACGACACTCTGGCCGACATTTTTGGTAGAATGCTCGACATTCGACGGAATGCGGGCAAAACACCCCGGACCGAGATCATAGACTTTTCCGTCCATGTAAAGATTCATGTAGCCGGTCTGGACATACGTAATCTGCTCTGCGGCATGGGAATGCGGTGCGGCGCCGATGCCGGGTTGGATTTCCCAATACTGCACACAGCATTTTTCATCGGGTTTCCAGACACAGGACTTGATGCCCTCGCCGAAATCCTGCCACTTCACTTCGTTGATATCAAAAGGCAGCTTGTTCATGATGATTCCTCCCTGAAAATTATCTTAGAAAAATAGTACCATAACAAAAGACCGGTGTCAATGCCGGTCCATTTTTTCGGGCGCAATCCCAAAGAGGGAAAAGCGGTAAAACGCGATGCGTAGCGAAAAAACGACCGGTTCTGTTTTCAAAAACAGAACCGGTATGCATCATGATTCGGATTTTAAAATCGCGCGGCGCAAAATCGGGCCCAAAAGCACCGCTAGAATGATCTTTGCAGCATCGCCCGGCAAAAAGGGAAGTACTGCCGCAGCAAGCACAGCGCCAAGACTGACCTTTGCATAGAGCAGATACCAGATGGAGCCTAACGCATACATGAGAATGGTTGCAACTACCATGCCACCAATGTGGAAAAGACGGCGATTCGGATAACGGTGGATCACCAGGGGACAAATCAGGCAAACCAACAGATATCCTACAAGATAGCCCCCTGTCGGTCCGGCAAATACCGCAATACCGGAATGAAATCCGGAAAAAACAGGAAGTCCGGCAATCCCCAGCAACATATAGACAAGGCAAGCTACCACGCAATCTCTAGCGCGCAATAAATATGAAAACAGATAGAAAACCAATGTACAGGCAGAAATCGGTACCAGGCTGATCGGAAGCGGTATGGAAAGGGGACTCAAAATACAAGCAGCCGCAGCCATAATAGCTGTTACGGTCAGTCTTTTCAGATTTTGCCTAAAATTCATGCATGCTCCTCCGCGTCCTTATTGCGAATTTCCACTCGCCGAATTTTACCGGAAATGGTGGTCGGAAGTTTATCTACAAATTCGACAATACGCGGATACTTATAAGGTGCAGTTACGTGCTTAACGTGGTTTTGCAATTCCTTTACCAGTTCATCGGACGGCGTATAGCCTTTTGTAAGCACAACGGTAGCTTTGACGATTTGTCCGCGCTGCGGATCCGGAACGGCGGTAATAGCGGCCTCCAAGACAGCGGGATGCTCCAAAAGCGCGCTCTCAACTTCAAACGGTCCGATCCGGTAACCGGAACTTTTAATGACATCGTCGTTACGTCCAATAAACCAAATATAACCGTCTTCGTCCATCCACGCCATATCGCCGGTGTGATAATACCCGTCGCGGAACGCTTCCGCGTTCTTCTTCGGATTTCCCCGGTACTCGACAAACAAACCGGCCGGATGGCCGTTGGCAATCGGAACACAAATTTCCCCTTCATCGCCGGGTTCGCATTCATTCTCGTTGTCGTCAAGCAATTTTATATTAATCCAAGGCATGGGTTTACCGGTAGAACCGGGTTTGGGTTTGATCCACGGAGACGCCGCGATCATGACAGGCGTTTCCGTTTGCCCAAACCCCTCCCGCAGTTCAATTCCTGTATAATCGCGCCAGCGGTTGAAAACTTCGGGATTCAAGGGCTCTCCTGCGATATAACAGGCGCGCAGGGAGGAAAGATCGTACTCTTCTAGGTTTTCTTTAATGAAGAACCGGTAAATAGTAGGCGGTGCACAGAACGTGGTGATATGATATTTGCCAATCAGCCGGAGAAAATCGGTGGGATGGAATCTCGTGCCGTAATCATAGACAAACACCGCCGCGCCGCACAGCCATTGGCCGTATAGTTTTCCCCAACTGGCTTTTGCCCAGCCGGTATCTGCCGCGGTCAAATGCAGGTCTGTTTCCCGCAGGTCCTGCCAGTATTTTGCCGTCAGGATATGCCCGAGCGGATAGATAAAATTATGTGCGACCATAGAAGGCATGCCGGTGGTACCGCTTGTAAAGTAGCAGAGCATGATATCGTCGTTATGACTTGCCTGCTCGCCGGTCGGACGCACAAAATGCTCGTCCGCTTCTTCCATCATGCGGGAAAAATCCAGATATCCTTCGCGCGTACCGGCAATAACCGCTTTAATACGATCTCCCTGAATGTCCTGGAAGACATCGTCAATACATCCGCAGACATAGTCGTCGTCGACGGCAATAATCATCCGGACATCTGCCATTTCCATGCGGTATCGAATATCTTTTGCTGTAAGCTGATGCGTAGCCGGGATAATGGTGGCACCAAGTTTACATAATGCCATGGAAATGACCCAATACTCCCAGCGGCGTTTTAGCAGACACATAACGCTGTCGCCATGCCCGATCCCAAGAGTACGCAAGGCGTTTGCTGCCTTGTCACTCATCCGGCTGATATCGGCAAACGTCATAATTTTTTCGTCGCCCTTATCGTCACACCAGACCAGTGCACGTTTATTCGGTTCGATGCGGGCCCACTCATCGACCACATCAAAGGCAAAATTAAAATTCTCCGGGACAAGAATCTGAAAATTTTGCTTAAAGTCCTCATAGGACGAAAATTCCACACGGTTACAAAAACGTTCGATCAAACTGGTTCCCTCCCTAGCTTATATCACAACAACCAGCACATTGGCGGGTTTTCCCCCAATCGCCTTCATGCCGTGCGGGTGGCCAGAATCGAAGTAAAGAGAATCTCCCTCATGGATTTCCAAAACGGTGTTGTCAATTTTAATTTTAAAAGCGCCTTCCAGGCAGTAGTGGTATTCATGTCCCGTATGGACGTTCAAATGATAAGGTTCCTCGTCGCCGGATGGTGCGATGGTGACAAGGAAGGGCGATACGCGCCGGTCGGCAAAATTATGGGCAAGATCACGGTACTTATAGGCGCTGGAACGTTCTACAGCAACGCCTTTCCCGGCACGTGTTACGGAGAAAACATGCATCTTGGCCTGTTCGCCGGTTAAAAGTTCCGTGATGCTGACGTTTAGCGTGTTTGACATATCATAGAGCGCGCTGATAGGAATATCTACTGTGCCGGTTTCATAGCTGGCGTATTCTTCCGCGCTCATGTTCATGCGTTTTGCCAATTCCTCAACGGTATAATCGGAAAGTTCACGGATTGCGCGCATACGCTCCGCAATTTCAAGGTTGTGAATGGTAGCCATAGTAAAAACCCTCCTCTTGGGAATCGAGTAGAGGTAAGCATAATGAAAAGAAAGCCGCCCGCCGGCCGCGCGGATGTGCGGCGGCAGGCGGTTGTGCTAGAATTGAAATGTTGCCTGATGGTCCGAAAAATGGAGTATTATAAATCCATGCCGAGCCGAATCGCCTTCAAGTTTGTCTCAATCATCTGCGGACGCTTTGCAGAGACAAGCTTCGGCATTACCTGCTCCATTAATTCATAGGTAAAGATGCCGGTCTCTTTCAAAATTTTGCCGACCATGACCATATTTGCCAGGCTGTGAATGCCGTTTTCAGAGGCCACCCCTGTTGCCGGAACGTAAACGGTGGTGACATCGTCACGTACGGCTTTGCGGTCGACAAGCGTGGAGTCGACAAACGTATAGCCGCCCGGCTCTGTGCTCATTTCGTATTTATCAAAAGACGGGGTATTCATGGCAATTAAAAGCGAGGGATTTGAAAAAATCGGGGAACCGATCTTATCGTCGGAAATCACGACAAAACAGGCGCTGGTACCGCCACGCATTTCAGGGCCATAGGAAGGAATACAGGTGACTTCATATCCTGCCTGCATACCGGCGTAAATCAGGAACTTTCCCGTGAACTGAATTCCCTGGCCGCCGAAGCCAGCAATGGTAATCTGATGATTGACTGACATTTCCGTGACCTCCTTATTCCTTGGATTTGTAAACGCCGAGCGGATAGTACGGCAGCATATTCTCGCGGAGCCATTCCAGCGCTTTTACGGGCTCCATACCCCAGTTTGTGGGGCAGGAAGAAATGACTTCCACGATGGAGAAACCGCGGCGGTTGATTTGATTTTCAAACGCCAGGCGAATAGCTTTCTTCGCATCACGGATATGCGGGACGCTGTCCACTGCAACGCGCTGTGCGAGTGCAACGCCATCCAGTGCGGAAAGCATTTCGCAGACGTGTACAGGATACCCTGCAATCTGCGGATCACGGCCATATGGTGTGGTTTGCGTGACCTGGCCAGGCAAGGTTGTCGGCGCCATTTGTCCGCCGGTCATGCCGTAAATGGCGTTATTGACAAAGATAACGGTGATATTTTCCCCACGCGTAGC
>CALWBW010000003.1 GCA_944376195.1 uncultured Clostridia bacterium | reverse complement strand
CGATGGTTTCAACTGTTTCGATTAACCCTTGATCTTCATAAACCGCGTATCCCTCCTGACGCCGATCAAAAGCGGATATAAATTGAGGGCCTTTCCACACTTTAAGGATACGGATTGGATCACCCGCGGCCGTTTTTTCAGCGTAAAGAGTATTGCAGATATAATCAAGCAGCAACTCTGCCAACTGCGCATCCTGCTGAAAAAATTGGGTAACGCCTTCTATTTTCTGCGTTTCCCCATTGCTATCCTGAAACAGGGTATCAAACGTCACAATCTTCAAATCAGGATATTCTTCCGTTAGATCTTTTAAAAATGTATACGCATAGCTTTGACCTCCGTGGCTGAGGAGTAATCCATCATAACCGTCGGCGGCGCACTGCCGAATCGTATCCTGCCATTTTTCATCTGAACTGTCACAAAAAAATGCCTGAAATTCCATGCCAAGCGCATTGGCAGTCTCTTGTGCCGCATCGGCCCACATATCGAAAATGTCCGACGAAGCCATTTGCATGACATAGGCTACTTTCTTCCCCTCCAGAGGAGAACGAGCCTCATCATTCGACCCTGCGCATCCTACGAGCGAACATGCCAAAATTGCCGCCATCAGAAAAGCGGCCACCTTTCTTAAAGACATAAATAAAACTCCTCTCTTATTGTTCGGATAATTACAGTTTCTTTTGATTCCCTGCTTTTTTCGCAAAGAGTACCGCACAGGCCAGAGCAAATATCGCGCCGCTGGGATAAGCGATAGTTTTGGATATCTGAAAGCCTTCCTCTGCCATAAGGATATACGTGCAGGACACGCCGGACATGAAGGTAGCCGGTATTGCACACATAAGCGAATACCACCGTTTTTTGGCATTGCGAACCAGGTACATAGCTGCCGCCCAGAGCGTAATCATAGCCAGTGTCTGGTTGCTCCAGGAAAAGTAACGCCAAATGATCGCAAAATCTACCTGTGTTAACACAGCACCCGCGAGCAGTAGCGGCAGGGTGACGGCCAAACGCTTGGGCAAATTGGACTGGTCAATGTGTAGCCAGTCCGCAATTGTCAGACGAGCGCTACGAAATGCCGTATCTCCGGAAGAAATCGGGCAAACCACCACTCCAATGATGGCTAAAGCGCCTCCAACAAAGCCAAGCAAGGAAACCGAAATTTCATATACTACGCCGGACTCTCCCAAGGTCTTAAGCGCCTGTTGCAGCCCACCGGTAACCCCATAAAAGGCCACGCCGGCCGCTGCCCAGACCAGTGCGATGACACTTTCGGAAATCATGGTGCCATAAAACACCTTGCGCCCATCCTTTTCTGATTTCAAACAACGTGCCATCAGCGGAGACTGCGTGCCGTGGAAACCCGATATCGCTCCACATGCAACGGTAATAAACATAAAAGGCCAAATAGGGCGTCCGTCCGGATGTTCATTGACAAACGAAATTTCCGGAAGAGAATATCCCCCGGCAATCAGGCCTCCAATGATGCCTATCGCCATCATGACGAGTACCGCGCCGAAAACAGGATATAGTTTGCCGATTACTTTGTCGATAGGCAGCAAAGTAGCCAGCAGGTAATACGCCAGGATCACTACCACCCAAAAAGTAGTGTTCATCCAGTCCGGTGTGAGTCGTGCAATCAGTGCGGCCGGGCTGGTTGTAAATACGGCGCCAAGCAAAATTAACAGTACTACGGAAAACGCCCGCATCACTTGCTTGGCAGTTCGTCCCAAATACTTTCCTACAATTTCGGATATGGAAGCGCCATCCATGCGTATGGAAATCATCCCGCTCATATAATCATGCACGGCGCCGCCCAGGATTGAACCGAACACAATCCAAAGAAACACCACCGGTCCGAACACTGCACCCATCAGCGCGCCGAAGATAGGACCGGTGCCGGCAATGTTTAAAAGCTGGATAAGGAACACCCGCCAAGTTTTCATTGGCACGTAATCCACGCCGTCTGGATGATCTATTGCAGGCGTTGGTCTATCATCCGGACGGAATACCTTTTCCGTAAGCCTTCCATATAACCAGTAGCCGCCGATGAGCAAGATGGTGGCGCAAAGGAAGGTAATCATTGCTCTACACCTCTTTTGCTTCTCATATCAAAAACTTTTTATCTGGCATACCGCTCTCAGTTGTGTGTTTTGAAAAGCTTTGCCGCTTCAGACACAGCATCGTGATATCATCAAATTGAGGCGCTTCTCCCACAAACCGGTCGATATCCGATTTGACTGCCCGGAGCAAAGACTGGGGAGAGGCCCCTGGCGTAAGGTTCAGGGTATCCAGCATCCGCTGTGTCCCATACAAGACATTTTCTTCATTGGTAGCCTCCGTCACACCGTCCGTATAGATAAACAGGGTATCGCCTTTCCCCAAATCCAGCTCATATTCCCGATAACGCGTATCTTTCATGGCAGCCAGCACGAAGTTATGCCTGTCTTTATAGAGTTCGAATTGCCCATCTTCCCGTCTGATTGCCGGATACTCATGTCCTGCGTTGGCTGCCAGCAGATGCCCGGTGGATATCTCATAAATTCCCATCCAGGCAGTCACAAACATCTCCGCTTCGTTGTTTTCACACAGCTGTTCATTCACCTGTTCCAATACCTGCCCAGGCGTTTGGCCGGTTTGCGCCGCGTTTTTCAAAAGCGTTTTGGCAATTACCATGAACAGCGCCGCCGGCACGCCTTTGCCGGAAACATCTGCGATTACCAGAACCAGGTGGTCGTCGTCCAGTAAGAAAAAGTCGTAAAAGTCTCCGCCCACTTCCTTGGCCGGGTTCATGCCGGCGTAAATGTCAAACTCAGGCCGTTCCGGAAAAGCGGGGAATATTCGGGGCAGCATATCCGCCTGAATCTGGGTGGCCACGTTTAGCTCTGTCTCAATGCGTTGCCGGGCAGAGGAATCCGCCGCCTGCCGTTCCAGCAGCCCGCGAGTACGTTTGGCTAAAGATATTCAACAGATTCATGAGCCAGGCCAGCAAAACGATTATAGCCATTACCTGCAGGCAGCGGCAGGCGTATCTGTTTGCCTCCAATTCGTTTTCTTCAAAAATCCGCTTTGAAAATATCGTTTTTTCCTCCATGCTCATTACCTCAGGGAGCATCATACGCGAAGAATATTTCTGCTCCGTCGTCAGTCTCCAATGTCGCTGTGTCCCTGCTCAAATTCCCACTGCAGTCCATATTTATCGATAAAATAGAAATACTGCACGTTGCTGAGAATTTGCGCGGTTTGTACATTTCTGGTATCGCTTTCCCGCATATCCTGGTCAAAAAAATGCACCTCAGCCGGACTGGTTTCGCTGATTTGGAAAACCTTATACTCTTGCGTTTCGTTTATGAGGCGCGTGTCAGGCATGGATTGAATATGTAAAAAAGCTTCCTTGATATTCGTAATTTTCAACGCTATATGGCGCGCGCCGCTGACATCGTTTGCGGCAAAAATCACCGGATCTTTCCGTCCTTCCGGATAATGGTACTGCATAAGTTCCAGCGTCAGCTTCGTACCGGGTACATTGACGAAGGCGATGGAAACCTCCCCGTCCGCCGCTTCTCTGATAAAACCGCCGGCTTTGAAAAAACCCTCGTTTTTCCAATGGGACAGGTAATGATCCGGTATGACTCCCAGCAGCTTTTGGTAGTAGGAAACCGCTTCCATCATATCGTCCACAAAAATGCAAACATGAGAAAGGCCGATAAACTTCGGCATAGCTGCCTGCAAAGGCGCCTCAAACGCTTTCTTAACGACCAGCTCAACCCAATGGTTTTTTACAGACACGATCACATCGTCTGCCAGACCGGTTAGAATCGATTTTTCTACGCCCTCCAACTCCGCATCCTTCTGTTCCTTTTTTTGCCCTTCTTTATACGCTGCCAGCGACCAGGTAGGCACAAGATAAAGAGGCGACATGCCGGTAGACATATCCTCGATAAAGCCGGCGCCCATGGAAGTATACAGTTCAGGATAAGTTTCACTGCTGAGCATCCCTGCCAAGAGGGCGCTGATTCTGTTTTTCAGTCCTTTTACAGGCGCATTTGCCTTGGCTTTCGACGCCTCGATAAAGGCGGCCTTTGCCTCTTCTTCGATTGGAGCCACCGCAGTCAGATGCAGCTCGCAAGACAGTCCCTCCCATTCCATCCAAAGAGACCCCTTACAATTTTGCAGAATATCGGTAGTCATCGAGATCATTTCTTCCGTAAGAAGACGTAAAATATTGGCTTGTTCTCGGCTAAGGCCTGCCTGGTCAGATGCTTGTTCCACCTCCTGCAGTGCGTTCACAGCACAGGATAGACGATTGGATAACGCAATTTCATTGGATTTCATTCTTTTTACCCAACTCTTTCTGTATGAATTTTTTTATCACGCCAGAAACCACTTCGGCTGAAGCGTCAAACGCGCTTTTTTCCTCTTCTGTCATCGGCAGTTCCGCCGTCACATGGGCGCCCCGACTGTCCACAACGCAAGGAACAGATAGCGCGATTCCCTTCTTTTCATATGCGCCTTCCAGTCCTACGGACACCGTCAGGATGTCTCGGGTATCGTGGACGATGGCCTGCACCAAGCGTCCTGCCGCAGCCGCCACTCCGTAAGCCGTAGAGCCCTTGGCTCGAATAATTTTTTCAGCGCTGCCACGCACCATTTCGACCATTGTTTGCTGTCGGAAGTGTACCTCATCCTCCAAGGCTGAAGAAAGAAAGCTGTCAACCGGCTGACCAGAAATTCGGGTTGCACTCCAGATCACACAGGAACTGTTCCCGTGCTCGCCCAGCACATATGCCGTTACCGAAGCAGATGACACATCCAATAGATTGGAAAGATATTTCTTTAGCCGGGCGGTATCCAGCAAAGTGCCCGTGCCAATCACTTTTTCGGGCGGGCGACCCGTACATTCGCACACCACAGCGGTAATCAAATCCACCGGATTGCTCAGACAGATTACAATGCCGTCTCGATTATAGCGGTTGACCTCTTCGAAAATCTGCCGCGTGATGCGCACATTTTCCGCCGCCAAATCAAGCCGTGTCTGTCCCGGCTTCTGGGCCGTCCCGGCAGTATAAAGAAGGATATCCGCCCCTGCTGTTTTTTCATAACCGCCGCCGGAGAGCTTGACACCCGGTGCGGTATGAAGGACCTGCGCGTCCGCATAGTCATCCACCTCGGCGCGGATTCGCTCCTTGTTTCTGCCCACCAGCGCCAACTCGCGGATCTCCGGCATGCGCAGCAGTTCACCAAAGACGGCCATTCCCACATTTCCATTGCCAATGACTGCAACTTTCATCCTTCCAACTCCTTATTCAATGGTGAGGATACCGGTAAAACCGGTCACTTCAAATACTTCGCGAATGGTTTCGTTGACATGGCGAATCACCATTTTCCCCTGTTTATTCATCGTTTTCTGTGCCGCCAGCAGGACGCGAAGACCGGCTGAAGACAGATACTCCAACTTTTCAAAATCCATATTTAAGATGGTTATACCATTCATGGAGTTTCTAAGCTCCGCCTCAAGCTGTGGAGCCGTGGTTGTGTCAAGCCGTCCTTCCAAAGCAAGGTTCAGCGCAGATCCTTCCGTCGTTTTCATGATGTTCATGCAATAGCCTCCTTATCCTTTCGTTCATCACTTTTCCAATGAGCGGTTTTTTGTTTTTCCCCATACAGCGATGATTTTCCCTCCGCCGCGAAACAGGAGCATAATGACCGCACAAAGCATCCCCATGACAAGCAAAAGCGGAAGTTCATAAACGAGCGGAATCGGCATCAAAGCTTTCAGCCCCTCCAGCACCGGATTTCCCTCCAGGCCATAGGTGTAAAAATAGTTTGCCTCCGGATACACAGTGGCCCGCAGCAGTATATTAATGCCATGAACCGGGAGAGAAATGAGGATCAATACCAACAACACCCCCGGAATATCGCGCCATTCAGGACAGTGTAGCTTCAGCGTTACGAAACTTACCGAGAGTGCCAGTACAAAGCCGTGAAAACCATAAAAACCTATGGCGTTCACCGAAAACAGCGGAACGCCTGAGAAGCCGTCCACCGGCATCATCAACGCCACCAGAGCAAACACAATCCCGCCATAAAAGCAAAACGCTTGAAGCAGACGGCCAATACGCCCCCGGGACAGCGCGGCAGGTATCGCAAGGATCGCCACGATATTGCACGGCTGCAAAGGCAGCTCATTCCAAAACGCAAATTCAAAATTTGGGCTGTAAGCCAGCAAAATTTTATATACTGCCAGATATAAAACCGTAAAAGCTGCCAAAACCGCTAAAAACTTTTGATTGTTTTGGAGAGGACGCCGCCTGCGAAAACGCCAGATTCCCGCAATCATCGCCACAATCATTGCTACAACAATCCACCATACTCCATTGAATACCGAAATGGTCAGATGAGATAACGTAAAAATGTTGCCACCTCCCCCAGTACGTAGTGAATAATGCACAGTCCCCAAATATTGCCCTGCTTATGATAAAACACACCCAGCACACCCAGAAGCAATGTAGCTCCCAGCATGTAGGGAAGACCATAGGCAATATGGAGTACGCCAAACACCAGGGCTGAGACAATAATGGACATCGCACCGGCGTATTTCCCTGTAAAAATACGCTTTAAATTTTCCTGCATAACGCCGCGAGCCAAAAATTCCTGTAAAATTACAGTCAGCGGATAAATAATATCTGCGAATGTACCGACGCTCCAATCCCAGAAGGGCGCACTCTCTGGGAAAAAGCCGGGCGCCACACGCAAAAGAACGATTTTTCCGAGAACCAACGCAACAGTTCCGGCAATCGTAATAAGGATATCCGGCAGAAAGGTAGCCTTGGCATTGACGACCCGAAGTCCAATATCCCGAATAGAAAAGCTGGTGGTTTTCAGAATAATGAAAAACATGATGATAGAAATTGACTCGATCATCAAATTCATTACCCAACCGGCCGGCTCGGCGTTTAAGTAACGTAACAAACTCCACAGGAAGAGATACAGGCACACACAGATCATCAGCACAGCAAAAATCGTAGAAGATTCCCTTCTTTGCCGGTTGAGCCGTGCGATTTCAGTGACATCCGAGAACATGACCACGATACCAATAGGCGTGGCGCCGTCTTCACTGCGCAGAAAAGATGAAGTCAGGCTAAATCTGCGCAATTCCCGGTTCCGGGCTTTATAATCCGCTTCCCCGCTGTGCGCATGTTCTTTGTCATATACTGCGTCCAACACAAATTGGTGGAAATTATCATTTTCCCCAGCCATATCCTGCTCCAGAAAAGCTGTCGCATAGTTTTGCCCGGTTATATCCTTACTTTCCCCCAGCATCTTCCGCCCCTGCTCGTTGAGAAACAGAATTCGCCCCTGCCGGTCCAGCACTAAGACGCCATCGCTCATATCTCGAAGAATACGGGGGATAATTTCCTTCACGTCCTTTGCATCTTGTATCACGGACATTCCTCCTGTGTTTCATTTTTAAAATACAATCGTAACGGTATTGACCCCGTCGGCGTAGGCATGGGTACTGCTCTTTGTCCGGCTGACAGCCAGGGCCACGCTCAACTGATCCCCCTGCGTCAGCGGATCAAACCGCTCTCCCTCCCAACGAATGATGGCCTCGCATTCACTTCCGTCTTCTCGGCAAAGTGCGTCAAAGTGCAAAGTGCATCCGCTGTCCGGCAGAGTGGGCAAAATGTTCGTTACACACAGTTCCTCAAAAATCTGCTGATACTTCAGCGACTGCTGAGCTCCCAGCAGCTGCCTGCGGGAAAAACGGTCAATATCAGCCGCCGCACCGATAAAGTCAAAAGTCTTGGATGTAATATCCAGGTGGAACGTTTTCAACCTCTGGACAAACGCCCGGCACCGGTTGGTTTTCGGGCTTTCAAACACCTGTTCCGGCGTTCCTTCCTCGTAAACAATTCCCTCGTCCATGTAAAACACCCGCGTAGACACATCTCGTGCAAATTTCATCTCGTGGGTTACAATAAGCATGGTCAGTCCTTGCCCGGCGAGACCCCGAATAACAGCCAGTACCTCTCCCACCATGGTGGGATCCAGTGCGCTGGTGGGTTCATCAAAGAGCACGATTTCCGGCTGCATGCCCAGAGTCCGGGCTATTGCGGCACGCTGTTTTTGTCCACCGGAAAGCTCATTCGGATAACTCAGCGCTTTTTCCGCCAATCCCACGCTGGCCAGCAAGCGCATTCCCCGTTCATAGGCCTGCTGTCGTGTGCAACCAAGCAGCTCTACCGGTCCCAGCATGATATTCTCAATAATGGTCAGATGGGAGAAAAGGTTGAAACTTTGAAATACCATACCCATCCTGCGGCGTACCGCGCCAAGCTGTGCGGCCTTGGCAGCGATCAGGTCTTGAGAAAATACCCTGATACTGCCGCCGGTGGGGGTTTCCAACCGGTTCAGGCAACGGAGCAGCGTACTCTTCCCCGTTCCGGAAGGGCCAATGATAGAAATTACTTCTCCTTTATAAATTTCCGCGTTAACATCTTTTAAAGGCGTTACATTGGGATAGGTTTTGGTCAGGTGCGCAATTTGAATAACCGGCCCCGTTTCCTCTGACCGCGTTGCAACATGCTCGACTTTCTGCTGTATGTCGGCCGTCTGGATTCCTTTCAGCTCTCGCCGGCGGTGTGTCGGATCGATCATCCGTTCCACTACGCCGAGCATAGCCGTCAACGCCCAAGCCAGCAGAAAATAGATGATAGCGGTGACGATAAGGGGAAAGAAAGCCTCAAACGTGCGGCTGCGGATGAGATCGGTGGCCTTTGTCAGATCCTCAACCGCGATGTAGCCTACTACCGAGGTCATCTTGACCATGGAGATCAGTTCTCCCTTGTAGACAGGCAAAGTATGTCGGGCGGCTTGGGGCGCGATAATCTTGGTAAAGGTTTTAGCACGCCCGAAGCCCAGAGCCTCTGCCGCTTCCCATTGTCCTTTATCTACCGCGTCAATACCGGTACGAATCATTTCGGAGACATAGACGGAGAAATTAATGGAAAAAGCCACAATGGCAATAATTACTCCGTTGAGAATGGTGCTGGCAAAAACGATGTAGTAAAGTACCATCAATAGTACCAGGGTGGGGATACCCTGAATCAGCCGAATAAAGACGGCAGTCACGGTCGCAAGCGAGCGATTATGACTGCGGCGCACCAGGCACAGGCCAAAGCCCAACATTGAGCCAATCAGGGCGGCGCACAGAGAAATCGTCACTGTCACGCCGAGACCGGACAGAATCATCTGCCATCGGTTTTCCTGCACAAAAGTCTTTTGAAAACTCTCCGCCAGCCCGGACCAGAATCCCAAACGGCCGGTTTCTGAGGTGTCTATCCCCAGATCTTCTGCCCGGACAACCAAAACAACGCCGCCATTATAGTGGGCCGTGGCAAAATCGATGCTCTGTTCCCGTTCCTCCGTAATACTGATAGAGCCGGAGACAATGTCCGCGCGGCCGCTGACAAGCATAGGAATTAACGTGGTGAAGTTTCCCTGGGTAATCTCCAGTTCCATGCCCAGTTCCCTTGCGATGAGAGCCACCAACTCCACCTCGTAGCCCAAGGATTGCCCGTTCTCTCCCACATAGCTCATGGGCTGCATGGAGGGATCGTGGACATAGCGCAAAGTGCCGTTGGGCGCATCATATTCCCCCACATCAATAGTCTTGGCATCCTCATCCGCCCCCATCCACTTTTTCTCCAGCGCATCCAGCGTACCGTCGGCGGCAAAGTCCTCAATGATGGCGCTAACCTGATCGGTGAGGGGGCTGTCCTTGGCCAGACCCAGTCCGTAACTGTCAGGAGCCAGAATTTCGGGGAAAATGGTCAGATCCGAATATTGGGCTACAACCAGAGTAGCCAGAGGCAAATCGGAAAGCGCCCCGTCTACATATCCGTTTTGCAGGGCCAGCATTTGGGAAGCAATATCCTCGTAATATTGAAAGTTTACGTCCGGAATGGCATTTGCAGCCAGCTGATCCTGAAATGTACCTGTAAGACCGCCCAGGGTAGTTCCAGCAAAATCTTCCAGGTTTTCAAACCGGGCCTCTTTCTCCGCCTCTCCTGCCACTACCACTACGATTCCGCCCTCATAGTCAGGCTCAGAAAAGTATACTCGCTCTGCTCGTTCCTCCGTGACGGTAAAGCCGGCAGCACCCAGATCGTATTTCCCCGACTCAATGCCGGCGATGAAGGAGGTGAGCTCCACATTGTGAATGGTAAGGCCATAGCCGTATGCCTTGCAGAATCGAATCACGATATCCACATCGTAACCAACGGTTTCTCCATCTTTTACATAGGCAAAAGGGGCGCTGCTAGCCTTGGCTGCGAATTCCAAAGTACCGTTGGGTGCGGGCAGCGTACTCCAATCCTCGACGGTCTGGACGGCTTCGTCCGTACCGAACCAGATTGATTCAAGTTCCGCCAGAGTACCATCGGCCTGAATTTGTGCCAAAAACTCATTCATTTGATCCCGGAGCATGGCGCCCCGCTCTGTTTTTGGGAAAGCGAAAGCGTAGCCATCCTGCGTCAAATAGTCTTCCAGATAGGTAATTCCGGGATTTTCCCCGCACAACACGCGGGCCATCGGTTCGTCCATGAGAAAGGCGGAAATTTTTCCCTGTTCTACTGCCAGGGCCATATCGGCGTAAGAAGTATAATATTCCTTTTTGGCATCATGAATATAAGTATCCGTATGCTTGTCAAAGGTGGATCCCGTCATAACCCCGATTGTTTTTCCGTCCAGCTGCCGAATGCTTGTTATAGATTCGACCTTCTCCGTACTACATCCACTTAGAAGCACACACAAAATACCAAGCAGCCAGATCCCGCATAAAAGGCGTCCAGCCGTTTTGGTTCGTTTCATATTGCCTCCTCCTTCATGCAAAGTCGTCTTTATCTAATGATACCGTGATCGCGGGCCAAAGCCTCAATGCTCCGGTCATAGGTTGCTTCCGCCTCTTTTGAAAAGAAACAGCCCGGAACACCTTCATTGTGGTCACGATGATGGGCCACACAGGCACAGCATTTACCGTGTCGCGGGCAGTCATAGGTGCAGGGGCAATCCCGATTATTATCGCATTTGTTTTCCATGATCCATCTCTCCTTTTGCCGTTATACACTATCCGTTCATCTGTTTTTCCAACCATCCTACGAATTCCGCGGTGGTATAAGTAAAAGCAATCTCCGTTTTGCCGCCGTCGGAAACAAGAAATTCTGTCAGCCCGTACGTCGATTCTCCACCGCTCCAGTCATAGGTATAACCGAGCCGTGTCCAGGGATAATCGCTTTCGAAATAAGACCAAATGATATTGCGATCAAACCATTCTTTATATGCGCCGTCCGTCAGGAGAGCATAACCGTTTTCCATCTGCTTTGTCACATCGGTGACATAGGCCGGGCGAATCACATCCGCCGGAGAAACCCAAAACGCAGTGAACCGGGTATATCCCTCATCCTCATGCACACCCAAAAGCTGGGCAAACCGCAGGTCCCAGTTTTCTACTCCGTCGCGGTTCTGCGCATACCAAGCCTGCATCTCCCCCACAGAAGTAGCCCAAATATCTCCATATTCCGTCCGAATCGAGTTACCGGTCTCACAGGCGTCATCATAGTTATGCCAGCTCAACAGCAGCACACGCTCACCTGCTTCATCCCAGATGGTCCGGTCATCCTCCTTTGTCAGCGTCACAAGTTCATGGATCTCCTCGTCTTCGCAAAACACAGCATCTGCCATAGCAGTATTCCACAACGCATCGTTGTCAGGTACTGCTTTTTCGCATCCGGATAACGCCACCAGCAAAATCGTCAAAGCCAGAAACATCATTAGCCGCTTTTTCATCTCTATCACGTTTCCTTACTCTTTTTGCGCAGCAGCATCAAGTCGGTTTCCCTCCGCAATGTCAGCAGCATTTTCAGGTCCTCTACGCTCAGTTCCAGGCCGGCCCTCCGAAACAGTTCCAATGCTTTCTCCGTATAACTTTCTTCCGTTAAATTAGGAAATTGTTCGGCCAGTTTTGCCATGCCCTCCTGAAGTTCCTGATTTGTATCCAGCACCCAGTTAAAGCGGGCGGCATCCTCAAAATGCAGAGCCGGCTTCTTCTTTTTCCGGAACCACTTCATCCCTTTCACCAACTTTCTATCATAAATAATATAAAGTCTAACCGGGAAGGCCCTTCTATTTTATCAGTATAAAAGAAAAACGCAGGAAAAGCGGATCACCTTCGTGAAACATCGCTTTTTCTGCGTGAAATAGTAATTTACTTTTATATACGGGCTATATAGGTGAGATAAGCGTTCTTGAGCTTTCTATATTCGCTCTGAGATACCGGGACTCGCTTGCCGTTTGTCAGCAGCAATTCGTAACCGGCCAGCTTACGGATAAAATCCATATTGACGATATACGCCCTGTGAGGACGAACAAACGCAGGATATACCTGTAAATCCCCCATCAGTTCCGCCAAAGTTACTGCCGTCTCCAATGTGGAGCCATCGGACAAAGTACAGATTTGATTATGATTAAAGCTCTCAATATACACCAGTTCATGAATTGGTACGCGCTGAAGTCCGTCTTTCAACTTGAGCATAATCGACGGTCTTCCCTCGGGCGACAGCCGGTGAATACAGTCAAGTACCGCCTCATCAAAATCTGATTTTTTCACAGGCTTTATTAGATAACCGGATGCTTTCACGCTGAAAGCATCCACAGCATATTCTCTGGAAACGGTCAAAAATAAAATTTCCGCCTGTTCTTTCCGTTTTCTGATCCGTTTTGCCAGATCCACACCGGTCATAGCGGGCATAACAACATCCAGAAGGTACAAATCAAAGCCGCCCGTTTTTTCAACATCATCCAATAAATCGTAAGGCAAGTTATATACCCGTATCTCCACCGGCGTCTCCGGATGTTCCTTTGAAAAGCGGACCGTTAAATCTTTGATCTGATCGATGTCCTCCTGATTATCGTCGCATATTCCAATACGCAGCATACCGTTTCACCTCACCCTCCCTATTTCCCAGCCATAACGCGAATACCTTCGTGGTTGCTTTGATCGCCATAAGCACAACGCGCAGTGTCTTCCTGGCCTCCGATGTCGCCGCCTGTCCGTCAAAAAACGACCCGTTGCCACCCTTCATTTAAATCATTGTTTTATTCGGATTCAATAAATCAAAAAACCTCTTTCCGCAGGCCGGCTGCCGACGGAAACTTAACCCTTTCGCTCACCAGTCTCCCTGATGTTCCGATACATAGATGCGCTATGGGCGCCGCGAAAAGAAAATATCAAACTCGAAAATATTACCGCCAGAACAAAACAGTCAAATACGGGCCCATTTCAGATACGACATATTATAGCATATCAGCCCGGAAACCACAATCTGAGGGATTGTATTCCGCTGTTAATTTTTAGCAGGCCAGACCCTGCCTATTCAACTGTGATCCGGCCCTGAGGCTGGGCATAATCACTACCTATCGTACCGCCGAGATAGTCGGTAATGTAGGTGATAAGCACCTGGTAATCCAGCATACCCTCATTTATAGTCAATACGTTGTCCGTAAATAAATTCAAACCGTCGCCGCCCTGTTTCAACAGATAATTGTGGGAAGCCAGCGTATAAGTCTTCGCCGGATCGATTGGTACATAACTTTCATCCGCCTGCAACACCTGTACGTCTTTGACTCGCCGGTTTTCTCCCAAAGATACAAACATTCCTGCATTATCCATTTCAACTGTGGAAGGAATGGAAGTGTCAATTGTGTATTTAAGCCCCGACACCTGTAAAAAACCGCCGTTTTCGCCAACAGCATTTTCACCGTCGCTCATTTCTGCCATCGTTGACCGGCTGGCTATTTCCAGTGCGTCCAAAATTTCCTGGCCTGTTGCCTCGACAACGCAAAGCGTGTTGCCGTATGGCTGGACGGCGATGATCTCTCCATAGGAAATATCCCCCGCTTCTATATCGGCACGAATGCCGCCGCCGTTGACAAAGGCAATATCCGCCCCGGAAACCGCCCGATACGCGTCGGCGCACAAATCACCCAAATTGGTCTCGCGGTTTCGGACTAAACGGATGGCAGACTCCGACTTGGTAGTAAGCTGCACATCGGTATAGGCTATCGTTCGATTCATTTCCGTCTCGTATTGGCTCTGTATCTCCTTTACAAAGATATCGGTTTCCTCATCAACATCCGGAAAATCACTGATGAGCCCGGCGGTAAGATTTCCATCGGCCGTAATCACCAGCTGTCCAATATTCATAAGTCCCGTGCCGGTTGAAGACAGCAGCACCTTTTCTCCGTTTTTATTGTTTACAATATCACAAGGTATCACACTGTGAGAATGGCCATCCAACACTACGTCAATGCCGGTAGTAGCGGCAATTAAATCGATAGAACGAAAAGGAGCAAAATTCTCGTCGTCTCCCAAATGCGCCAACACAACGACATAGTCTGCGCCTTCCTCACGGCACGCGTCCACCGTTTCCTGAACCTGCATATACAGCGTCTCTCCGCTGTCTCCGTAAAAATCATAGACCAGGTCACCGGACTCGTCCATAAAATATGCAGGCGTAGACTGGGCAATGCTTTCCGGGGTAGAGACTCCTACAAAAGCCACCATTATCTCCCCATATGAGACAAGCTCATAAGGCTTGAGGGACGAAACAGCATTCAAACCAGTACCTGTATACCGGATATTACAGCCCAAATATTGTGTCTCCGCCTCTTCCAGCAGGGTTTGAAGTTGCTTCATGCCGTAATCAAACTCATGATTTCCCAGCACAGCAAAGTCATATCCGATCTGGTTCATAATATCTATCAAATACTCGCCCTGGGATATGGTGCCAATAATATCCCCCTGCAGAGCATCCCCGCAGTCTACCAGCGTCACATAGGGAGTGCTCTCCTGCATCCACGCCTTATATGCTGCAAGTCCGGCATACCCGATATAGCTATCTACCGCACAGTGGACATCGTTTGTATAAAGAATTACAACATTTTCCCCTTGTTGTTCTGTCCTGCAGCCCGCCAGGCCGGACAACAAAAGAAGCAATACAAGAAAGCATGCGC
Source organism: uncultured Clostridia bacterium (assembly GCA_944376195.1). Classification (GTDB taxonomy): domain Bacteria; phylum Bacillota; class Clostridia; order Oscillospirales; family QAMX01; genus Allobutyricicoccus. Next base: position 64,594 of record CALWBW010000003.1, on the reverse strand, counting down.
CGAATCGGTAAAATTTTCTGCTTCGCATATCCATACGTTCCTTCTTTTTCCGTATTACCATCGTTTTTGGATAGTCAGAATGTTAAAGCCATCAGCATACACATATGAAATGTCATCCATTGTTTTTTTAACCATAAAGATGCCAAGCCCGCCAATGTCCCGTTCCTCAGCCGAAAGCGTGATATCCGGGTCATCCTTTTCCGTCGGGTCATAAGGTCTCCCGTTATCCGCAAAGCGGAGCACAACGTGGTCCTTTTCTGCCCGGCATCCTATTGAAACAGATGTCGCGCCACTATACCGCACAATATTGGAAAAAATCTCGTCCACTGCAATATTGATTTGGGACACTACTTTTACAGGCGCATTCTGCTCCGTCAGGCAGGTTTCAAAAAAGTCCGTGACGGTATCAATACTGGCAAGCTGCGGAGAAACGCTTATTTTTTTCATACCTTCCAGTTGAAAATCCTTGATTTTAAATGCCAGCATGGTGATATCGTCAAACTGCGGCGCTTCGCCCACAAACATATCAATATCCTCCTTCACGCTTTGGAGAAGTTTCTCGGGGTCAGCCTTCTCGTTCCGGTTGAGTGCAGTTAGCATCCTATCCGTTCCATACAGCGTGTTGGTGGCGTCAGTGGCTTCCGCCACACCGTCTGTGTAGACAAACAGGGTATCGCCGGGTTTTAAAATCATCTCATATTCCCGATAGCGAGCGCCTTCCATGCCAGCCAACACAAAATCGTGCTTATCCTTGTAAAGCTCAAATTTCCCGCCTTGATGTCTGACTGCCGGGTACTCGTGGCCGGCATTGGCCGCAATCAGTTTCCCAGTGGAAATTTCAAAAATCCCCAGCCACACGGTGACAAACATTTCCGCTTCGTTATTTTCACAGAGCTGATTATTCACCTTCTCCAGTATCGCTTTCGGTGAAAGACCCGTTTGCGCAGCATTTTTCAGCAAAGTTTTGGCAATCACCATGAATAATGCCGCCGGTACCCCTTTCCCTGAAACATCTGCAATCACCAGCGCCAGGTGATCGTCGTCTATCAGGAAGAAATCATAAAAATCTCCGCCCACTTCCTTGGCCGGGGTCATAGTCGCATAGACGTCAAACTCCTTGCGGCCGGGGAATGCCGGGAAAATACAGGGCAACATAGAGGCCTGAATTTGCGTGGCGACATTGAGTTCTGTGGCAATGCGTTCCTTATCTGCGGTGACCACCGCCAAGTTTGCCATATAGTCGTCCAGCTCATCCATCATGTTCCGGAAGGAAAGCGCCAAAGCGCCAATTTCATCTCCTTTTGGAATCGCGTCAGCAAGTTTCTGCAAACGCGATGCAAGACTTGCGTCATGTTCATGTTCTTGTCTGGCATATAGCTCCGTCAGGTAAGAAAGACGCTCCACAGGGGTGGTAATATTCCGCTCTACATACCACAAAAACAGAATGGCAATACCGTAAAGCAGGTTGATGGTAATTCCCAGCACCAGATAAATATAGTTCCAAACCTCCAGCCGCTCAAGTTCTCCGCCCACTTGAAGCGCATTATAAGACACGACTGCCAACAAAATCAGGAATACCAAGGTCAGCAGCAGAAAACCGATGGTTACCTTCGCCTTAATAGAAATCTTGACGCCTTCCCGGCTGGGGGGCAGAGGCTCCACTTTGTCGGAAGGACGAAACGCGTAAACGATCAGACTTGCGATCGCGATGCAGAGAACCCCCAGTGCAAGGGAGCTGTTTATCATTCCTCCTTGAAGCAGGGAATAGAAAAAATACCCCACACCAGTAACGGCAATGATAACAAGCGGCAAATCCAACCAGCGAACACTGCGTCGGGTCCCTGGATTTTTCCGGTATTCCGGTATTTCCGAGCGCAGACGCGTCTTATTCCAGAAGGAGAGCACCGGAATGCCCAGAATGATCGCGAAATCGAAATTGTTGAAAAACAACAGCGGAAAAGAAGAAGAAAACGACTGGAATCCCGCAGCCTCGAAAATCAGGGACAAAGACACGGTGGTAACAAAAGAGTCAATTAAAACCACCAAAATATATTTTACGATCTCTTGTACCGTATTGAGGCGGATTGGGTGGATGGGTTCTTTGCCCAGACGCAGCGTGTACCACAGTTTGTATGGAATATAGGTATAAAAAAAGTTTACCACAAACCCCGTGGCGCAAACAAATACATGAGAACCTGACAGAATATCGGAAATCAGATTCCCTATGGAAATACCCCAGGCGGCGGCTGGGCCAAACTGAATTCCAAATACCAGCGGCACCATATTGGCAGGACGGATCTCCGTCACCCCCGGCAAAAGGGTGAACAAGCTGCGAAAGGGCAATGCTATGGCAAAGAACACCACAGCGCTTAACACCATATGCCCCCATGCGCTCTTCTTACGGAAAACAGTAAAAATTTCCCTCATATTTTCCATCCTTTCCGGCAGACATACTAAAGCACTACCATAAAATTATTAAATCCCACCGTGCGCTTGTAAGAATAAGAACTGGCTACTTTCTTCACCAGGAGCAGGCCCAATTCGTTATGCTCCTCCTGATGGGAACCATCCAACAGCTCTCCCGGGGAAACCTCCTGGGATTGGGTCGGATCAAACTCCACCGCGTCGTCCCGAATGCGCAGGGCCACTTGCCCGTTTTCCAATACTGATACCCGGATGTCAATATAGTTATCATGCTCTTTATGAAATCCCATTTGAATCACATTGACGACAAGCTCTTCCATACAAAGAGAAATATAATATCGTTTTTTGAAACTGACGCCACGATCCTCGCAAAAGCGATCGATTTCTGTGGAAATCTGGGGAATATTTTCGTATTTATCCTGGATCAGCACTTGATATGTCTGTCCATTGCTCTGAGTATCCTTAACAGGGAGCAGGAGCAATCGGGATTCCTGCGGTTTACGCAGTATCCACACAACGCCAAACAACACCAGAAAAGTGGCGTAATCGGTAAGAACCAGCCCCCAATAAACACTATTGCTGCCAAGAGACGTAAAATTTGCCAGCAGCAGAATGATAGACACTGGGAAAATCAAATTATTGCACACGGCAATGATCATGGACACTCCCGAATGGCCGGTGCATCGATAAAAAGCGCCCAGAAAAGCCAGTATTCCGGCTGTAATGCAGAATAATGCCTGAATACGAATAGCCGTTACAGTGATATCCAGCATATCGGATTCCACGCCAAAAATCAAACTGATTACCGGCGCTCCCACTTCCATAACGAAAGTGAGTCCCACCGCAATCAGCAACGTCATTTTAAAAGATACAGAAACCGTGCGGCGCAAATTATCAATTTCTCCTTCGCCCTGGTAGATACCCAGCATCGGCTGAATGGAACCAGTCACACCATCGTACAAGGCATAGAAAAACGTTATCAAGTACTTTACCACGGCGTATACGGCCACCGCACGATCACCGCCGGTCATAGCCAGAGTATGATTGATTACCAGTGTGAGCACTACCTGAAAAAAGAAAATCATAGCGGCCGGCAAACCGGGTTTTACCATCTCCTGAACGGCAGAAAAAGACCAGCCAGCCTTTATCAGATGAAAACTGCCGTTTTTTTGATAAAGTTTCAGGCCGGAAAGCACGCAAGCAAGTATTTGGGAAGTGACGGTGCCAATTGCAATACCCGCAAGTCCCAGATCAAACAGAAGTACAAGCAAAATGTTTGCGATCAGGTTCCATATACCGCTTGCCAATACGCAAAACATTGTGTAGCGGGGATGACTGTCATTGCGCAAAAAAGTAAACTGCACCGGCGCCAAAATCAAAAAGGGCATACCAAGCAGCAAAACACCAATATACTGGCGAGCATAATGCATGCTTTCGCCGGGCTGCGCACCCAAAAGCAGCAGTAACTGATCTAAAAAAAGCTGACCTCCCACCGCTGCTGCGACGCCTATGGCCAATGCCGAAAGCAGCGCGGTGGTAAACACCTGATTGCAGCGGTCTCTCTGACCCTGGCCCAAATAATTAGATAGTACAATTCCGGCGCCGCTGCCGAAAATCATCGCAATGATTTGCACAAAAATTGTCACCGGCAATGCCAGACTGATAGCGGTAAACGCACTGCTGCCCAAAAGCTGGCCTGCTACAATCAAATCGGTCATGGAGACGATGGCCAACGCCAATGACGCTATCAGGGTAGGGCCGAAAAATTTGAAAAATGTCCGCCTAATAATTTTCTCCATGATCCTTCTCCCATGTGTTCTTTCGCAGTTCACCAGCCAGGGGATGAGGCTGTAAAAAAGATTCCAGCGCCCCCTGATACCAAAAATGATTTTTCTGAAACCACAAATCGAGCATTTCTTTTTCGGAAACAGCTCTTGTGATTGGATTATCTTCTCCTAATATATAAAGCTGAGGAGGGATATTCCGGTTTCGGCATAAGTACAGCGCCATTTGAAGCATTTCCGTAAACACCAGATCAATCACGCGGTAAGTCAGACTGATCACGCCTTTTCGATAAAAATTCACCGGTTTCCCTTCCGCCATTAAATACACGTTTTTTTCTATGCCGCCATAACGAAAATCATAGCGGACATACCATTCGGCGGCCTCCTGTTTTTCAAGCACAAGGCAGGGAATGTTTGCTTCTTCCCCCTTTAAATACCGAAGAAAGTAGGAAAACTCCACATCTTTTGAAGAGCCGCTGGCCAGATAAAGATTTGTTCCCCGGCCTTCCAGGAAAGCACAAAACATGCCCTCGCCAAAAGAAGGCGCGCCCACACAGCCTATGACAATTGTGTCTTCTGAAAACATCTCTGGAGACGGTTGAGAATAAACCCACAGGCCGTCATCCTCGGCGACTTTCAACATGCGTGGATTCGTATCATAGGCCTCCAGCCGGCAGTAACGCCCTGTTAAAGCCATACGGCAGCTGCGCCCTATGATTCCGTAGCCAAGCAGCAATACGGAATGGAAAGAGAAAAAAGCATCTGCCGCATACAGCATCAGTCCGAGCTCTTCCACAATTCGTTGCCCGATAAAGATGGATTCTACATGCATTTTAATATCCGATCGAGAAATACTGGCGCATGGATAAGAATACCGGTAGCCCTGCCGGCTCATGCTTTTTCTGGTTCCGGAAGTCGTCTGTTCCACTACGCCAATAATACGATCTTCCACCTCCGGAAACAACTGCTTTATACGAGGAAGCGCCTCAAAATGGTATCCTCCATCCTCAACAATCAGCAACTGATTCCCCTGACGCAGCAGGGGAATCAGTTCCCCACGAAAAGCTTCTTCCAGCAGAAGTATGGTGGACTCGAGAAATTCCGTGCTGCGGCGGCCTGTCTCGATCCCATTTTTCATCAGATAATAGACGCCGTTTCGCCGCATACCGTGATAGCACGATCCTGTGTAATTTTCAGGGATATCCTGATTGCTATAGGGCGGTGTCAGCAGAGTTACATGACGGAACAGTCCTCTGAGTACGTCGTTAAAATAAAACGTGTTCTCCACGCAGTGGTTGATATGTAAAACGACAATATCTTTCAACAGGTCTTCCTTTTTTGCCGCTTGAGCCGCCTGCTCCAGCAGCCTCATTTTCACACCCTGCCTCATCTCCCCTTTCATTCGATCGTGAGAATATCGATGAAGCCGGTCACTTCAAACACTTCCATAATGGTTTCGTTGACATGACGAACGACCATTTTCCCTTGCTTGTTCATCGTCTTCTGTGCGCCCAGGATGACCCGCAGTCCGGCAGAAGACAAATATTCCAGCTTATCGAAGTCCAATTCAAGTTGTGTGATTCCTTCCATAGACTGCTTGAGTTCCGCTTCCAGCTGCGGCGCAGTTGTTGTATCCAGCCGACCCTCCAGAGAAATATTCAGTACAGTTCCACTTACCATTTTGCTGATATTCATATTTTCATCCTCCAAGCAATTATGAATGATTCTCTTCTATTGTAACTTAGCCTTGTTTTTCCTCCATTGCCTCCAAAATCTTATCCATATCATAGTCCTTGGTTACATAAAAAACATTGTCGGTATAATAGTCGTCGGTGATCAGAAGTTCTTCTCTTTCCGATTCATACCCCTGTACGTTGCCATAGAAACAGGCTGCCGTATAAGCACTCATATGGAGAGAAAATGCCGCTACAGCCACCATCAATGCAGACACGCCGCTCCCTGCGAATACCACATAATACATCAGCATGAGAAGCAGTACTACCGGGCTGCCCCTCACCACGGCAATGTATCCTGCTGCGATGCCCCGAATGATCCGTAACCGGCTTCTTCGCAGGGCGCAAATAACCATGCCCAGCAGAGTTCCAATCACAATGGAAAACAGAGAAATCTGTAAAGTCATTCCCAGGCCTTTTAGCAAAGTTTTATAAGAATCACCGTCTATCAGGGTCTTATAAATGATCTCTCCTATGTCCATTTAACGCCAATCCTCCTTTCTTTATGGTACGGGCAGATTCTTTTTGGATATTAACCAGACCACGGATCATTTCTCACGATCCACGAAATCCATACATGGACTCCTGTTCAATTTATTTCCATTCTGTCCGCCTATGCATCCATTACACTCCTATTGCTTGCCCAGTGATTATATCGGAAATTTTGAATAAAAAATTTCTTTTTCGTGAAATGCCCTTTTTTCTTCGTGAAATATAGATTTGCGGCATCCGTCGCCAGGCTGTCTGCTTAAAATATATAATTTTTTTGCTTCGACCACGTTTTGCTGTTTTGAGAAATGCCGGTATGAGGAAACCCATGGAGAACGAAAGCGCCATATTGACAATCCGTTCTACATTGAGGAAATATCTCCTTCCTCCAGCTCTTTGCGATAGGACTCAAGCAAGTCGGTATTCCGGCAGTTTTGTAAATATTTTTCGCCATTTACTAAGTTCCTGTTCAGTTTACTGAAAAACGGAATGTTTGGAAAAATCTTTTTTCGTATTATTCTTGACAAAGTTGTTCTAATACGTTAGACTTTAAAAAAGGTCTAATCCATTAGACTTTACAAGGAGGCAACATGTCAACCCCAAAAATTTTTCAAAGTGAATACCGGTTTTGTCTCATTCTCTGGCGCCATGAACCGATTAACAGCACCAAGCTCGCGAAGCTTTGCCGCGAAGAACTGGGATAGAGTAAAACTACCACTTATACCGTAATCAAAAGGTTAAAGGATCGAGGCGTCGTGAAAAGTGAAAACACGATCGTCACGTCTCTCGTCAGCAAAGAAGACGTGCAAGCCGCAGAAATGGAAGCGCTGATGACAAACACATTTGAGGGATCGTTACCTGCTTTTCTTGCAGCCTTTGGACGGAGGCAGGCATTATCTGATACAGGAATTGCAGAAATTCAGCGTATTTTAGAAAAGCAGGGGGAGTAAAGGCATGGAGGCTGTTTTTTTCAAACTCGTCAATTTGGGCCTGACTGCCGGCTGGCTGATTCTCGCAATCTTAATAATTCGCCTGTTCCTTCGCACCATGCCAAAATGGATTTGTTGCGCGCTGTGGGGGCTCGTTGCCCTGCGCCTTATCTGCCCAATTTCCCTGGAAAGTACGTTCAGTTTAATTCCCAGTGCCGAACCCATTTTACAAGAAAGCATGCAAACAGATTCCCCTCAAATTGAAACCGGCGTAGCGCTTTTAGACGATGCCGTGAATCCCTTTTTAGCCAGTTCCATGGCGCCGGACCCTGGAGATAGTGTAAACCCCGCACAGGTCTGGTCGCTTGTTTTGTCCCATATTTGGGTTGCAGGGATATTGGCAATGTTCTTCTATGCAATAGGAAGTTATCTCGTTTTAAAGCACCGTGTCGCCACTGCCATCCCTTTGCAAACGCGGGTGAAACAGAGCGAATGGGCGGTTTCGCCCTTTGTTCTGGGATTATTTCACCCTGTAATTTATCTTCCCTATCAAATACCCGATCAAGATCTTACCTATGTTTTATCCCACGAGCGTGCGCACATTCGAAGGAAAGATCACATTTGGAAAATAATCGGGTTCTTTCTACTCTCCGTTTACTGGTTCCAGCCGCTTTTATGGATTGCATATCTGGTATTTTGCCGGGATATTGAGGGTTCCTGTGATGAAAAAGTGCTGAAAGAACTGGGCGAAGACGAGCGCCGTGCATATGCGACGGCACTGTTTCATTGCAGTATCCGCCCGAAGTCGCCGTCGTTTTATCCTCTGGCCTTTGGGGAACTTGACGTAAAAGCCCGCATTCAGCGAATCCTCTCTTATCAAAAACCAAAGCGTTGGATCCTGGCGCTCTCGCTGCTGCTTGGTCTCATTCTGGCAGTTTGTTTTTTGACCATTCCTCTTTCCCCTCATGATAACCTGCGATTGATAAATGTCTCTCATTCCGCCCGATCCCCTTCCGCGCAATTTGAGGTTGAATTAGGAACCCGGGTAGGCAGTGGAGAACTTTATGTTGAACAGTGGAGCTACGGAGAATGTGTCAGAAGCGCTCCCATCTCTCTGACCTCTCTTGCAAAAGAAATCCAATGTTTTGTCAACTTTCGTACTACGGATGGTGTCTCTACGGGTGTTGAAATTCAGGTTGAAACAGATCAATACGGCGGTTCATTGCTCACATATTTTGCGTTTCCGGAAAATGCATCGGTAATCGGTTGGTCGTTTTCTTCTTATCAGGAAGGAGAGCGGATTCCGGTGACGCCGGACACTTCCAGCCTGCTTGCCGTCATGGCCTTTGATATGGGCGAAGGAATCCTGCAATCGTTTACTCCCAGGACACTGCAGGAAAATCCCGACCTTTTGGCGGAAGCTGCGTATTTAATTGTTTTGCGTGCGGTATTCTATGAAACTACTCTGCTTCCGCAGGAAAGCGCACCCGATTCCACGGAACCGGCGCAGGTTCTCACGATAGAGGATATCCTCCGTCTTTCTCAGGAAAAAAGCGCCTTGCGTTGGTCCTCGTTGGATCACTATTTCTATGAAGAGTCCGGTTCCGGCCTGTATATTCGGATTTATGAGACAAATGGGCCATTTTCTCTATTGGTTGGCGCCGACAGTCCGGAGTCTGACCCCCTATATTTCCGTCTCTATGCGCAGGATGGCTCGGGAGATTCCGTGGATATTCAGGAAGAGGATCTTGTGGGATTTTTAGAAAAGCACCAACCACCCTTGTAAAATCATAATTTTGAGCTCAGGAAGGGACGAAACAGGCTCCGGCCGAAGGGAAAGCAAAAATCCAATTGCAATGGGATAGAATTTCGCGTATAATAAATTTGCATTACTTTTCAGATTGGAGAAAATTTTCTCCTGACACTTGCTGCATATGGGAAACTGAGATACGATGGAGGAACAAATATGGGAAATAACAAACGTCCGGAGAGCCTTGCGCGGATTCAGACTCCCGCACAGGCGGAAGCTTTTATCACAGAACAGATAGCGGAAATTCAGGCGCAGGTCGGGAGCCGGAAGGTCCTCCTGGCGCTATCCGGCGGTGTGGATTCGTCTGTTGTCGCCGCGCTCTTGATTAAGGCAATTGGGAAACAGCTTGTTTGTGTTCACGTCAATCACGGACTGTTGCGTAAGGGCGAGCCGGAACAGGTGATCAAAGTCTTCCGGGACGAAATGGACGCCAATTTAGTTTACGTAGACGCCGTGGATCGTTTTCTCAATAAGCTCGCAGGTGTGGCGGATCCGGAGCAAAAACGGAAAATTATCGGCGCGGAATTCATCCGGGTTTTTGAGGAAGAAGCGCGGAAGCAGGAGGGAATCGAATTCCTGGCACAGGGGACGATTTATCCCGATATTTTGGAAAGCGGCCCTGTTAAGGCGCACCACAATGTCGGCGGACTGCCGGAAGATCTCCAGTTTGAATTGGTAGAACCGTTGAAGTTTTTATATAAGGATGAAGTACGCGTTGTCGGCAAGACGCTTGGTTTACCCGACGGCATGGTTTTCCGTCAGCCTTTCCCCGGCCCCGGCTTGGGCGTGCGTTGTCTGGGCGCGATCACCCGTGACCGTCTGGAAGCAGTACGGGAGTCGGACGCCATTTTACGCGAAGAGTTTGCGAAAAACGGTCTGGAAGGGAAAGTATGGCAGTATTTCACAATTGTGCCTGATTTCAAATCCGTGGGTGTACGGGACAATAAGCGCGCGGATGAATGGCCGGTAATTATTCGTGCCGTGAACACCAAAGATGCCATGACCGCCACCGTGGAGGATATCCCCTTTGCACTGTTGCAACACATCACCGCGCGTATTACCAGCGAAGTGAAAGGCGTCAACCGGGTGCTTTATGATTTAACGCCGAAGCCCACGGGAACCATCGAGTGGGAATGATCCGGGAGACCCGGAAAAGCCTGATTTTACTGGGTTTTTGAGGGGTTAAGGCCCTTTGCGGCAACGATTTGGCAACACTTTTTCATTATTCATAAAAAGAGAGCTAACTGATTTTGATTCGTCAGTTAGCTCTTTTTTAGTTTAAGTTTTCTTCAATATCCTTTACTGTTTTGTAATCAGATGTTTTCCGTCTTCTTTGTCATAAAAAACATAGTGGCGATTCCTGTTTTTTTAATATGGACAATTTACACTTCACGATATGACCTTCCGCTTCAAACGCTCCTGCTGTTTCTGTTTTACCCCTCTGTTTTGAAACACCGCCCTGCTTGTACTGCGCGAGCATATCTTTTAATCGGGAACGGTCTGGCATACATTCACGCCTTTTTCGCTCCAAAGAACACAGGCAGGGAACCGGAGGCCGCAGTCCCTTCCTCCGCTCGTTTAATCATCAAATATCCTGATTATCTTCTGCTTCCGCTTTTCTATACATCAATTTATAAAAACCAACGGCTCCGGCAACAGAACGCTGCTGTTCGTAAAACAACGGTCCTCTCGTTTTATGAAATCACTGCGCGGCTGTTCCACATGCCATAATCATCGGAGGTCATCGACAAGCTTACATTTTCAATTTTATAGTCATCTCCAAATTGAATACTATGTATATAGAGAAGATCACGGAGCAGCAAATCCGTTCCTTTGCCAAAATTGTCCGCATTGATAAAGACCGGTATATCTATTTCGCCCTTTATTTTACGCTGGATATTGCTGGCAAAATCATATTCCTGCCTTCCCCATACCACATAATCTCTGTCTCCGATGTGGATCGTACCATGGATCGCAGACGGAGAAAACAATGATCTGGATATGCACAGATCCAATTCCGCACTGAGCCCGCTCACTTTTGGATCATCACAATACAATTCTGCGGTTGCTGTTCTTTTGATCGGGAGATCATACCAAACGAGAACTCCTGCCATCACCACAAACAGGATGCATAGAAATAGAACTTTTTTCCTATTGAGTCTTTTCATAAAAACATCCTTTCCTGATTCGACTTGATTTAACCGCTCTCATGTCTCTCATAATAGACAAGCAATAATTCTCACTCTCTTCGATCAGCTTAAACGACACATTATGATCAAAAACAGCTGTGCAAAAACGCATCCTACAATCAGCGCTGTCCCTTCATGCTACAATTTTCGTCTATCTTCCCGCAGTGCTTCCGCTGCGCACAAAACGCGCATGCCCCGCAGGTCCTGCGTGCCCGCAGGACTGCCGCCAAAGCAGCCGCCGCAATCACGAGCACCAGGGCGGCGACAACCATCGTCGCCGCGTTTTCCATCAAAAAAGAAAGCATTTCCTTCTCCTATACCGCCGCGCCTTCCCGTTTTTCCTCCGCCACCGGGGCCGGTTTTTTCCGGCGCAAAAGCAGATACAGGAATCCCGCAATCACCAAACAGGCCGCCGCTGTACCAAGCCAGGAACCCCGCCCGGCAAACAGCGCGCCCAGCTGGTTTACCGTCAGCGCCACGCAGTACGCAAGCCCCGTCTGGTAGCTTACCGCAAACAGCGTCCACTTCGCACTGTGCATTTCCCGACGGATCGCACCGACCGCCGCCACACAGGGGCAGCACAACAGGTTGAATATCAGGAAAGCATAAGCGGAATACGGCGTAAACATCTCAGACAGGCGCTGCCACAGCTCCGCACCATTCTCTGAAAGCTCTCCCGCGCCAAACAAAACGCCAAATGTGGAGACAACGTTTTCCTTGGCCACCAAACCCGTCAGCGTCGCGACGGCGCAGGACCATTCGTCAAAGCCCAGAGGACGGAAAATCCAGGCGATCAAGTTGCCAAACGCAGCCAGCAGGCTGTCGCCCATATCCGTCACCATACCAAAGCGGCCGTTTGCAACGCCAAAATTCGAGAGGAACCAAATCAGCATGGAACACAGCAAAATCACCGTTCCGGCTTTTTTGATAAAACTCCAGCTCCGCTCCCACATGGAACGAAGGAGGTTGCGCGGCGTGGGCCAGTGATACGCAGGCAGCTCCATCACAAACGCCGCGTCCTCACCCCGGAACATCCGGAACTTTTTCAGCAAAATCCCGGAGCAGAGCACCGCGACAATTCCGGCAAAATACGCGCTGGGCGCCACCCACCACGCGCCGCCGAAAATGGCGCTGCCAAACAGGGAAATTACCGGCAGTTTCGCGCTGCACGGGATAAAACTGGTCGTAATCACCGTCATTTTCCGGTCGCGTTCACTTTCAATGGTACGCGATGCCATAATGCCCGGCACACTACATCCCGTGCCGATGAGCATGGGGATAAACGACTTACCGGAAAGCCCGAATTTCCGGAAAATACGGTCCATGATAAACGCAATCCGCGACATGTACCCGCACGCTTCCAGAAACGCCAGGAAAAAGAAGAGCACCAAAAGCTGCGGGATAAACCCCAGGACCGACCCCACGCCGCCGATAATTCCGTCGACAACCAGACGCACCAGCCAGTCCGCACAGCCCCAGTTCGTCAGCGCGTTTTCCACCACGCTGGGGATTCCCGGAACAAAGTGTCCAAAAAAAGTCCAACCGTCGCCAAACACGCCGTTTGCAGCCCAGTCGTTTGCCCAAGTGCCAACCGTCGTCACAGATATGTAGTAGGTCAGGCACATCACCGCCGCAAAAATGGGAAGCGCCAGCCAGCGGTTGGTCACAATATAATCGATCTTGTCGGAAATCGTCATTCCGGGTGCGTTTTTGCGCGTATAACACTCCCGGATAAGGGCAGTAATATAATTATAACGTTCGTTTGTAATAATGCTCTCCGCATCGTCGTCCAGTTCCCGCTCACAGCTGCGAATGTCCTCTTCAATATGCGCGATAAGCTCCGCAGGCAGCTGCAGTTCTTCAATTACACGCATGTCGCGCTCAAACAGTTTGATCGCATACCAGCGCTCCTGCCCCTTGGGCAATCGCCCGGCCATAGCCTCTTCAATATGCGCAATGGCATGTTCCACACTGCCGCTGAAATTATGCTTCGGTTCCGGATGCATCCGGGCCTTGGCCTTTTCCACCGCCGTCCGGGCTGCCTCCGCAATACCCGTGCCCTTCAGGGCGGAAATCTCCATCACTTCGCACCCCAGCTCGTCCGACAGCCTGTGAATATGAATGACGTCCCCATTTTTCGTTACGACGTCCATCATATTGACCGCGATTACCACCGGAATCCCCAGTTCGGTCAACTGTGTCGTCAGATACAGATTGCGCTCCAAATTGGTACCATCCACAATATTGAGAATGGCGTCCGGATGCTCCCCGACCAGGAAACGCCGTGCCACCACTTCTTCCGATGTGTAGGGCGAGAGCGAATAAATCCCCGGCAAGTCCACCACGACCACTTCATGGTCGGATTTCAAATACCCTTCTTTCTTCTCCACCGTCACGCCCGGCCAGTTGCCCACAAACTGGTTGGAGCCGGTCAATACATTAAAAAGCGTGGTCTTTCCGCTGTTGGGATTGCCCGCTAACGCAATTTTATAAGCCATACTGCTTTCCTCCCGGCTTACTCGACTTCAATCATTTCCGCGTCCGCCTTGCGGAGCGACAGTTCATAGCCGCGCAGTGTCAATTCCATGGGGTCGCCCAGAGGCGCGGTCTTCCGCACGGTAATTTCCGTACCCCGTGTGATCCCCATATCCATGATATGGCGGCGTATCGCGCCTTCGCCGTGTACCCGAACCACACGTACTGTGTGGCCATGCCGGACGTCTTTTAGCGTTTTCATCGTATTTCCCCCGTTATTTTATCTCGATTGCGCATTTTTTCTTCTGTGCGCAAAACCCCATTAAATATTAGCATAGGCTAACTTATTTGTCAAGGGGCACTTTTTCTCCTTTTTTCGGCATTCTCCCGAGTCGAAAAGATACACAAAAACCGGCGGCCTTTTAAAAAAGGCCGCCGGTTTTCCGATGTATGGCGTTCGCCATTCGCGGGGTTTTGGTTTTTTGCAGGGTACGACAGATTACAGGCTTCTGGCTGCCTCCAGAATCCAACGAATCCGTTCCCATTCCAGTTTGGCATCGATGGTGCAGTCGCCGCCGAGCAAAAGTCCACGCTTGCCGAAACGCAGGATCATCTCTTTGGTATAAGTCTGCAATTCTTCCTTGGTACCCGTGTAAATGATCCCCTGACGGCTCGTCTCGTCCCAATGGGTTTCAAATCCGCCCAGTACCGCCCGGTCGTCGAAGAAATAACGTCCCTCTTCAAGCGGGAGTTCCTCCACGTGCACCGCCCAGTTGACCGTCTTGGCGGGATAATCCTGCCAGATGTCCAGCTGGTTCTGTGCGCCTGCCCAACCGCAGCAGTGCAGAATGTTATACTCCGAATAGCGGTTTGCATGTTCCAGCACATAAAGATCGCTGGGGGTCACCGTTTCCCAATATTCCTCCGGGCTGAAGCGGTCAAGTTCTCCGCCCTGCACGCAGAAATACACACCGTCACATCCGGCCTCGCGGATCAGACGCTCACACAGCAGCGCATGATCCTGTGCAATCACGTCCAGCGCATACATCACTGCCTGACGGTTTTCTTTCAGATGCCGCATGACAAGTTCGTCCGACGTGGAGAACCGGATAGAGGAAAACGGGGCAAACACATTGTAAAACACGCAGCGCTCTTTTCCGATGGCCTCTACAATTTTCTTAGCACGCGCAACCTGTTCCGTGATATAGGGGTGCGCAGGGCCGAGCGGTTTCAACCGGTACCAGTCGTCCGCCTCCCGAATTTCCGTTTCAATCGGATAGTTGAAGTAGCCGTCGCTCATTACCTTGAGGAAGTCCAAGTCCGTCTCCCGGTAATAACGCAGATGCGCCGCGACACAGGCATCGCCCACCATTTCTTCTCCTGCAAAATGGAACCACATTCCCACCGGGACATGGTCGACCGGTTCCTTGTCCATAGCATGCAATACACGAGTTCTCTTATCCATTGAACGACCCTTCCTTTCTCTTATAGCAAAAATCAAAGGATAGCTCCCCATACCGGTTTCCCGCACGGGGCCCTTTTGTCTCAGTCCTCCAACACGCGCGCATCCAGATTCCGGAATGCGGCCGAGCCCGCACCGTAGCAATATAGCGCCGCGCGCGTGCCCATAAAATAGCGCAGGTTAAACGCGATCTGCTGGCGTTCGCCGGCAGGGGTCCAGTTCTGTCCGTCCTCTGAGTAGAAGAACTGCACCGTATCGCGCGTATCCGGTACATCGCGGAAGTCAAACGCCGCGCGCAGCCACACATGTGCGCCGGAAAGCGGCGCGGTGAAGACGTCCTTTTGCGGAGACGGCGGGCTCATGCGGTCCGGTACGTCGCGCTTTGCCGTAAAGACGCCAAAGCCCTCCGGCCGCGCTTCCACGCCCACCAGTGCGCAGTCCCATTGCAGCGCTGCAAGGCCCGCGCGTCCGCCCGGTGCAAGTTCCGAAGCGTCCAGCTCCACCGTGAACACACATTGCGGGCCGCAGGTACGTTGGGAAAGCGTATTCTTCGCGTCCATCAACCCCTCAGCAGGAGAAGCCGTGAGGCGCAGCCAACCGGGACGGTCGGTAAACGACCACTTTGTCTTGTCGGGATTATGGTTCCATTGCCAGAAATTCGCAATCCGGTTCTCGGCATGGTTCAAACTGTCGCTGTGCACGAGCACGTTTTCCCCGCGCGATACCATCGGGACATCGTAGGTCAACTTCATCCCCTCGCCGGCGCCGACTACGGGCCAATCCTCTTCCCAGGTAACCGGGAACAGGAACGGAATACGTCCCACCGCGCCGCAATCGCCAAAGAGAATCATATACCAGTCTCCCGACGGCGTATCAACCACCATGCCCTGGGCAACGCCGATATTGCGGTAGTCACAGCGGCTGTTTGCAATCAGGCGCGACTCATAGGGGCCGTTGATATCCCGTGCACGGTAACACCATTCCCGGCGGATCCCGCCGCGCGGGATGTCAATGAAGAAGAGATAGTACCAGCCGTCCTTATAGAGCGCACGGCAGCCTTCGCAGCGCAATGCCATTCCCTCCGACGGCGTGACAAACAACACGCGATCCGTATCCGGACGGAAGCCCGAGAGATCCGGTTCCCACTCTACGATACGAACGTCTCCCGTGCCGCCGCGTTCGTAAATCAAATATGCACTCTTTTCATCAAAGAGGAGGGAGGCATCATGATACATTCCCTCAAAATCCAGACGATTCCAGTTACTTTTTTCAATGTCATCCGTCCAGAAGAGGAAGGATTTTTTCAAATCCAGGCAGGTAAAAAAGGCATAAAACCGCCCGTTGTGTTCGCGCAGGCTGGTCGCCCACTGGCCGCGTCCATACCCGCCTCCGACGGTGTCATAACCTTCGATCTGCTCAAAAATGTAGCTGACAATTTCCCAGTGCACCAGGTCATACGACTTTAAGATGGGGCCGCCCGGCATGAAGAACATCGTCGTGGAAACCATATAATAGGCGTCACCCACCCGGATCAAATCCGGATCCGGGAAGTCCGCCCATAAAATCGGGTTTTGAATTCGCATAACGCCTTTTCCTCCTTTTCACGGAAAACACCGCGCCCGGACACAAAGCGGTAAAAATCGGGCAAGTATCTTCCTTCTTATTCAATAGTATAGCATTTTTCTGGTCTTCCGGCAATGGAATTCGTGCAATTTGCTCAAAACTTACAGCAATTTACCGCAATACACATCCAAACTGGAATCGCGGACGGCAGGTCATTTTCCTCAGCGCAAAAAAAACGGGCGAAAGGGGTTCCCTTCCGCCCGCTGCACGTAGTCACAAAAGGAGGGCGTCCGGAAAACCGGACGCCCTCCTTTCTCAAATCACAACCGTTTTCACAAACCGCTCAAAGACCGCGGCAATCTCGGCACGGGTCGCGGCACCCTGCGGGTCAAGACGCCCGCTTTCCTTACCCAGAATGATATTCTCAGATACCGCCCAGCGCATCGCGTTCGCCGCGAATCCGGACACCGCGTCACTATCCGCAAACCGGTTCAGGTTTGCCGACGCGGAGACGTCATACGCCTGATACCGGGCATAACGGTACAGCATCGTGACCAGCTGTTCGCGCGTGATGGTTTCCTCCGGGGCAAAGCGGCCCTGCCCGACGCCTTCGGCAATGCCTTCCTCCGTCGCCCAGGCAATTGCGTCGCGGTACCAATCCTTCGTCAGATCATCAAACTGCGCCGTAGTCTCAGGAGCCGGCTTGCCAGCAAGACGCCACAGGATCAACACCACTTCGGCGCGGGTCGTCGGCGCGTTCGGGCCGAAGTCCGTTTTGGACACGCCCTCCATCAGACCATTCGATACCGCATATTCCACAGAAGCATAGAACCAGTCGCCGCGCGACACATCGTCAAACGGGTTCTGCCAGACCGGCGGAACCGGTTCCTCTTCTTCCTCGGAAGTAAAGATCGCCTTGATCGTATGATCCGCCTTCACATCGCGGAACGTATAGGACTCGACCACACCGATGCTCTCGCCGTCGACCAGAACGTCGACCAGTTCATACCCGTCCTTCGGGCGGAACGTAAAGGTTTTGCTGCCGCCGGACGCAACTTTCACCGTACCGGACGGGGAAATGCTGCCGCCGCGATTCGACGTCGCCGCAATATCAAAATTCACGTTGAAGTCCGTGACGATCTTCATCACCGCCGCGTAGGCATACGCGGAAGTATAGTTGCCATCCGCCAAGATATGAGCCACGACATAATAAGTACCCGGCGCGCTCGGCGCACTGCCGGCATACATCGCGCCGTCCGCCCGCGAAGTCAGCTTCGAACAGGCCATGTCGGTATAATACGTATAGGAAATGAAGCCGGACGGCATCGTGCCGCCGGGGACGCCCGTCACTACCGGACGCACCATCTGGATCGGCAAGCCGGTATACGCCGCCGTATAGTTGCTCAGCGTAATTCCCGGCGTCGCGCGATAAACCGTCACCACAACATCATCCGGCTGGAGCAGCGTATAGTTCGCCGCATCCGCGCCCTCCAGAGTAAAGCCGCTGACCACCACCGCTTTTCCCGCGCCGGCATTTGCGTTGGTCGTATGCGCGGAACGATAACGGCTATTTAAGGCAATCTGATCGCCCTGTACGGCGGCATAGGCGACATTGCCGTCTTCCTGGAAGATAAGTTCGCCCGCCGTAATGCGAATGGACGTACTGGCGTCGTAAACTTTATCGGTGGCTTTGACTCCATACACCTTCAAAGGCTTCGGCGCAATGTTCCAGCGCAGCACCTGATCGTCCGTAGTTGTCGACCCATCGGCAAGCAGCCAGACGTCCGCCGTTTTATCTTTCAGAGAAAGCGTAAGTTCATAGCCGCCGTTTGTCTTTACATCGGTCTGCGGCGTAACCGTCACGGTATACTTCTCCGACGCAGGGACCTCCGGCGCCTGCGCAGTGCCGTTATAAACCGGGTCCTTTACCTGGGGAACAAGGACAACGTTGGGGGACGCCACCTGAATCCGGAACGTATGCGCAGCACCCGTCGGATTCGTATCAGACGTCACCTGGCAGCGAATCTCATAGAGCCCGGGTGCAAGCCCTGCCGGGACAGAGAACACATTCTTCGAAGACGCGGCGGCAATTGCCGGATCCGACGTCCACGCGTACTGAAGCGCAGCCGAGTCCGCCGCCGACGCCGTCACAGTCAGATCAAAAGGCCCATACCCAGGCGCGACTTCAATAGGATCATCCGCCGGGGTTACGCTGCCGATCGTAATCGCGGCATTGGGGTCTCCCGCTTTCAGTGTAACCGTAACCGGCACAGGTTCAGGCAGCAAGCGGTAGGCATGACCGTCGGGATTGACCGCACTGAAGGAAATTGTAAACGTTGCAGACTTCTGCGGCGCGTTCTCCGCATTTGCCTCGACCACATAGGAAATCGTATTAGACTCTTTAAGCGAAGTCGGGGTCTGGGGAGTGAGCGTCAGAATCTCGTCGGGATCCTCTTTCTCCGTCACCGTGTAGGTCAGGTCGCTGCCCGGATAGTCCGCCGGATCAAGCAGGCCGGACACCATAAAAGTATACGTACTCGAAAGTCCGGTATTGGGGACAGTGATGTTCCCGGCATTTACAACCGGGGTAGGCGCCTTCGACGTCTCATACGTCGCCGTCACCGTCGCAGACTTAGAATCCGTTCCCACCTCTTTTTTCACGTCTGTAAATCCGTACGGAAGTGTGGCGGCAAAATTTGTATCAAACGTAGCGTCTGCCTGTGTGGGGGCAAGCGTCAGCTCGACCGTGTAAACCGTAGCATACTTCGCCGCGCCGGTTGCCTCGGTATCTCCCACTTTCCAAAGGACTTCCGACGAAACCATAACGTCATCTGTCGCCGTGGCGCTATTCGGCAAATCCTCGCCCGGCTGCGGCGGATCCAGCGTAATCTGCGTACTTTCAATGGGGGTACCTCTCAGCACCGGCCCCAAAACGCCGCCTTCTTCCTCCCCCGGCCCTATAGCCAGCGCCGACACAGGCAACAGAGTCGCCAGCATGAATACTGCCAGGAAAAACGAAACAAGTTTTCTTACTTTCATCGTAATCTCTCCTTTACTCTGCATTACTTAAACTGTATATCAACCCGCCGGCCCTCGATAACCGCGCGGGAGAGGGAAAGGAATCCGCCGCAGGCGCCTTCCGTTTACGGAAGCCGTGCGTCTCACATGGGAACGCAATCTTTGCACAGACGGCGGAAAAACGCCGGAGAACCCCCCGTCGTATTCCCGGATATTCCCGGGAACACGCAGTTGGTCTTCCATTTCCAGTATAACAGAATGTCCCCGTTTTGTCTACCGAAATTTGCCATAATGCACAAACTGTTTTGTGAAACCCCGAATGTTTTGGCAAAAAAATCTGGTTTTTATCCACAATCCCCTCATTTAAATGGACGTAGAAAACGTCAAAAAGTTTCAAGGCGCAAATATTTTCTCAAAAAACAATTGCATCCAGACTCACCGCATTTCCCCCGGTAAAATAGTGCCGGGGGGTCCGGCAAAACAAACTGAGGGGGGCCTGGATGCCACAAAAAAGCCGGACGGCGCGCCTTTCTTAAAGGTGCACCGTCCGGAAAACATTGGCTTGTTATTTTGAGGAAACGCGTCAGCGCAAAACTCCAATCGCGTCGGCAATTGTTTTTTCCATTGCCTCACGTCCATATTTATCGACTTCCGCCTTGTTCTTTTCGCCATGCGTCAGGCATCCGGCGCCGCCGATACAGCCGCCCATACAGGCCATACCCTCGATAAAGTTGCCGGGCAGGACATTCTTTCCGGCCTTCAAAAGCGCCGCACGGCACGCCTCAATTCCATCGCAGGCAACGGGACGGTAATCGAAGTCCTCGCGCCCATGTTCTTTCAAGGCCTCCCGCACCGCGTCGGCCAGGCCGCCGCTCCGGGCAAAAATACGGCCGAAGTAGGAGGCGTTATCCAGCACATCCTCCTCGAAGGTCTCCAGGTCAAAGTCCCGGCTGTCAAAGAGCGCCTGCAATTCTTCAAACGTAATCACGCAGTCAATATACGGGCGCACACGTTCATCCCGGAATTCCATCTTTTTTGCCGTACACGGGCCGATAAAGATGACCTTCGCACCGGGCGAACTCTCCTTGATATACTTGGCAATAGCCGCCATCGGGGAGAGGTTGTGCGAAATATGCTCCACCAGTGTCGGGAACTGCTTTTTAATATAATCCACAAACGCTGGGCAGCAGGAACTGGTCAAAAACCCCTTTTCCACGAGTTCCTCACTCTCTGCATCCGCCACCATATCCGCGCCCAGCGCAGCTTCGACAACTGTGAAGAATCCGAGCCGTTTGATGCCGGTAATCACCTGGCCCAGTTTCGCATAGGTGAACTGGCTGGAAATCGACGGCGCAACCACGGCGTATACTTTGTAGTTCTCGTTATTTTTGCTCTTCTTTAAAATATCAATCACGTTGATGATATACGATTTATCGCTGATCGCACCGAAGGGGCACTGATATACGCACGCGCCGCAGGAAATACACTTGTCATTATCGATTTTCGCGGCCTTATCGTTATTCATCGCGATTGCCTTGACCTTACAGGCGTTTTCACAGGGGCGCTTATGGTTGGCAATGGCGCTGTACGGACAGACCTTGGCGCACTGGCCGCACTCCACGCACTTGGACTTGTCGATATGCGCCTTCTGATACCGGTCAAAGGTGATCGCGCCGCGTTTGCAAACGTCCTCACAGCGGTGGGCCAAACAGCCGCGGCAGGCATCCGTCACCTCATAACCGCCGACCGGGCACTCGTCGCAGGCAATGTCAATCACTTCGATGACATTCGGGTTCGTCTTGTCGCCGCCCATGGCCAGCTTCACACGCTCGCCCAGGATCGCGCGTTCTTTATAAACGCAGCAGCGCATCGTCGGTTCCTTGCCCGGGACAATAATTTCCGGAATGTCCAGCACATGCTCGAGCAGAGTGTCGTTCCAGGCGAACCGCGCGACCTCCCGCAGGACTTTATATTTTAAATATTGTACTTTTGTATCAAACTTCCGCATCGTTCCACTCCTTAAAAGTAACTGACCTTGATTCGCTTGCCCATCTGTTTCAAGCAGGTGGAAAGTTCGTCCACAAGCCGCATTTTAATATTAAAATTAATCGGGAGATTTGGGTTTTGATGTGCGGGGTTGACAGCACGGCCGACATAAAAGTTTATATCCGTTGCCTCTTCAAAGAGCAGGCGCGCAATCTGCGAGGCGCCGTCCTTTTTATAGCTCCACTGCTCATAGGATTCGTTATCCGCCAGATAATCCTGAGCATATTTCAGCACTTTATTGATGGTGATAACACCCTCCGTCACAAGATCCACGCCTTCGATCCGCGCGATCGGCGGGACTTCCGGGTCCGGGTAATCCACCGTCGGCACAAGCGGTTTATGTAAAAAATCCGCCGCGATGGTCGACGTCGTACCGCCGCAGACAATATGTTTGCCCTCTTTTGAGAAGAACAGCGACATCATCTTGGAACAGTCGGCAGGATTGGACGGCGGACCAATCAACAGGTTCATCGGCTCTCTGCGGCGGATCCGCACCACGCAGGCGGTCGTATCGTCGCCGGGGTGCCCGTCATAGAGCTTGTTGCATTCATCCAGCAGGATGGTATCCAGCGTTTTCGCCGTGAATCCGACGCCGGCAAATGATTCCATAAAGTGGATGATGTCTTTCCGTTCCCAGCCGAAGTTCAGCTTCATCCCGACGCCGGCATGGATACAGCCGTCGCTCATGGCAATGAAAATATCGTTTTCCCGGAGCGTAATACGGGAGGAGTAGATTTCCTTCCCGTCAATATTGGTCACAGTCCGGGGATACTCATAATTCTGCCCGTCACGCAGCAGAATCACGTGGGGGTTGTCGTATTGGATGATCTCCGCCTCCCGATTCTGCACGAAGCGCAGGATCGTAAAGGTGGAGTACGCGACGCCGCGCACGGAACAGACCGGGAGCGTTGCCGCAATGGTGGAAACGCAGTCCTCAATGTTCATGCCGGCTGCCATCATGGTGGAAATGATCTTGGAAGTAAGCGTTGAAAGGATGCTTGCCTTGACGCCGCTGCCAAGGCCGTCAGCCAGAACGACGACAATGGAATCGTCATCCTGCTCCACAATGTCAATATGGTCGCCGCAAAGCTGTTCGCCGTCGTGATTCAAGCTGCGGTAACCGATATCCGTACAAAGATCATTCATCTCCGATCGACTCCTTCAGCTTTGTCAGTGCAATCTTGGTCTCCGCGGCGGTTTCGCCCAGCAGGGAGGCGATTTCTTGTACAATCCGCATCTGCTTGTCGACAACGCGGTCGGCCGTCTCGATGGTCTGACGGCTGAGCGTCTCCCTGCGCTCGCGCGCATTCTCTTCGGTGGTCACGTCGCGCATGATGCAGATCAGGATGTGGTATTCGCGGTCATAGATAATGCTCTGGTCGACATAGGTCTTATACTCCGCCAGATAGGTACGGCGGTCGTGGATAGCGCGTCCCGTATTTTTGACAGTCAGGAAATCCTTGGGATCCAGAATGCGGATGACGCCCTCGCCCAAAACGTCCGACGCGCTGCGAATCCGCATGATATCCAGCGCGGCACGGTTGATTTGCTGAACCTCCAAATCCTCGTTCAGCACGATAATCGCGTTCGGCGTATTATTAATGATATTATCGGAGAAGCTCTCCGCCTTCTCCTTCAAAAACGGCAGGCACATGGAGAGGTCGGCCTTGCCCTGGTACACGGCAATCGCCTTTTCACGGCAGGTATTATATCCGCAGGTTCCGCAGTTGAGTTCCTGCTCGGGGCGGGTCTTGCCCATCTTTTTCAGGATCGCGGCAATTTCAATCTCGCTGGGCATATCATGACGCTGTCCGATGAACGGCATATTCTTCCGCATTCCGCCGCCCGGGAGGATTTCCTCACGGAAATCGTCCGGTCCCGCGTAGGACACCACAGACTTATAGTCGCGCACCGGCGAGCGATGGTATTTTTCCATAACCGGGCCGCCGACGCAGCTGCCGACGCACGCAGACATTTCAATGAAACAGTTGTGCAGTTCGCCGTTTTCGATATCGCGCAGCGCCGCAATACAATTCTCCACGCCGTCAATGGCAAGATAGGTATAGTCGGGCTGGTCGCAATTCATGGTTTTCAGGATTCCTCCCGTTGTCGGGAACAGGCGCGCACGGCTTTCCGCGGTATCATCGCAATTTGCTTCCAGCACGATGCCGGACTCCGCAAACCAGCCGGTCAGTTCCTCAAAGGTCAAAACGGCGTCCGTAATGCCCGGATAAGAAGCAGCTTCGTCCTTTTTCGCCACACACGGCCCAATGAACACCGTCTTTGCATTCGGCATACGGCGCTTGATGTCCGTACAATGCGCCTGCATCGGAGAGAGAACATCCGCCAGATACTTCAATTCATTCGGGAAATATTTCTGAATCAGCAGATTGATGCTGTGACAGCAGGAAGAAATCAGGATATCGCGATGCTCTTCGGCAAGCAGGCGTTCATATTCCTTCTTCACCATGGTAGCGCCGCGCGCCGTTTCCTCCGCCGCGGCAAACCCCAATTTTTTCAGCGCCGCCTCAAGACCGGCGATGCCAACTCCCGCGTAATTTGCGATAAAAGACGGCGCGACGCTTGCGACAACCGGCGCGGGGCCGGCCAACATGGCTTTCACGCGGTCCACATCGCTGACAATTTCCTTTGCGTTCTGCGGGCAGACGACAAAACACTGGCCGCAGAGAATACACTCGTCGCTTGCAATATTGGCCTGTCCGTCGGAGAACCGGATCGACTTGACAGGGCAATTCCGGATACATTTATAACAGTTTTTACAATTTGATTTTTTCAGCCTCAGAAATTCAGCCATCAACAACCGCCTCGCTTCGTAATAATTTCAAAAGCCCCGGGTACGGTCTAGCGCAAAATTACACCTTGGGAAGGATTTCCGTATTGAAAAACTCCTCCGTCGTCTCGGGAGAGAGGGAGAATTCACGGCCGTCAAGCGTCGCGCAAACGCCCATCTGGCACTTGCCCAGACAGAACGTACCGCCCAAATCCACTTTCTCGCCCAGATTGTGCTCCGCAATCAGACGCTGCAAGGTCTCCACAACCTGGCGGGACCCCTTCAAATGGCAAGAACTACCAATGCAAACAGTCAGTTTCATAATTCTATTCCTCCTAGAACTTTTCACCGGATTTCCGACGGAAAATCCCGTCGTTTCTACGTCCTTATCATATCATAAAAACGACGCTTTGCAAACTGTAAAAACGGTATATCGATATGCCGATATCGATATACCGTTAGCGATAATAGGAAGATTATCCAAGAAGTTTGCTCGCCGTCAGGCCGCAAGTTTACAGCATATCCCCGGAGAAGGCAAGGGGGAGCAAGTCCGCGAGCGTATACGCGCGCATATCCTCCGGCGTTGTCCCCAACAGGACGCGGAATGACTCCACACGGCAGAATTCCGCCATCACCTGACGGCAGACGCCGCACGGCGCGCAGAGGCTGTCCGGCGCAGTACCTTCCGGCGCACCGGCCACGGCAATCGCCGCAAAATCGCGGTGTCCATCTGAAACAGCCTTGAAAAACGCAACGCGTTCGGCGCAGACCGTCGGTGTAAACGCCGCATTTTCAATGTTGCAGCCGGTATACACCGTGCCATCGGCGCACAGCAGCGCCGCGCCGACGGCAAAGTGCGAATACGGCGTATAGGCACGCGCACGCGCGGCAAGCGCCTGAGAAAACAGACGTTTTTCATCCATTTTCCTTTTTCTCCTTTCTTTCTGTCACCGCAGCAACTCCGCGGCAAAACTTTTGCCCGCGATGCCGCCCTCCACACCGAAAAGGTCCAGCACCGTAGCGCCCAAATCGGAAAACGCGCGCGTGCCAAAGTTCACGCCCGCGCGTACGGCGTTGCCGAACGCAAGGAGAGGGACGTATTCGCGAGTATGATCCGTACCGGTAAACCCCGGATCACAGCCATGGTCGGCGGAAATCAGCAGCAGGTCATCCGCCCGGAGGCGGGGCAGCAGCCTGCCCAGCGCGCGGTCAAACGACGAGAGCGCCGCGGCATAGCCGTCCCGATCGCGGCGATGTCCATACCGGCTGTCAAAATCCACCAGATTGACAAAACAGAGGCCGTGAAACTCTTTTTCCGCAAGCGCAAGGGTTCTCTCCATGCCGTCGTCATTGGAGATAATGGGGTACGTTTCGGTAATCCCATCGCCTGCGAAAATATCTGAAATTTTGCCTACGCCGAGCACGTCAAAGCCCGCCGCCGCAAGGGCTCGCGGCATCGTGGGGCCCGGCGGGACAAGGGAGAAATCATGACGGTTCGCCGTCCGCGTGAAATTCGGATACTCTCCGACATACGGCCGCGCAATTACGCGGCCAACACCGTGCTCTCCCTGGAGCAGTTCCCGCGCGATACGACAGCAGCGATACAGTTCCGCAAGCCCAATATACGTCTCATGCGCGGCAATTTGAAACACACTGTCGGCAGAGGTATAGACAATCAGTTTCCCGGTTTCGATCTGTTCCCGGCCATAATCCAGAATGACCTGCGTCCCGGAATACGGACGGTTGCAGAGCACCCCGCGGCCCGTACGGCGCTCAAATTCCCGAATAACCTCCGGCGGGAACCCGTCCGGATAGGTCGGCAGCGGGCGCGGAGAGATCAGGCCAGCCAATTCCCAGTGGCCGACGGTGGTATCTTTTCCGCGCGAGAGCTCCTGCAAACGTGCAAACGCACCCTCCGGGCGCGTCTCCCGGTCCAGACAAGTCACCCCGTCGATATTTCCAAGCCCCAAACGGCGCAGATTGGGGATGTCCAGCGCCGGCGACGCGGCACAGGAGGCAAGCGTATTGGCGCCTTCGTCTCCGAAATCAGCCGCATCCGGTGCGGCGCCGATGCCGAAACTGTCCAGAATCAAAACAAAAACACGATGAATTGCCATTTTACAGGTCACGGCCTTTCAAAATTTTCACGATCCGGCTGGTACCCAGGCGGTCCGCGCCAAGTGCGAGGAATTGCTCGGCTTCCGCAAGCGACGAGATCCCGCCTGCCGCCTTGATGCGAAGTCCGGCCGGGACATGCACAGCCATCAGCCGCACATCGTCGAAAGTCGCGCCACCGCGGGAAAACCCGGTAGACGTTTTGATATACTCCGCGCCGCAATCGCCAACAATACCGCAGAGCCGGATTTTTTCCGCGTCCGTAAGCAGGCAGGTCTCGATGATGACCTTTAAAATCTTTCCTTCACACGCGGCGCGAACCGCGCGAATATCCGCCGCGACCGCATCCCAGTCGCCGTCCTTCACCGCGCCGACAGGGATCACCATATCAATTTCATCCGCGCCGTTTTCCACGGCGTCGCGCGTTTCAAACGCTTTTACCGCAGAAGTCGCGTACCCATTCGGGAAACCGATCACCGTACAAACCGCCATACGTCCGGCACAACATTCGTGCGCCAGGCGCACATAAACCGGCGGAATGCAGACGCTTGCGGTCCGATACCGGATCGCGTCGTCGCAGAGCGCACAGATATCCTCGCGCGTGGCGTCCGGCGCCAGCAGCGTGTGGTCTACATGAGCAAGAATTTCCTGATACTCCATAAAAAGCACCTCATCCCTGGAATAAGAACAGTATACCACAAAAAAGCGCCCGGCATCAATCGCCGGGCGTTTCTTTATCAGGCGTATATTCCAAAATGTCGCCGGGTTGACAATCCAGTGCCCGGCAGATCCGGTCGAGTGTTTCCAGGCGGATGGCGCGCGCGCGGCCGTTCTTCAAAACGGAGAGATTTGCCATCGTCAGTCCAACCCGGGCGGAAAGCTCCGTCACGCTCATCTTGCGGCGGGCCAGCATGACATCCAAATTGATTCGTATCGACATACCGCCCTCCTTAAATCGTCAAATCCTGTTCTTCCCGCAGCACGCACGCCTTCTCCACAAGGTGGGAGAGGATAGCCGCCGCAGCCGCAATGGTTACGCCAAAGAGCGAAATGGCAATGCACAACAGCGCGATGCCCGGATGCAGCGCACCCGCGGAAAACAGCAGCAGAAACTCCGCCGTGCAAAAGAGCACACCGGCAATCGCGCAGGCGGCAATCAAAATCAAACGCCGTACATTCTTCCGGCAAAAGGAGTTGTCGCGGCCGATCTCGCGGCAAATCAGGAAAAAAGCAACCAGCGCCACGGCACAGGGCAGGGAAGACAGCAGAATTATCACCTTGCTGGGAGTCCGCAGCCAGGCATAGGAGGCAGGCACCTCCGCCAGGCAGGCATCCACCCCGGCGGGCAGGATGTGGTACAGGACGACCGCCGCGACAAGCGCAATGGCGACCGTACAGATTTTCAGGCACAGAGCAAGTGCAGGCTGTTTCACGGAAAAGGACCTCTCTTTCCTTCTGATTTACCAAGATTCTAGCACAAGACATCTCGAATGTCAATATGTATTTATCGAAAATCGATAAATACGGAAGATAAACCAGGCGCCGCCGTGTTCGAAACACCTGCGGCGCCTGGAAAAAGGCACACGAACCTCAATACCGCCGGACGAGATAACGCAGACGCCGCGGCAGCAAGGAGACATAGCGTCCGAAATCGCGCAGCATATCACGCGTTGTCGCCTCGCGGTCATTGTCCATCTTAGGCACCAGCAGCACAACAACCAGGAAACGCAACGTGATGGCAACCGCAATCAGGATTTTATAGCGGTCAAAGCCCGTATTTCCGGAGATGCCGATCGACTGCATCCAGTCCAGCGCGGCGCCGCCGACCAAAACGCCAGCAAAGGACCCGCAGAACGAGGTGATGCACGAGAAAAACGCCAGATAGGACGGCCTGCCCTCGTTAGGAGAATAGGAAAGCTGCATCGTCGTTGCCGCGAGGTTCGACGCGCTCCAGAAGGCCGCGCCGATAAAGTTATGGACAAACATCTGCCACAAGTCGCCGTACCGCATAAACAGGAAAAATCCCTGCGTCAGCGCGGCAACCAGACCGGAAACCAGCATGATCGGCTTACAGCCGTAACGGTCCAGGAATTTGCCCCAGTGCGAAATCACGAAAATCGTAATGAGCGACGCCGTAATCGTTCCGTAAATCGTGACGTTCATATTGGACATGCCCATTTCGTTCATGGCGTAGCGCGAGATATACATCCCGCTCATGTTGGAGGTGAAACACCAGGCAGCCCAGAACACCGTAAACCGCACAAACGGTTTGTCGTGAACGACGCGTTTCATAGACTGAATGATATTCATCTTTACAGGCGGCGTGGAATACACCTCTTTGATAAAAATATAGCACAACATATCCACCACGCCGAACGTACCGCCCATCAGGAAGATGACGGTGTACTTGATCGGGCCGTCCACGGTATCCAAGATTTGCGCGACAATCAACCCCAGCACCACGCCGAATACGGAGTTGATGCAGTCACGCCGGGAGATCCAGCGTC
The DNA here is from genome assembly GCA_944376195.1 of uncultured Clostridia bacterium. Classification (GTDB taxonomy): domain Bacteria; phylum Bacillota; class Clostridia; order Oscillospirales; family QAMX01; genus Allobutyricicoccus. Next base: position 35,259 of record CALWBW010000003.1, on the reverse strand, counting down.
CGCGGATTCCAATGGGCATTAAATCCGCCATCCACGGCATCCAGCAGACATTGATAAAAGACCCGCAGCAGGACGAAATGCCCAGAAGGAAAATAACCGTCCAAAGCCGGAGCCAATCCGGATCCGCCGGAATAAAAAACGGAACCAGGCCGAAGAGCAGCCATAAAACACGCGAAAAAAGCCCAAAAGTAAGCAGATATTTCTTTCGTCTCTGCGTACGGTTGACAATGATGGAAAACGGGATCTGCAAAAACGCCGCGGCAAGCGGGATACCGGTAATAAGGCCGTATTCAAAATCACCGGCGCCCAGGAAATTGGAAAGCTGAATCATCGACGTCGTACCGCTGCCGCAGATGATTGCATGCATATTACCAAAAATGTTGCTGAACAGCAAAAACAGCAGGCTTCTCTGAATATCAGGAAGCAACCGCGCCTCTGCGTACAAGGAGGCAAAGGGCGAATGAAATCTGATTTTTCGAAGTTTCAAGTTCTCATCCTCCTGGATATCATCTATTCAGACGGGTTGGCTGAAAAAATTGCGGTTTGCCTCTATGGAATTTTTCTAGTTTATGATAAAATAACAAGGACACGGTCTATGCGTTCCGGGCCATGGCATGCCATGGAATATTCAATTTGGCATGTTGCGACAGCAACTCATCAATATGCATCAAAAGCGGGAAATCTGCGGGATTGGCGCGGCCGTCCTCCGCCATGCGGCGCAGCGCGTGCGCAACGGTGACGTCCACCGCGGCGGACTCCAGCGTCACGCCGTTTAAGCGCGCTTTTGCCTCATCAATATCCAGCCCGCGGCCCAGCAGTTCGCCCAAACGGCGGGAACGTCCGGCATACACCGTGACGTAAAGGTCCCCGGCGAAGTAGCAGATGCTCTCCTCTTCGCCGCCCATGAGACGGATCAGACGCAGCGTTTCGCGCGTCGCCTCGCCAAAAAGCGCGGATTCGGGGTTTAAGTTCTCGATCCCCGCCGCCTGCTTCTGCCCAATGGCCAGCGCAACGCCCAGCGCAAATCCGTTTTTCATTGCGACGGCGCACTCCACACCGGCAACATCCGTCGTAATGCAGACGTGATAATGCGCGGTTTCCAGCAGCTCGCGCAGTTTTTCCAGCAGCTCGCGGTCCGATCCGCAGAACGCGATGGTGGTGTCAAACCGGTCGCAGAGCTCGTAACACAGACACGGCCCGCCGATGGCATGGAAGGAAATCCGCCGGCCCTTTGGCAGACGGCTTGCCATAGCGGTCGGGAACGGCAGCAGCGTACCGTCTGCCTGTTCTTCCAGACCCTTTGTAACGGAAAGCACCGCCATACCATCCGGCAGCTTCGGCACGACAGTCTCCTCAAACCACTTCGCGCCAAAACTTGACACGCCGCTGATGACAAGATCCGCGCCCGAAAGCGCCGTCTCCAGCTCTTCGATCTGGTAGCAGCGCACACCCTCCGGCAGACGGCGTTTTAATTTGATATGTTCTCCGGTTTTCTGTGCGGCGTCAATAATTTCCCGGTCCAGATGCGTCCCGACAAGACGCACTTCGTGCCCGTTATCGCGGGCAGGCCAGCACATGGCCGAACCCATGACGCCGGAGCCGACAATCGTAATGACAGACATACAAAACTCTCCCTTTTCCCTATAAAATCAATCGCGGCCGCTTGCCGCAACCTTCATATCTTTGATTACAATACACCATAGATAAAGAAAAGTAAAGCTGTTTTTTTGAAAGGATTGAGAATCATGTTGCTGGGTATCGACATCGGCACCTCCGCCACCAAAACCGTGCTTTTCGACCTGGCCGGGAAGGCACTGGCCTCGCACACCATTTCCTATCCCATGCACTGTCCGCGCAGCGCGTGGGCGGAGCAGAATCCGGAGGACTGGTGGAATGCCACGGCAGACGGCATCCGGGCCGTCTTGTCGGAAAGCGGCGTCCCGGCGCGGGAAGTACGCGGCGTGGGGCTTTCCGGCCAGATGAACGGCCATGTCATAACCGACCGCGATGGGCGCGTTTTGCGTCCCGCCATTCTCTGGTGCGACCTACGCGCTACGGAGGAAGTGGAAGAAATGAACCGCCGGGTGGGCGAACGCCGCGTTGTGGAACTGACGGGCAACCGTGCCATTCCGGGGCTTGGCGCGGCGAAAATCCTCTGGGTGAAAAACCACCAGCCGGACATTTATGAGCGCGCCGCGCAGATCCTGGCGCCGAAGGATTATGTACGTTACCGCCTGACGGGCGAATACGCCACGGAGGTGTCGGATGCGTCCGGGCTGCAGCTGCTTGACATCCGCCGCCGTGATTGGTCGGACGAACTGCTGAAAGCGCTCGGCATCGACCGGGAAAAGCTCCCCCGGATGCATGAATCGCCGGAGGTCACCGGCGTCATTTCCCGGGAGGCTGCGGAACGGACGGGCCTTCTGCCCGGTACCATCGTGGCCGGCGGCGCCGGAGACAATCCTGCCGCAGGTGTGGGCATGGGCGCCATGACAGACGGCCTTGCCTTTACTACCATCGGCACCTCCGGCGTGCCGTACCTGCTCACGGAACGGGTACGGCCGGACTACGAGGGCCGCGTGAACTGTCTGTGCGCGGCGGCGCCGGGGAAATGGATGATGATGGGCTGCGTACAGGCAGCGGGGTACTCCCTCAAGTGGCTGCGCGACGTGGTGTGCGGCACGGAAATTGAAGAGGCGCGCGCGCTGGGCCGTGACGCCTTTGCCTTTATGGACGACTTGGCCGCCGGCGTGGCGCCGGGCAGTGAAGGGCTTTTGTTCCTGCCCTACCTCCTGGGCGAACGCTCGCCGCATACGGACGCGGACTGCCGCGGCGTATTTTTCGGATTATCCGCCATCCACGGCCGCCCGCACATGATCCGCGCTGTTATGGAGGGCGTAAGCTTCTGCCTGCGCGAATGCCTGGATGTCTATCAGGAGCTGGGCTGCGCGCCCCGCGACATGCGCGTCTGCGGCGGCGGCGGGAAAAGCGCGCTGTGGCGGCAGATGCTTGCGGACATTTACGGCTGCCCGGTCAGTACCGTACAGGCCGCGGAAGGCGGCGCGGCGCTCGGGGTCGCCATCCTCGCCGGAGTCGCCGCGGGAGAGTATGCCTCCGTGGAAGAGGCCTGTGCGGCGCTTGTGCAGAAAAATGAGACGCACTGCCCTGATCCGGCGGTACATCGCGCCTACGAGGGGTATTATGCGCTCCACAAAAAGCTCTACCAGGATCTATACGGCGATTTCAAAACACTCGCCCGGCTTGCCGGTTCCCAAAACTAGGCTCCGCTTCACTCCTGCGAGATTTTGACGGATATCCTTCAAAAATCTGCATAAAAGAGAAGAATACACGCCGCGTGCTTTTGTAATGTGCAACAAAAGTTTCAATCTCCTGCATTTTTCTGTTGACAACGCATTTTTCTGCATAGTATAATACAGCCATGACGAAGAGCAAAGACGTTCTCCGGGGAAAACCGGGCGTGTTTTGCTCTTTTTTCTTTTATCACGGCGCAAACGACCGAAAGGAGCGGAATGTATGGCAAAGTATACGAAGGAAGATATCATCCGACTGGTGAAGGAACAGGATATTGAATTCATCCGGATGCAGTTTACAGATATATTCGGGCAGTTGAAAAACGTAGCGATCACCAAATCGCAGATTGAAAAGGCCGTCAATAATCAAATTATGATAGACGGCAGTTCCATTGAAGGATTTGTTCGCATTCAGGAGTCCGACCAATACCTTTATCCGGATCTCTCCAGCTTCCAGGTACTCCCCTGGCGTCCGCAGTACGGAAAAGTTGCCCGTTTCATCTGCGACGTGCATAATCCGGACGGCACGCCTTTTGTCGGTGATCCCCGCGGCGTTTTACAGCGCGTGTTAAAGAAGGCCGCCGATCTGGGATATGCATTCAATGTCGGACCGGAATGTGAGTTCTTCCTCTTCCAAACGGACGGCGACGGAAAACCCACCACGCAAACCAACGACGAGGCCGGCTATTTCGATCTCGGTCCGCTCGATCACGGAGAGGGAACGCGGCGAGAGATTTGTCTGGCGCTGGAGGCCATGGGCTTTGAAATTGAGGCGTCACACCACGAAGTGGCGGCCGGACAGCACGAAATTGATTTTAAATACGGCGAGGCGCTTTCCTCCGCCGATAATATCATGACCTTCAAGCTGGCGGTGAAAACGCTGGCGCAGAAAAACGGGCTGCATGCCACGTTTATGCCGAAGCCGATTTACGGCGTAAACGGTTCCGGTATGCACACCAATATGTCGCTTTTCAAAAATGGTACGAACGTTTTTTATGATCCGTCCGACGCGCGCGGTCTTTCCCGGGAAGCATACAGCTTTATTGCCGGACTGCTTGCCCACGTCAGAGGCATGGCGGCTATCACAAACCCGCTCGTCAACTCCTATAAGCGACTGGTTCCCGGATATGAAGCGCCCTGTTACCTCGCGTGGTCCGCGTCCAACCGCAGCGCGCTCATCCGGATCCCCGCAGCGCGCGGACAAAGCACCAGAGTGGAACTCCGGTGCCCGGATCCCTCCTGCAATCCCTATCTTGCTCTGGCAGTCTGCCTGGCCGCCGGTCTCGACGGCATTGAGCGCGGCCTGACGCCGCCGGAGGAAATCACGGCAAACATCTTTGCCATGGACGACGCAGAACGCATGGCCGCCGGCATTGAAAACCTGCCGGGGACACTCGCGGAAGCGCTGGACGCCTTAAAAGCGGATCCGCTGATGCGGCAGACGCTTGGCGAGCATGTCTTCACGCAGTATGTTGCCGGCAAACAAAAGGAATGGGACGAATACCGTACCCAGGTCTCTGACTGGGAATGCCGGAAATATATCATCGCGTATTAATTACGGAGAAACAAAAGTCTATTTTTAAAGGGTTGATTCCGCCATGAACAGGGTGATCGTCGCATTTGAAAGCGAAAAAAACCGGCAGCAAATTACCAACCTGCTGGCCGCCGGCAATATCCCCGTCGGATACACCTGCCGCAGCGGCGGCGAGGTGATTCGTTCCATCAAAACCATGGGCGGCGGCGTGGTGGTCTGCGGATTCAAACTCTCGGATATGACGGCCTTTGAACTGGCCGAAAATTTGGATGACGAAGCGCAAATGCTCCTCATCGCAACACCCGTGCAGCTTGCCATGTGCGAAAACGAAGAGATTTTTCTTTTGCCGACGCCTGTCAACGGCGGTGTGCTGTGCGGGTCGGTGGGGATGCTCTTGCAAATGGAAGAACGGCTTCTGCGGAAAGCGCTTCCACGCCGTACGCCGGAGGAAGAATCTCTCATTCGCCGTGCAAAACAGCTCTTAATGGAACACGGGCATCTGACGGAAGAACAGGCGCACCGTATGCTGCAGCGTCAGAGCATGGACAACGGGATGAAAATGGTCGATACGGCCAAGATGATGATCGCGGCGCTGGACCGGGCGCCAAATGATCCGGTTTTTTAAGTTCCCAGGAAGGTAAGGAGGTGCCGCCGTGAAAGCGGAGTACGGCAAGGATAGAGAGCAACGCGGGCTCTATGAGCCGCGTTTTGAGCACGATGCGTGCGGAATCGGCGCAGTCGTCGATATTCAGGGCAGAAAGTCCTATCAGACCGTGGACGACGCACTGAAAATCGTAGAAAAGCTGGAACACCGGGCGGGCCGGGACGCCACAGGCGAAACCGGCGACGGCGTCGGGATTCTATTGCAGATTTCCCATCGGTTCTTTTCTCGAGCGGCGCGCGAAGCCGGGATAACGCTTGGAGAAGAGCGCGACTATGGCGTGGGAATGTTTTTCTTCCCGCAGGATGTATTGAAGCGCAACCAAGCCATGAAAATGCTGGAGATTATCACGGCAAAAGAGGGCATGGAATTTTTGGGCTGGCGGCACGTACCGGTTGATCCTGATGTTTTGGGGCAAAAAGCGCGCAGCTGTATGCCGCAAATCATGCAATGCTTCATCAAGCGCCCGGATGATACGCCCCGCGGCCTTGACTTTGACCGAAAGCTCTATGTCGTACGGCGCGTTTTTGAACAGTCGAACGACAACACCTACGTTCCCTCGCTTTCCAGCCGTACCATTGTCTATAAGGGGATGTTTTTGGTACACCAGCTGCGGCGCTTTTATCCTGACCTGCAAGATCATGACTACGAATCGGCAATCGCGCTGGTCCACTCCCGGTTCTCTACCAACACGAATCCCAGTTGGGAGCGTGCGCATCCCAACCGTCTGATCCTGCATAACGGGGAAATCAATACCATCCGCGGCAATATCGACCGCATGCTCGCGCGGGAAGAAACGATGTACAGCCCGTTGCTTGCAAACGATATGGATAAAATCCTTCCTGTTGTTGAGACCTCCGGTTCCGACTCCGCTATGCTGGATAATGCGTTGGAGTTTTTCATGTTCAGCGGCATGGATCTGCCAAAAGCCGTGATGCTCACCATTCCGGAGCCTTGGGCAAATAATGAGGATATGTCCCGCGCCAAGCGCGATATGTATCACTATTATGCAACCATGATGGAACCGTGGGACGGCCCGGCGGCCGTATTATTCTCCGACGGCGACATCGTCGGCGCGGTGCTCGACCGTAACGGCCTGCGTCCGGCGCGTTATACCATTACCGACCACGGCACGTTGATCCTTGCCTCCGAAGTCGGCGTTTTGGACATCGATCCGGCGCACATCGTGAAAAAATCTCGGCTGCGCCCGGGCAAAATGCTGCTTGTGGACACTGTCCGGAAAACGCTGGTAGATGACGACGAACTGAAAGAGCGATATGCGTCCAGCCAGCCCTACGGAGAGTGGCTGGATCAGGAGCTTGTCCGGTTAAAAGATCTCCCCATTCCCAACCGGCGTGTGGAGACGCACAGCCAAACGCGCAGAGACCAGCTTTACAAAGCTTTCGGTTATACATACGAGGATGTGAAGTCCGTGATTCTGCCGATGGCGCAGACAGGCAGCGAACCGACCGCATCCATGGGGACAGATATTCCGCTTGCCGTTCTCTCGGAAAAGCATCAACCACTTTTCAATTATTTTAAGCAACTGTTTGCGCAGGTGACAAACCCGCCGATCGACGCCATCCGGGAGGAAATTGTCACGGATACCACCGTTTATATCGGCGATGACGGGAACCTGCTTGAGGATCTCCCCGACAACTGTAATGTCCTTGAGATCCATAATCCCATTCTCACCAGTGTGGATTTGATGAAAATTCGGGATATGAAAAAGCCGGGGTTCCAGGTGGAGACCGTTTCCCTGCTTTATTATAAGAATACGCCGCTTGATCGGGCGCTCGATCACCTCTTTGTCCACTGCGACCGGGCTTACCGAAACGGTGCAAACGTAATTATCCTGTCAGACCGCGGCGTGGACGAAAACCACGTGGCCATTCCGTCCCTCCTGGCGGTTTCGGCGCTCGAACAATATCTCATCCGCACCAAGAAACGCACGGCGGTTTCCGTGATTTTGGAAAGCGCGGAGCCCCGCAGCGTCCACCATTTCGCAACGCTGCTTGGTTACGGCGCACGGGCTGTCAACCCTTATCTTGCGCAGGAGTGCATTGCAGAGCTCTCCGAAAAAGGATTGCTTGACAAAGACCTGCACGTTGCCATCGACGACTATAACAGCGCCGTTTTGCACGGCATCGTCAAAATTGCCTCCAAGATGGGGATTTCCACCATTCAATCCTATCAAAGCGCGCAAATTTTTGAGGCCATTGGCATCCGCGGCGACGTCATTGACCGGTATTTTACCAACACCATCAGCCGCGTCGGCGGAATCGGCCTCGAGGAAATTGCAGAGGGCGTCGAATGGCGTCATTCGCGTGCATTTGATCCGCTGGGCCTGGGAACCGATTCCACGCTGGATACCGTGGGGGCGCACCAATTGCGCAGCGGTCCCGACAAAGAAGACCATATGTATAACCCGCTCACCATCGTCACCCTGCAGCGGGCAGTGCAATCGGGTGATTACGGAATTTTTAAGCAATACACCGCCATGGTCGACGATGAAACAAAGCCGCATACCCTGCGTGGTCTGCTTGACTTTGTCAAGAGCCCCGACGGAGGAATCCCAATTGAGGAAGTCGAGCCGGTTTCCGAAATCGTCAAGCGCTTTAAGACCGGCGCCATGTCCTACGGTTCCATCTCACAGGAAGCGCATGAATGTATGGCCATTGCAATGAACCGTTTGGGTGGGCGTTCCAACTCCGGCGAGGGCGGCGAAATGCCCGAGCGTCTTGGCACAGAGCGCGGTTCCGCCATTAAACAGGTGGCGTCGGGACGCTTTGGCGTCACGAGCGAGTATCTTGTCAGCGCGGAAGAAATTCAGATTAAAATGGCACAGGGGGCAAAACCGGGTGAAGGCGGTCATCTGCCGGGGAAAAAGGTGTATCCGTGGATTGCCAAAACCCGTCACTCGACGCCGGGCGTTTCCCTGATTTCCCCGCCCCCGCACCACGATATTTATTCGATTGAAGATCTGGCCCAACTCATTTACGACTTGAAAAATGCCAATTGCCGCGCGCGGATTTCCGTAAAACTGGTTTCCGAGGCGGGCGTCGGCACCATTGCGGCAGGCGTTGCAAAGGCCGGCGCGCAGGTGATCCTGATTTCCGGTTATGACGGCGGTACCGGCGCCGCGCCGCGTACTTCCATTCACGACGCGGGTCTTCCGTGGGAGCTCGGTCTTTCCGAGACGCATCAGACGCTGGTACAAAACGGGCTGCGTTCCCGCGTACGGCTTGAAACAGACGGAAAATTGATGTCCGGCCGCGACGTAGCCATCGCCTGTATGCTGGGCGCGGAGGAATTCGGGTTTGCAACCGCGCCGCTCGTTACCATGGGCTGTGTGATGATGCGTGTCTGCAACAAAGACACCTGCCCGGTGGGCATTGCAACCCAGAATCCGGAGCTGCGGAAACGGTTTCGCGGAAAGCCGGAGTATGTGGAGAATTTTATGCGGTTCATCGCGGAGGAGCTCCGTGAAATCATGGCCTCTCTTGGTATCCGCACGGTCGACGAACTGGTCGGACGCACCGATCTTCTGCGTATGCGCGAACATATGGTGACGCATCGTGCGGCAAGCGTGGATCTCTCCCGCGTACTGGCCGGGTCCGATACGGTTGCGGAACGATTCCGCCCGGAAGACGTCTACGACTTTGGTCTTGCGCAGACGCTTGATGAACGCGTGTTGTTAAAATCTCTGGAAAAGCAGCTCAAGCGGGGCAAACCGGGGCATCTGGAACTTCAGGTTTCCAGCACCGACCGGACTCTGGGTACCATCTTCGGCGCGGAAATCACCAGATTGCATGGGAATTCTCTTCCGGACGGCACCTATACCATTCGCTGTACCGGCGGCGGCGGGCAATCCTTCGGTGCGTTTATTCCAAAAGGGCTTACGCTGGAACTGGAAGGCGACAGCAACGATTACTTCGGAAAAGGGCTGTCCGGCGGTTGCCTGATCGTATACCCGCCGAAAAACAGCCGCTTTGCCGCTGAGGAAAACGTGATTATCGGAAATGTTGCGCTCTATGGTGCAACCAGCGGCCGTGCCTTTATCCGCGGTATCGCGGGCGAACGCTTCTGCGTGCGGAATTCCGGCGCCAGCGCCGTTTGCGAGGGCGTAGGCGATCATGGCTGTGAATATATGACGGGCGGCCGCGTCGTCATACTGGGTCCTACCGGCCGAAACTTCGCGGCCGGCATGTCCGGCGGTGTGGCGTATGTTTTGGACGAAGCGCACGACTTTTACCGCCGCGTCAATAAAGACCTGGTTTCCATCGAACTGGTGACAAAAAGCCGCGATATTGACGAACTGCGCGAGCTGATTGAAGAACATTATAAAGCAACCGGCTCTGCGGTAGCCGAGCGAATCCTTGCAGATTTTCAAAGTTACCTGCCGTCTTTCAAAAAGGTGATGCCGACTGATTACCGGCGTATGCTCCAAGGCATCGCGCATTTTGAAGAACTGGGCGAAACCCGTGAACAAGCGGAAATGGACGCGTTTTACGCAAACGCCGCGAACTAAAGGAGGGGGAATTATGGGAAAAGCAACCGGTTTTCTGGAATATAACCGACAAACAAACCCTTCCGTCTCCCCGTTGGAGCGGATTCGGAATTTCCGCGAATTTCATCCACGCCTGTCAGAGGAACTTCGCCGAGCGCAAGGCGCGCGCTGTATGGACTGCGGCGTTCCGTTTTGCCAATCGGGTGTTTCGATTGGCGGTGCGTTCACGGGTTGTCCGCTGCACAACCTGATCCCGGAATGGAACGACATGACCTATCTCGGAAATCCCGGACACGCATTTGACAGGCTCCGCAAAACGAACAATTTTCCGGAATTCACCGGGCGGGTCTGCCCGGCGCTGTGTGAGGCAGCCTGTACCTGCGGGTTAAACGGCGATCCCGTCACTGTACGGGAAAATGAGCTGGCCATTTCCGACGATGCCTATGCCTCAGGACGGATACAGCCGGAACCTCCGGCTGTACGGACCGGTAAACGGGTTGCGGTCGTCGGCTCCGGTCCTGCGGGACTTGCTGCGGCAGATCAACTCAATCACCGCGGGCATGAAGTAACCGTGTACGAACGGGACGACCGGCCGGGCGGGCTCCTCATGTATGGGATTCCCAACATGAAACTGGAGAAAGACGTGGTCCTGCGCCGCATCCAGTTGATGACGGACGAAGGTGTCCGGTTTATCACCAATGCGGATATTGGGCGGGACATCCCGGCAGAAGACCTGCTGCGGGATTTTGACGCAGTCATTCTGTGTTGCGGCGCGAAGAAGCCGCGTGATTTGAATGTCCCCGGACGCGACAGTACGGGCGTTGTCTTCGCGGTCGATTTTTTAAAGTCCACGACGAAGAGCCTGCTGGACTCCGGACTGGAAGACGGCAGTTACCTCTCTGCTGCGGGAAAGCACGTCGTCGTCGTCGGAGGCGGCGATACCGGCAACGACTGTGTCGGTACGGCGATCCGTCACGGTTGTGCGTCCGTCGTACAACTGGAGATGATGCCGAAGCCGCCGGAAACCCGTACGGCGTCGAATCCCTGGCCGGAATGGCCGCGTACCCTCAAAACCGATTACGGGCAAGAGGAGGCCATCGCCGTATTTGGAAAAGACCCGCGGATCTATCAAACGACCGTCAAGGAACTGCTCGCAGACGAGCAGGGCGCGCTGAAAGCGGTAAAAACCGTGCGGCTTGACGCCGTGCGGAATCCGGAAACCGGACGCTTGAATATGGTGGAAATTCCCGGAAGTGAAGAAATCCTTCCTGCGGAATTACTGCTGATTGCGGCAGGTTTCCTGGGGCCCCAAGACTATGCGGCCGACGCGTTCCAGGTCGAGCGCGACGGCAGGAGCAATGTCAAAACCCAAGAAGGCCGCTATGCCACCGGTTCCGAGAAAGTCTTTGCGGCGGGAGACATGCGAAGAGGGCAGTCTTTGGTCGTATGGGCAATTGCGGAAGGGCGCGCGGTAGCACGCGAGGTCGACGAATTTTTGATGGGATATACCAATCTGGATTAAATAATTTTGAAACGAAGGCAAAGGGGCCTGTGTGAACTGGGCACCTTTGTCTTTTTTATATAAAAAAGTTTTTACTCTAATTACTTTTTATTGGAGGCAAACGTTATGACAATTGAATTTTGGTATCTAATCGGCGCAGCATTGGTATTCTTTATGCAGGCTGGTTTTGCAATGGTGGAAACCGGCTTCACTCGTGCAAAAAACGCGGGCAACATTATCATGAAGAACCTGATGGACTTCTGTATCGGCACCGTGGTGTTCTGTCTTTTAGGCTTCAGTCTAATGATGGCGGAAGATTATGTATTCGGGCTGATCGGCATTCCGAATCTGGATATTTTTACCCAGTTTAAGGCAATGATTACTTCCACCGGCGAAGGATTCACCGGCGCTTCCACCTTCGTCTTCAACCTCGTGTTCTGCGCGACGGCCGCTACCATCGTATCCGGCGCCATGGCGGAACGCACCAAGTTCAGCGCCTACTGCATTTACTCCGGCGTTATTTCCCTTGTTATTTACCCCATTGAGGCCGGATGGATCTGGAACTCGAACGGCTGGCTGGTACAGATGGGCTTCCATGACTTTGCCGGTTCCTGCGCAATCCACATGGTAGGCGGTATCGCAGCGCTGGTCGGCGCGATCTTCGTCGGCCCCCGTCTTGGCAAATACACGAAAAACCCCGACGGCAGCATCAAGGTTCACGCAATCCCCGGCCATTCCATCACGCTTGGCGCGCTCGGCTGCTTTATCCTCTGGTTCGGCTGGTACGGCTTTAACGGCGCCGCAGCCTGGGACACCTCGTCTCTTGCATCCATCTTCCTGACGACAACCATCGCGCCTGCTGTCGCGACCTGTACCTGTATGATCTTTACCTGGCTGAAAAACGGCAAGCCGGACGTTTCCATGTGTTTAAACGCTTCGCTGGCAGGACTCGTCGGCGTAACGGCGGGTTGCTCGGCGGTTGACGCGCTCGGCGCAAGCGTCATCGGTATCGTTTCCGGTATTCTCGTTGTGGTAGTGGTTGAGTTCTTAGACCTTAAACTCCATATCGACGACCCTGTCGGCGCCGTCGGCGTGCATCTTGCCAACGGCATCTGGGGCACCATCGCGGTCGGCCTGCTTGCCAACCCCGACGCCCCGGCCGGACTCTCCGGACTTTTTTACACCGGTTCCTTCACGCAGCTCGGCGTCCAGCTGCTCGGCGTTCTGTCCGTCGGCGCCTATGCCACGGTGTGCATGATTATCACGTACGCTTTGATTAAGAAATTCAACGGTCTGCGCGTTTCCGCAGAAGAAGAAGTACTGGGCCTTGACGTGACTGAGCACGGACTCTCCAGCGCCTACGCGGACTTCACCCCGACCGTCGAGCATATTTACGACGGCGTTGCCGAAGCGGCCGAGATCACAGGCTCCGTCCCGGCGGAGGTTGCAGTCCCTGTCGAGGTCAAAGGCGCCGAAACGCCGGACATTGCCGGCGGCGTCAAGATGACGAAAGTCGACATTATCTGCAAACAGGGTAAGTTTGAAGCGCTTAAGAACGCTATGAACAAAATCGGCGTCACCGGCATGACCGTCACGCAGGTTTTGGGCTTCGGCGCACAGAAAGGTCATATTGAAAAGTACCGTGGCGTTCCGGTTGAGACGAACCTTCTTCCGAAAGTGGAAGTGGAAATCGTTGTCAGCAAGGTCCCGGTCCGTACGGTCATTGAAGCTGCCAAGAAAGCTCTTTACACAGGAAATATTGGCGACGGCAAGATTTTCGTATATAATGTAGAAAACGTCGTGCGCGTCAGAACCGGCGAAGAGGGCTACGATGCCCTCCAGGGGGAGAACTAAGCGCGCCGGACGGATTTCCTATACGAAGGGGTATCTATGGAGAAAGCTTATCTTGTTTTGGCAAATGGAGATGTCTTTGAGGGGACGAGGCTGGGCGCGCCGGTTGACGCGACCGGTGAACTGGTGTTCAACACCGGAATGAGCGGATACATCGAAACGCTCACCGATCCCAGTTATTGCGGACAAATTGTACTGTTCACGTTTCCGTCCATCGGAAATTACGGCATTATTCCGGAAGACTTCGAGGGTGCGTGTGTCGTACGTGGCTGCGTGATGCGCACGTGGTGCGATACGCCGTCGAATTTCCGCTCGCAGGAAGATTTAGACGCCTTCTTGAAATCACAGGGCGTCGTTGGGATCATGGGCGTTGATACGCGTCACATCACCAAGGTGATCCGGGAAAGCGGCGTGATGAACGCCATGATCTGCACCTCTGTCCCGCAAACTTTAGGCGCGCTGCGCGCCTACCGCGTCGAACACGCGGTGGAGCAGGTCAGTGCCAAAGAGGTCCGCCTGTATCCGGCGGAAGGGAAAGAACGGTTCCGCGTCACCCTGGTAGACTATGGCGCCAAGCGCGGCATCATCAAAGACCTTGTCTCGCGCGGCTGTACGGTGAAAGCCGTACCCTACCATACAACGGCGGAGTCCATCCTGGCTGATGCGCCGGACGGCGTCATGCTGTCAAACGGCCCCGGTGATCCGGCGGATAACGGCGCGGCAATCGCGGAATTGGAAAAGATGATGGGCCGCCTGCCGGTATTCGGAATTTGCCTGGGGCACCAGCTCATGGCGCTGGCGCAGGGCGGCCGTACCGGTAAACTCAAGTATGGGCACCGCGGGTGTAACCAGCCGGTACGCGATACCGCGACGGGAAAATGCTACATCACCAGTCAAAACCACGGTTACGCCGTACTTTCAGACGCATTGCCGGCGGATGGGCGCGTCAGTTTCACAAATGTCAACGACGGCACCTGCGAAGGACTCGACTATCCCACGCTGCAGGCATTTTCCGTGCAGTTCCATCCGGAAGCCCGGCCTGGTCCGGAGGATACCTCATTTTTATTCGACCGTTTCCTGGACCTCATGCAGGAAAACCGCTAATTTTCTCTGATTTCCAATCAAACGCCGTCCGGCGGAAGGTTTCCTTCCATCGGACGGCGTTTTTTCGATTTACCGCAACCGCACTTTTAAAGTTTCTTCAGTTCCACGAGGCAGACTTCGTTTTCCGCAAGCGAAAATTCCCGGGAAAACGTTCCATCCACCGTGATGAGCTCGCACACCGGCGTACAGCGAGAACAAAGGGCCAGCGCCGCCACCTGCTCCCGCGTCAGGTTCTCCGGGCAGCCCAGCTCCCGGTAAGCATCAAAGACGTCCGCCTTTCCGTACCCGATGCGCCGTTCCGTATAGAGATATGTTCCGGGGGTAAGGCTCTCTACGGCAAGCGACACCTCCTGGCTGCTCTGCGGCGGCAGGTCGCGCGTAAAATAGTGCTCGTTCGGCACATCGCCCTGCCGGGACTTCCGGTAGTTCCAGAAAAGCGCCTGGATGTCGTCGCCGTCATGGCAGACCCAGGCGTCCGGGTCTTCGCAGGTGAGTTCGCGCGCGCCCAGCGCATGATAAAACTCATACGCATAAAACGCGGGCTTCTTGAGGCCCTGCAAATTCAGCATACCAAATCCGCCGTGGAACGGCGTAGGCGCCGGGCCGCCCTCTTCAAAAACATCCGTAAACGTCCAATAGGACATGGCGTCCACGCTTCCCTCAATCCGTTTTAAATTGTAGAGGATATAGGGCGCGGAGACATAGGAGTCATGGACATTGTCCCGGCTGGAATACGAGGCGCTCCACTCGGTATAGTAAAGCGGCAGGTGGGGCATGGCGCTGTCGAGGATCTGACGGCGCGCCCGTCGAACGTCGCGGACTATCGTATCGGGATCCTCCAGCAGGCGGTGCAAATCACGTCCAAATTCATCCAGCGCACCCTCGACGCCATAGGTATGCGTCGAAATAAAATCCAGTGGGACGTCGTCCGACACGCAGTGCTCGATCATATCCGGGATCCAGCGGTTGGAAGAAGTCGCGGGTCCGCCGACACGGAATACGGGGCTGACGGACTTCACCGCACGCGCAGCCGCGTCATACAGGCGGAAATAATCGTGCATATCCCCGGCAAAGAAGGCCGGGTAATCCGGCTCATTCCAGACTTCAAAAAACCACTGTGCGACCTCGTCGTGTCCGTAACGCTCCAGACAGTGCTGTACAAACGCCTCTACCAGCGCGCCCCATTTTGCGAGGTCTTTCGGCATCGTCACATTTCCGCGCCACCAGAAGATCGTCTTTTCTCCGGACGCCAGGGCGCGCGGCGTAAACGAGAGTTCAACAAACGGCCGGATACCCAACGCAAGTAGTTTGTCAAACACCGCGTCGATATACTGCCAGTTATAGATGGGATGTCCGTCACGGTCCTCCCGATAAACGGCCATATCGTCGTGGAACAGCCCGTGGAAACGCAGGTAACGGAAACCGCAGCTTGCAATCGCGGTTTTCAAGTGCTCCGTAAAATCGTAGCGCAGCGCTTCGTTGGCGCGGCCCGCGCCGACGCAAAACGTGCCAAAGCAGTCGCGCGGCCCACGTTCCTGATAAAGGTCCGCTGTAATCGTACGCATAAAATCCCTCCTTCTGCTTATGCCAGACGGTTTTGTTACGGATAGTATAGCATATCTTGCACTGCCGTTCCAGCGGAAAAGCAGGCGGCGGAATCGCAAAAAAAGAAAGCGCCCTCCTGACAGGGAGGGACGCTTCCATATACCGCCCGTCTGCCAGACGAACGGCCGTTTCCAAAACCCCCGCGTTTTTTGCAGCCGGTATTCCAGCCGCCCACGCAAGCAGGATTCAGACCAGTTTAAACTTTAAAGTTGACGGAGGTATCGCCGCGCAGATCCATACCGAACTGATAATCTTTGCCCGGCAGGACGGCATTCAAAATAATACCGACAATCGAAGCCACCGCAAGGCCGGAGAGGGAGACCACGCCGATCTGGATATTGCCGCTGTAAGTGACGCCGATAGCCAGCACCAGGATCAGGGCGGCAATAATCACGTTGCGGGTATTCGTAAAGTCCACCTTATTTTCTACCACGTTCCGGACGCCGACTGCGGAGATCATTCCATAAAGCACCAGAGAAACGCCGCCGATTGTCGCGGCCGGCATAGCGGAGACAAGCGCCGCAAACTTCGGGCAGAACGAAACCAGAATCGCAATATAGGCCGCAATCCGAATCACACGCGGGTCATATACCTTGGAAAGCGCCAAAACGCCGGTGTTTTCGCCATAGGTCGTATTGGCAGGCGCGCCGAACAGGGAAGCAAGCGTCGTGGCAAGGCCGTCGCCCAAAAGGGTGCGGTGCAAACCGGGGGCCTGCACGTAGTTTCTGTTAACCGTCGAGCTGATCGCGCACATATCGCCGATATGCTCCACCATCGTAGCCAGGGAAAGCGGAACAATCGTGAAGACCGCAGACCACAGCGTACCCATATCCACATCTCCGGCAAACAGGGCAAACACCGTGTGGTCCCACACCACCGGCAGGCCGAACCACTGTGCCTCCGAGACCGCCGTGACGACAGAATCCCGCGCAGCGGGGTCAATAATCAGCGCAAAGAGATAGGAGCCCAGCACGCCCAACAGGATCGGAATGATCTTCGACATGCCCTTGCCCCACATATTGAAGCAAATTACAATCAAGATGGCAACCACGGCCACAAGCCAGTTGGCATTGCAGTTGGTAATCGCGGAGGAAGAAAGCGTCAGGCCGATTGCAATGATAATCGGGCCGGTCACAATCGGCGGGAAGAAGCGCATAACCTTTCTTACGCCGAAAATCTTAAAGAGTGCGGACAGGATTACATACATCAGCCCCGCAATTGCTACGCCGAAGCAGGCGTACGGAAGCAGTGCATTGTCATAAACCGGGGTACCGTCCGCCATGGTGTCCACCAGGCGCACCGCGTTGTATCCACCGATAAACGCAAAAGAACTTCCCAAAAATGCCGGAACCTTCCCTTTTGCCAGCAAGTGGAAAAGCAGTGTGCCGAGTCCCGCAAACAACAGGGTCGTCGCGATATCCAACCCGGTAAGTGCCGGCACCAGCACCGTCGCGCCAAACATGGCGAACATATGCTGCACACCCAACACCAGCATTTTGGGAGCACCAAGGACGCGGGCATCATAGATGCCTTCCGAACCGATCTGCGAAGCAGGTTTCTTTGCCATCTTGACATCCTCCTCATGTTTCGTAATACCGAATCTGTCAAAAATCCCGCAAAGCGGGATTTTAACATTTGTATTATCTTAACACATCAAGTTCTGCATGTCCAGCAAATATGAACATTTTTCTGTCGAAATATAGCAGATTACGGCAAGTTTTTCTATGCATTTTGCCGACTCCTATACGCTTCTGTCGGAAAATTACAAAAATTGTACAAAAAGAAGTACGCCTGCTTGACCAAAATTCATTTTTACGCTATCCTGTACGTAGCTCATACGAAATTGGAAGGGACCTGCATGAAAGAATATGAAGGGACGAAGTCTCCCTGCCCGGCATCGGACAGCCTATTCATCTGCCCCGTCTGTCACAGCGCGCTGATCCGGTACGATACCGGTTACCGCTGTGCACAGGGGCACAATTTTGACCGTGCGGCAGCCGGCTATACCCATCTGCTGCCCGCAAACCGCATGCACTCCCGCACGCCGGGTGACGACCGCGGCATGGCCGCCGCCCGCAACCGGTTCCTCTCGGGCGGTTACTATGCCCCGCTTGCCGGGAGTTTGGCGGCACTTTTCACGGAGTATGCGCCACAGAGGCCCGTTTTTGTGGATTCCGGCTGCGGTGAGGGGTATTATACGGCGGAAATTGCCGGCGCGCTGCGCCGTGCCGGACTGGAGCCGCGTGCGGCCGGCATTGATATTTCGAAAAGCTGCCTGCGTTTCGCGGCAAAGCGGGACCATGGGGTTGAATTCGCAGTTGCCTCCGCCTACGACCTTCCCTTTGCCGCGCAAACGGCGGATCTGCTGCTCAGCTGCTTTTCGCCGCTGGCTTTCGGGGAGTTCCGGCGCGTCTTAAAACCGGACGGCGTTCTTTTCTGCGTACTCCCCGGCGCGCGGCATCTCTGGGAACTCAAGCAGGCGGTCTACGAAACGCCGTATCTCAACGACGAACAACCTCCTGCCTGCGAGGGATTTCGTCCTCTGGATCTTGTATCGGTAGAGGGAACGGTTTTGTTGGATTCTGCCGAGGTCATTCAAGACCTTTTTGCCATGACGCCCTACTTCTGGAAAACGCCGGCAGCCGGCCGGGAGCGTCTTTCCGCCCTCGACCGGCTGCCGGTCACGATTTCCTTTCGGATTCATCTGTTCCGCCCTGTCTGACAAAACCGTGCAAACGAAAACGTCATGTCTCCTCCGGCGCCGGATTCTCCGTGTCGTCCGAATTTTCCGGCACAGCGTCAAAGTCTGCGTCTTCGTCCGCCGTCCAGTCTCCCTGCGTATATTGCGGATCCAACATATCGCTGATCCCCGCCAGAAGCATGATAATTCCCTGCACCCGGTGTGAGACCACCACATAGCGGCCTTTCCCGTCGTCGTGCTCGTCTTCCATCACCAGATTCGCCGCGATCAACGGGCGCAAATGGTGATAGACCTGGCCCGTCGAATTGTATCCGCATTCCGTCACAAGCTGCGCCACCGTCATGGGACGCCGCAGCAGCGCCAGCAGCAGATTGAGACGGTCATTATTTCCGATGCAGGCAAGCACCCGTTCTGCGGAACGATCTTCAATGAGCCGCAGCAGTCCATCGATATTGATTTCCTTACGTATCCAAGTGCTCTGACGCCCGCCGGATGCATACACGCCTATATATGTGATTGCACCCGTCATTCCCTTCCGGCCAACCTTATTTTCCAAGCTGTCCAACAGAGCCATTACATGGGGATTTGGATGCATATGCGACATTTTGGCCACATTTCCTACCCAGCGCGGCTCGTGTCTGCCCGGAAAGCGGCCATGCGGCCCGGGCCCGGGAGGCTCCGGCCCCCAATGTGGGCCCTCCGGTCTCTCGTGCGGCGGAATCCCTTCCCCCGGCCCACCCGGATGCGGCGGCCCCGCCGGCCGACGTCCGCCTGGCCCGTCGCGGAGGAACTCCTCCAGCATATGCCTCATGTCGGACAGTTCTTCCCGAAGCTCATCCAATTCCCGGCCATAATCTCGATCCATAACCGTTCCTCCTTTTTGTTATTACGTAATTTCGTAATCTCATAATAGCATACCCTCGCATTCCTGTCAATACGTTTTTACGAATTTACGTAATTTTTTATTTTTGTTTTCTGCCCTCCTAAAACAGAGTCCTGACCACTTGCAAAACACCTGAAAAACAGAAAGGAGTCCCTCATATGGCACGCATGGAAAACGCGTTTCCCATTTTGGAATATGACCCCAACCCACGCGCCATCATCATGCCCGGCAACCGCGAAATAGCGTATCCGGAAAAAGCGGCGTTTCTCTTCCTGCGCGACGAAGTAGAGCGCTATGCCACCGAACACGGCTGTGAAACGTTGGAGCGCTATGAAACCATCACGAAAAGCTATCCCATTTTTCAAACCGTCCACTTGGGCGAAAAACTCTGCTTTTGTCAGGCGCCGCTCGGCGCTCCGGCCGCCGTACAGCTTCTCGACCATCTGATTGGGTCCGGGGTTCGAAAAATTGTTGCGGTCGGAACCTGTGGAGCGCTCACCGACATTGCAGAAAATGAATTTCTCCTTCCGGTGGAAGCCGTCCGCGACGAAGGGACGTCCTATCATTATCTCCCGCCCGCGCGCACCATCGCGTTGGATGCGGCGGCAATCGGGACCATACGCCAAATGCTCCTGCGCCACGGACTCGGCGTACGGGAGTGCCGCGTTTGGACAACCGACGCGTTTTACCGCGAAACCGCCGACAGGGTTGCCGCACGAAAGGCCGAAGGCTGTATTGCGGTGGAGATGGAATGTGCGGCCTTGGCAGCGTGCGCCCGTTTCCGCGGCGCGCTGTTCGGTCAAATTCTCTTTACCGCGGATTCTCTGGCCGATCCGGAAGCGCATGATGCAAGGGAATGGGGCATCGCCTCGTTTGGGAAGGCCCTGGAGCTGGCGTTTGACGCCGCCGCCGCATTATAACGTCTGACAAAAAGCAAACGGCCTTTTGGAAAGGGGCCGTTTGCTTTTTTCGTAAAACCGCGCAAGAACTTCCCGTGCACTTCTCAAAAGACTTGTGCAAAATGAATGAATCCATTTTTTCCTCTTTTTTTTCATGAAAAAACGCTTGACATATTAGTTAGTGTGTGCTAACCTATGCTCAGTTAGTTGAGGCTTACCAAAGCCACGCCGTCAGTATCTGTAAAGCGAACATAGAGGATGGAAGTGATATGATGCCTTTATCTATGGCAAGAGCCGGCGAAGAACAGCTTATTAAAAAAATTGGCGGCAAGCCGGAGGTACGGCAATTTATCGAAAACCTCGGGCTGATTCCCGGCGGCACGGTTACCGTAATCGCCGAAATCGGCGGGAATATCATTGTCAGCGTAAAAGACTCCCGCATCGCTGTTTCTCGGGAGATGGCGAATAAAATCATGGTGTAAAAGAGGTGCGTCTTATGAAAACGTTAAAAGCCGTACGCCCCGGGCAAACGGTTTCCGTTTTGAAAATCAGCGGTGAAGGCCCCGTACGCCGCAGGATTATGGATATGGGAATCACCCGCGGCACGGAAATCACGGTACGGAAAGTGGCTCCGCTGGGCGATCCCATTGAGGTAAACGTCCGCGGCTACGAACTCTCTCTGCGCCGTGACGACGCAGAAATGATTGAGGTTTCTTAAATTCCCGGCTTTCCAAACGGAGACGGACGTCTCCGTTTTTAAAAGCGATAAAGTTAGCTTATTCTAACCATGATAAGGAGGAGCGATGATGTCCATCAAAATCGCGCTTGCCGGAAATCCCAACTCCGGAAAAACCACACTGTTTAACGCTTTAACGGGCGCCAATCAGTTCGTAGGCAACTGGCCCGGCGTCACCGTGGAAAAGAAAGAGGGAAAACTGAAGGGCCGCAGCGACGTCACCATCGTCGATCTGCCAGGCATTTATTCTCTTTCGCCCTATACGCTGGAGGAGGTGGTCGCGCGAAACTTTTTGCTTGACGAAGCGCCCGACGCCATTTTAAATATCATCGACGGCACCAATCTCGAGCGCAATCTGTACCTGACGACGCAATTGACGGAGCTGGGCATTCCGATGGTGCTTGCGATCAACATGATCGACGTGGTTGCAAAAAACGGCGACCGGCTGAACACGAAGAAACTCTCCGAAGAATTGGGATGTCCGGTGGTGGAAATCTCCGCGCTGAAGGGGACGGGCGTGAAAGAGGCCGCAGAAACCGCCGTCCGCGCGGCGGAGAGCCGGCAGGCCGCACAGCCGCGCCACAGCTTCTGCGGGAGCGTGGAACACGCGCTTGCGCATATCGAGGAAGCTTTGGAGGGAAAAATCCCGTCCGGGCGCGAGCGCTGGTACGCCATCAAGCTTTTTGAACGTGACCGGCGCGTTATCGAGCGGCTCTCCCTCCATGCAGAACTCCTCTCGCACCTGGAGCACGACATTGTCTCCTGTGAGGAAGAACTCTCCGATGATGCGGAAAGCATCATCACCGGCGAACGGTATACCTACATTGCCTCCATCATCGCCGGCTGCTATTTCAAACGCAACAAACTGGCCCTGACCCTTTCCGACCGGATTGACCGGGTCGTCACCAACCGCTGGGCTGCCCTTCCCATTTTTGCCGCAGTGATGTTTGTGGTCTACTATGTCTCGGTAACAACGGTCGGAACCTGGGTGACCGACTGGACGAACGACGTCCTCTTCGGCGAGATCATACCGCCCGCCGTGGAGGGCTGGCTCGTCTCGGTCCACTGTGCCGACTGGCTGCAGGGCCTGATTCTTGACGGCATTGTCGGCGGCGTCGGCGCCGTGCTCGGCTTTGTCCCGCAGATGCTCGTTCTCTTCCTCTTTCTGGCGTTCCTCGAATCCTGCGGATACATGGCGCGCATTGCCTTTATCATGGACCGGATTTTCCGCAAATTCGGGCTTTCGGGGAAATCCTTCATTCCGATGCTCATCGGCACCGGCTGCGGCGTACCGGGCGTCATGGCCTCCCGCACCATTGAAAACGACCGCGACCGCAAGATGACCATCACCACCACCACCTTCGTCCCCTGCGGCGCCAAACTTCCCATCATCGGACTCATTGCCGGCGCGCTGTTCGGCGGAGCCTGGTGGGTTGCGCCCAGCGCCTACTTTGTCGGCGTCGCGGCCATTGTCGTCTCCGGCATCATTTTGAAAAAAACCAGGCTTTTCGCAGGCGATCCCGCCCCGTTTGTCATGGAGCTCCCGGCTTATCACTGGCCGACTGTGACAGGCGTACTGCGCAGCATGTGGGAACGCGGCTGGAGTTTCATCAAAAAGGCCGGGACCATCATTCTCCTTTCCGCCATAGTTCTCTGGTTCCTGCAGGCCTTCGGTTTTGAAAACGGCAGCTTCGGCATGGTGGAGGATCTGAACCATTCGATCCTGGCCTATATCGGCAACGCGATTGCCTTCCTCTTTGCCCCGCTCGGCTGGGGCACCTGGCAGTCCGCCGTCGCAGCCATTACGGGCCTCATCGCCAAGGAAAATGTGGTTTCCACCTTTGGCATTCTCTATGGCTTTGCCGAGGTCTCCGAAGAGGGCGAAGAGTTCTGGCATTTGCTTGCCGCAGACTTCACGACGCTTTCCGCCTACTCCTTCCTGGTGTTCAACCTGCTCTGTGCGCCCTGCTTTGCGGCAATCGGCGCCATCAAGCGGGAAATGAACAACGCCCGCTGGACCTGGTTCGCCATCGGATATCAGACAGGGTTCGCCTATCTGGTCTCCCTGGCCATTTACCAGATCGGCAGCCTGTTCACAGGCGGCGGATTTGGCGTCGGAACCATTGCCGGGTTCTTAGTCCTTGCCGCTCTGATTTACCTCCTGGCGCGCCGCGGCACCGATCCAGACCGTGCTGCTCCCGGCAAGCAAAAACCGGCGGCCGGCGTACGCGCATAACGCACAGCCGACCCGTCTTTCCGACCAACCCTTATCAAACGCACAAGGAGGTGCGAAACTGATGTCGCCAGCCACCATACTGATCAGTCTTCTGCTTGCAGCTATCGTCGCCGCGATTATCGGAAAGCTTATACGCGATAAAAAGCGCGGCAAATCCATCGGATGCGGCGGCGCCTGCGGTTCATGTTCGGCCTACTGCCACTGCAGCGGCGTGACGCCGGAAACCCTCCATCAAAAAACCTCCTCCTGACTTTTCTCCGTACCGGCGGAGACACAGCCATCAATATTTGCACGGCGCGAAGAACTGGGACTTCGCGCCGTGCGCTTTTTTCTCGATATTCTACCGGTTGACACTACACGCCGGAACTGGTATACTGAAACCGTTTCAATCGACGGATTTTTTCCTTTTTTTGATAGGAGGGCCTATGAAACGTCGCGTTTTTTCGTTTTTTTCCTCGATTTTGTTTCTATCTTTCCTACTTTCCGGTCCGGCTCTCGCGCTGGATACCCAGGACCTCGTCTTAGACGGCACTCTCTCCTATGCCGACGGCATGTCGGCAGGCTACGAAGTCCGCGTCTCCGATTTTCTCGGCGCGCTTTCGCTTCCGCTCACGGTCTACGACCGCGACGCAAAACAATTTTGTGAAAAAGAGTGCGTTGTGTGTGTTCTGTGCCCTCCGGATGGAGTAGACGCGTCGATTCGCGTTTCCATTTCCGATCTCGGACACCAGATCTACACTTCCGCGCAGTCACGCGTCTATCTGGAATCCGACGGAGCCAGCCTCTCGCCGCTTTATGACGGAACCGCCGGTCTGAGTTCTCCCGAGCAGGGCGATCTTTCCTTCCCTTCCACCGGCCTTTATGAGGGGTGGATTATTTTTGATTACTCCCTGGATTCCTTACCCTATACCTATACGGAAGACCTTCCCGAGGATTTGGTTGATTCCCTTCTTCATTTTCGTCTTGGCACGCCCTATGTACTGGTTCTCGACCGCGCCGCCATTGCGGCGTACCTGGAAAACGGTACGCTGGAGGATTATGAAGGAATTAACTTTCCCGGTCTTGCGGAACTTCTCTCGGGCGAGGTTCCCGAGAACCTTCTGACCGATTCCCCGATCTCCGACAATCGGATTGACCGCGAAGCCAACAGTCCTGCAGCTGCCTCCATGGATAACTTTCAGGCCACGATTCCCTTTGAATCCGGACAATTTTCCGATGTCTCGGATCAGTGGTATGCACAGGATGTCGCAACCGCCTGTTCGCTCGGCCTTATGGCGGGAGACGGCGATGGCGGATTTCGTCCGGAAGAGCAGGTAACTCTTGCGGAGGCCGTCACCATGGCCGCACGCCTGCACAGCATTTACCGGGGGCAGGGCGGCGTTTTTCCCTCCGATGATCCCTGGTATCAACCGTATGTGCATTACGCGTACACGCACGGCATCCTGAACGAAGGAGAGTTTTCAGACTTTGACGCCCCTGCTACGCGCGCCCAAATGGCCCGTCTCTTCGCGCACGCATTGCCGAGAAGGGAGCTCCGTGCCATCAACAAACTCGACACCCTGCCGGACGTTGCGGAGGACGATGCGTCTTCCTATGGGGAAGAAATTTTCCTTCTGTACCGTGCAGGTGTTCTGGGCGGCAGCGACAGCGCCGGTACGTTCCATCCGAACACGCCCATTACCCGGGCTGAGGCAGCTGCCATTCTGATCCGTATGGCGCTCCCGGAAGAACGCTTAACGCTTGATTTAGAAGACTAGCCTCTTTCTCCTCTCAAAAAACATCCGCCGCGGCAATCTCGCCGCGGCGGTTTTTTATGCTTTTCTCAGAGGGAAAGTTCCACGCGCATTCCGTCCGGCGCACGCAGGATATCGCGGTTTACAACCACACGGCGTCCATCCGCCACAACCTCGATATCATAATTGCCGCAGAAAACCTTCGCACGGCAATTTCCCTGCGCACCGGTCGAAAGGTCCAGATTCGTCCACCACTCGCCTTTGATGAGTTTTTCCAGCTCATAGTAGACCGGCTTGGGATTCAATCGGTCGTTTACCAAACCGCAGGGCGCGCCCAGCCACGCATGATCGCAGAAGTCCCACCAGGTCAACGCCTCGGTTGCCGGGTGGCTGAAGACCAGCGTGTAGAAATCACGCACATACTCCGCCTGGGAATACAGCATCTCCTCCGGCTCGTCCCAGTGATTGGGGGTGCGGTCGAAATGCACCTTGCCGTCCTCGTTTGCGCAGGTACCGCTGATAACCGTACACTCCGTGAAGTGCAGCGGCCAGCCGAACGCGGCCGCGCGGTTCATGATATCCCAGGTTTCCTCAAAGGTCCAGCGGAACTGGTGCATGTGACTCTGAATCCCGATGCCATACACCTGCACATCCTCGTCGCGCATCCGCTGCAAAAACTGATAGAAGTCGTCCCCATGCACATTAAAATCGTTATAAAGCAGCTTCACATCCGGATTTGCCTCACGCGCGACGCCGCCGATCAGCTTCATCATATTCATGGGACCGATCTGATCAATCCAGTGTGTGATGGGATTGTCGAAACGATAGTTGACCGTTGTCTCGTTGTTGAGGTCCCAGAAGTCCACCTGGTGCGCATATTTCGACATAATGTCCCGCACGCGCGCGACTTCCAGCGCACCGACGTCATCCTGATCCGTCAGCCACTCCGGCACAACTTCATGCCAAATCAGCGGATGGCCCTTGCTCTTTATGCCATGGTCCTTGGTCCATTTCACCTGATTTGCAATCTCCGGTTCGTTATATTGATGCCGCTGCGGTTCATAGCGGCCCCAGTAAAACGGCAGCGTCCCGTAGTTCAACAGGTTGGCAAAAAGCTGCGTATACCGGTCGTTTTCCCCCTGCGTCGGATAAGTCGTCGCCGGAAAACAGTTGCAGCCGAACAAAAACTCGTGCCGGCGCATAGATAGATGCACCTGCGCGTTCTCGACAGGTTTTCCGTCACGCGTCACGCACACTTCCACCTCACGGCGGCGCATCTCGCGAATCCTCTGCCGCGCTTCCCGGATCATTTCGTCCATGAATCCCACCTTACATTCACCGCGTCTTACCATGACGCTGTTTCTATCGGCATTATGACTGAATTTTTCCAGAAAGTCAACCCTGTTTTTGCCGATTTTTCCATATACGTCTGAAAGTGTCTGGCTTTTCCTTGTGCACTCCCGCTTTCCGGCATCTGTCCCGAAGGCTGTCCCGAAAATACGGGATTTCTTCAATTTTTTGAGACAAAAAAGCACCGGATGGAAGACCATCCGGTGCTTCTATTAGATAAAATTACTCGTTGATGGCGATAACAACGCCGGAACCAACGGTACGGCCGCCTTCACGGATAGCGAAACGAAGACCAGCCTCGATTGCAATCGGCGTGATGAGCTCAACGTCCATCTCAACGTTGTCGCCCGGCATGCACATTTCGGTGCCCTCAGGAAGGCTGACAACACCCGTAACGTCCGTCGTACGGAAATAGAACTGCGGACGATAGTTGTTGAAGAACGGCGTATGACGGCCGCCTTCAGCCTGGGTCAGAACGTAAACCTGGCCGCGGAACTTGGTGTGCGGATGAATGGAACCGGGCTTGGCAATAACCTGGCCGCGCTCGATATCCGTCTTGTTGATACCACGAAGCAGAAGACCGACGTTATCGCCTGCCTCAGCATAGTCGAGGATCTTACGGAACATTTCGATACCGGTAACAACCGTGCTGCGAGCCTCGTCCATCAAACCAACGATCTCAACGGTCTCGCCCATCTTCACCTGGCCACGCTCAACTCTACCAGTTGCAACGGTGCCACGGCCGGTGATGGAGAAGACGTCTTCAACAGGCATAATGAAGGGGAGGTCAGACTTACGATCCGGAGTCGGGATATAATCGTCGACAGCGTCCATCAGTTCCTTGATGCAGGCATACTCCGGTGCATTCGGATCAGTGGAGGTGCTGGACAGCGCGAGAAGCGCGGAGCCCTTGATAACAGGGAGATCATCACCCGGGAAGTCATACTTGGACAGTGCTTCACGGACTTCCATCTCAACCAGCTCGAGGAGCTCAGGATCGTCAACCTGGTCAACCTTGTTCATGAAAACAACGATAGCCGGAACGCCAACCTGACGGGCAAGCAGGATGTGCTCGTTGGTCTGGGGCATAACGCCGTCAGCAGCGGAAACGACGAGGATTGCGCCGTCCATCTGCGCAGCACCGGTGATCATGTTCTTAACATAGTCGGCGTGGCCGGGGCAGTCGACATGCGCATAGTGACGCTTGTCGGTCTGATACTCAACGTGAGCGGTGTTGATCGTGATGCCACGGGCCTTCTCTTCCGGGGCCTTATCAATCATGTCATAAGCTTCGAACTGAGCCTTGCCCTGGAAGGACAGGTACTTGGTGATAGCAGCAGTCAAAGTGGTTTTACCATGGTCAACGTGACCAATGGTGCCAATGTTAACGTGAGGTTTCGTTCTTTCGAATTTAGCCTTAGCCATTTTAAATCCTCCTTGTGAATCCTTTCGGTTAATATAATCACAAAATACCGTGTACTGGTATTATATAAAAACACAGGACTTTTTGCAAGTCTATTTTGCAGAAAAACGCAGTTTATTTCCCGGAAACCGCATTAGCGGCGACCGCTTGTGGACGTAATTTTCTCGAGAATGCTCTTCGGCACTTCGGCGTAGTGGCTCGGCTCCATCGTATACTGCCCACGGCCCTGCGAACGGGAACGAAGATCCGTCGCATACCCGAACATCTCGGAAAGCGGCACATGCGCAGTGATCTGCTGAATGCCGTTATGGCCGTTGATGCCCTGAATCTGTCCGCGGCGGGAGTTGATATCACCAATGACATCGCCCATATACTCTTCCGGCACGATGACGTTGACCAGCATGATCGGTTCTGTCAAAGTCGGATCCGCCTTCTTCATTGCCTCACGGAACGCCATGGAACCGGCAATCTTAAAGGCAAGTTCAGAGGAGTCCACTTCGTGGAAAGAACCGTCATAAAGCGTCGCGATAACATCGACCACGTTATAGCCATTGACCACACCGGACTGCATCGCGCCCTGAATACCAGCGTCTACCGCCGGAATAAACTCCTTCGGCACACTGCCGCCCACAGTCTTATCGATGAATTCATAGCCCTTGCCCGGCTCATTCGGCTCAATGCGAATCTTGACATGGGCAAACTGGCCGTGACCGCCGGACTGACGCACATAGCGCTCGTCGGCTTCCGCCGGGCGGCGGATCGCCTCTTTATAGGCAACCTGCGGCTTACCAACGTTTGCTTCCACCTTAAACTCACGCAAAAGCCGGTCGACAATAATCTCCAGATGGAGTTCGCCCATACCGGCGATAATGGTTTGCCCTGTATCTTCGTCTGTATAGGCACGGAAAGTCGGATCCTCTTCGGCGAGCTTTGCAAGCGCCAAAGACATCTTCTCCTGGCCGGCCTTTGTCTTGGACTCGATGGCAACACGAATCACGGGCTCCGGGAACTCGATCGATTCCAGCACTATGGGATGGGATTCATCACAAAGCGTATCACCCGTTACAGTCTTTTTCAAGCCTACCACCGCAACAATATCGCCCGCATACACGGTCTCAATATCGTGACGGTCATTGGCGTGCATCTGCAAAATACGGCTGACACGCTCACGAATGCCCTTTACGGAGTTATACACCGTAGAACCTGCGTTTAAAGTACCGGAGTAAACACGGGTAAAACATAATTTTCCGACATACGGGTCGGTCATAATCTTGAATGCAAGCGCAGAAAACGGGGCGCTGTCATCGGAAGGACGATGGTCCTCTTCGCCGGTTTCCGGGTTGGTGCCAACGATTGCTTTCTTATCGAGCGGAGACGGGAGATAATCCACCACCGCGTCTAAAAGCTTCTGCACACCCTTGTTTTTATAAGATGTGCCGCAAATAACGGGGATCAGCTCCACAGCCAACGTTGCCTTACGTAACGCCGTCTTGATCTCGCTGATTTCAATTTCCTCGCCCTCGAGATATTTTTCCAAAATCCCGTCGTCATACTCGCTCACCGCATCCAATATGGCCTGACGGTATTCTTCCGCGCTTTCACGCATCTCTTC
Source organism: uncultured Clostridia bacterium (assembly GCA_944376195.1). GTDB lineage: Bacteria > Bacillota > Clostridia > Oscillospirales > QAMX01 > Allobutyricicoccus. Next base: position 5,609 of record CALWBW010000003.1, on the reverse strand, counting down.
CGGGATCTCTTCTACGGAAATATCCTTTCCCTCGTCGTCATTATAGAAGTACGCCTTCATTTCAAGAAGGTCGACAAGCCCGCGGAACTCGTCTTCCGCGCCAATCGGCAACTGGATCGGTACGGGACGGCATTTTAATCTGTCGCGCATCATATCCACGACGTTGTAAAAGTCAGCGCCGGTGATATCCATTTTATTGACGTATGCGATACGCGGCACATGATACTTATCCGCCTGACGCCATACAGTCTCAGACTGGGGCTCAACGCCGCCCTTCGCGCAGAAGACGGTTACGCCGCCGTCGAGCACGCGCAGGGAACGCTCTACTTCCGACGTAAAATCAACGTGGCCGGGGGTGTCAATGATATTGATACGAACCCCGTTCCAGAAACAGGTGGTTGCGGCAGACGTAATCGTAATGCCGCGCTCCTGTTCCTGTTCCATCCAGTCCATTGTGGCATTGCCGTCATGAGTCTCACCCATCCGGTAGTTGATTCCCGTATAAAACAGAATCCGTTCCGTTGTGGTGGTCTTTCCGGCATCGATGTGCGCCATTATGCCGATATTGCGGGTTTTATTTAAGGGGTATTGTCTCGGCATGATGTTCTCCTTCGCTTAACTTGGGTAAAACCAAAAAATACTGAAAACTTCAGCTTACCATCTGAAGTGTGCAAACGCCTTGTTGGCCTCGGCCATCTTGTGGGTATCCTCACGCTTTTTCACGGCGTTACCGAGATTGTTGACGGCGTCAAGAATCTCGCCCGCAAGGCGCTCTTTCATCGTTCTTTCATTTCTCGAACGTGCGTACTGGGTGAGCCAGCGCAGACCTAAGGTCTGACGGCGCTCAGCACGGACTTCGATCGGCACCTGATAGGTGGCGCCGCCGACACGGCGGGCCTTGATCTCCAAAACAGGCATGATGTTATCCATGGCGGTGGTAAAGACCTCAAGGGGTTCCTTTCCGGTCTTGTCCTTGACAATGTCAAATGCTCCATAGACTATTTTTTGCGCGGTGCTCTTCTTCCCGTCGTACATGATGTTGTTGACCAGCTTGGTCACCAGCTTGGAATTGTACAGCGGATCGGGAAGGACATCTCTTTTCGGAACAAATCCTCTTCTGGGCACGTTGCTTCCCTCCTTCACAGTATGATTTCATAGGTACTCGAAAGCATGCCCGCTCTCGTTTGCGCCCTGCTGAAGCGTTTGACGTTCCCAAGGAACAACGCTTTGCAAAGCAATTGGGAAATTACTTCTTCTTGGCACCCGCTGCCTTCGGCTTCTTCGCGCCGTAAAGCGAACGAGACTGCTTGCGGTCTGCGACGCCCTGCGTATCCAGGGTACCGCGGATGATGTGGTAACGCACACCAGGCAGGTCCTTTACACGGCCGCCGCGGATCATCACGACGCTGTGCTCCTGCAGGTTGTGGCCGACGCCCGGAATATAAGCGGTCACTTCGATACCGTTGGAAAGACGCACACGGGCGATCTTACGCAGCGCGGAGTTCGGCTTCTTCGGGGTAGCGGTACGGACGGCAGTACAGACGCCGCGCTTTTGCGGGGAGCTCAAGTCGGTCTGTTCCATCTTCTTGGAGTTCAGGCCCTTCTGAAGCGCCGGAGCGGTGGACTTATAGGTGACGGTCTCTCTGCCCTTTCTGACAAGCTGGTTGAATGTTGGCATGGTTTCACCTCCTTGAAAGGTTTTTTATTTCGAAACGCGGGAAAAACCCGCGGATTTCGCACAAAGGTCTAACATAGTTTGCCTGCAATCCGGAAAAATATGCCCGGGGTTTGCGCGCTCTAACGCAGGATAGCCGCTACAGCGGCTCCCACGGCAATTCCGCACGCCTGTCCCAGCGCGCGCATCGACTCCACTTCGAAAAGCGGTACGCCGGACGCCTCGCACAGCGCGCGTACCGGCGCAGTCAGACGCGCCTCCGCGTCACGCGCGAAAAAAACCTGCACGGCTTCGCCGTTTTCCAAAGCCCTTTTCGTCTGTTTGACGCCAATCACTTTTCTTGCTTTTGAAAGTACGTCCAAGTGAAATCGGAACCTCCCGCACACGAAAAAACGCGATGCAGACGGCGTTTTGTGCGATCGCGCATTAAAACGCCGTCTGTCATAATATCATAATCCTGTCAATTAGTCAACAGCAACTTTGCCGGAATTCTGATCATAAACGGTATATCCCTCGTGATAAATGTCCATTCCGGACCCCGCGGGGATCAGTTTACCGATGATTACGTTCTCCTTCAGGCCGATCAGCGGGTCAACCTTGCTCTTGATCGCCGCCTCAGTCAGGACACGCGTCGTCTCCTGGAAGGACGCAGCGGAGAGGAAGCTGTCGGTGGCAAGGGACGAACGCGTGATGCCCAGCATCACCGGCGAGCAGGTCGCCGGACGGAGCCCGATCTCACCCTCGGCAATCCGCTTTTCAATGAGGGCGTTCTGCTCGCGGAACTCGCCCTTGTCGACCATGGAGCCAACCAGAAGCGTCGTATCGCCCGCGTCTTCCACCTTGACCTTGCGCATCATCTGACGCACGACAACCTCGATATGCTTATCGTTGATATCCACGCCCTGCTGGCGGTACACCTTCTGTACCTCCTGAATCAGGTAGGCGTGCACGGCCGCAACACCGCGTACGCGCAGCACATCGTGCGGGTTCAGCGCGCCTTCTGTCAATTCCTCGCCGGCCTGGACAACAGAACCCGGCTGTACGCGGAGCGTGGAACCGAACGGGATCTGATACGAACGTGTGTCGCCCGTCTCGGGGTTCGTGACGGTCACATTGCGCATCGTACCGCGCCGGATTTCCTCGATGGAAATCACGCCGCCGATTTCGGTGAGCGTCGCCACACGCTTCGGCTTGCGGGACTCAAAGAGTTCCTCAACACGCGGAAGACCCTGCGTGATGTCGCCGCCGGCGATACCGCCGGTATGGAACGTACGCATGGTCAGCTGCGTACCGGGTTCGCCGATGGACTGTGCCGCAATAATTCCGACGGATTCGCCGATGGAAACCGGTTCGCTCGTCGCCAGGTTCACGCCGTAGCACTTTGCGCAGACGCCATGGCGGCAATTACAGGTGAGCACGCTGCGAATGGTGACGCGCTGAACTCCCGCGTCGACAATCCGCTGCGCGTCTTCTGCGGTCATCATGTGGTCGTGGTCCATCAAAAGATTTCCTGCCTCATCATAGAGGTCTTCCACCAGATAACGGCCGACCAGACGGTCATAAAGCGGTTCAATCAACGCATTCCCCTGCATGATATCATAGACTTCAATTCCCTCGGTACTGCCGCAGTCCACTTCGCGGATGATAACATCCTGCGAAACGTCGACCAGACGGCGGGTGAGGTAACCGGAGTCCGCGGTACGCAGCGCAGTATCAGCGGAGCCCTTTCTCGCGCCTCTCGACGAAATAAAGAATTCCAAAACCGACAGGCCTTCGCGGAAGTTTGCCTTGACCGGGATTTCAATCGTTTTACCGGAGGTATCTGCAAGCAGGCCGCGCATACCGGCGAGCTGACGGATCTGGCTGGTCGAACCACGCGCACCGGAGTCGGACATCATGTAAATCGGGTTGAAGCGGTCCATGCTCTTGCCAAGCGCGTCGGTCACGCGCTTTGTCGTCTCTTCCCACTCCGTAATAACCAGACGGCGGCGTTCGTCGTCCGTGATAAAGCCGCGGCGGTAGCGGCGGTCGATCTGCGCGACGCGCTGCTCCGTCTCTGCGATGTATTCCTTCTTTTCCTTCGGCACCACCATGTCGGAAACCGAAATGGTAATGGCGCCGCGGGTAGAGTATTTATAGCCCATGGACTTCACTTCGTCCAAAAGCTGGGCAGTACGGCCAAAACCGTGGATCTGTACGCACTTATTGATGATTTTCTCCAGCTGCTTTTTGCCGACGTTAAAGGTGACTTCCAAATCAAGCTGGGATTCCGGCGTGGAGCGGTCTGCAAAGCCCAAATCCTGCGGAATCGGTTTATTGAAAATCAGGCGGCCGACGGTCGCGTCAATAATCTTCGTCACGCGTACGCCGTCAATCTCCCGGCTGTCACGCACACGGATCGGCGCATGAATGCCGATCACGCCCTCGCTATAGGCAAGCAGCGCCTCGTCCGGGTTGGCAAACACCTTTCCGGCGCCCGGTTCATCCTCGCGCACATAGGTGAGGTAATAGGAACCCAGGATCATATCCTGCGTCGGCACGGCGATCGGTTTGCCGTCAACCGGCTTTAAGAGGTTGTTCGCAGAAAGCATCAGAATCCGCGCCTCTGCCTGCGCTTCGGCGGACAGCGGTACGTGCACCGCCATCTGGTCGCCGTCGAAGTCCGCGTTGAACGCGGTACAGACCAGCGGATGCAGCTTAATCGCGCGGCCCTCAACCAGTACCGGCTCAAACGCCTGGATGCCCAGACGGTGCAGCGTCGGCGCGCGGTTTAAAAGAACCGGATGCTCGCTGATGATATCTTCCAGCGCATCCCACACCTCTGTACGGGCGCGCTCCACCATTTTCTTTGCGCTTTTGATGTTGTTTGCGACGCCATCGTCCACCAGACGCTTCATCACAAACGGTTTAAACAGTTCCAGCGCCATTTCCTTCGGTAAACCGCACTGGTAAATCTTCAGTTCCGGACCGACGACGATCACGCTACGGCCGGAGTAGTCGACACGCTTACCCAGCAGGTTCTGGCGGAAACGGCCCTGTTTGCCGCGCAGCATATCGGAAAGCGATTTGAGCGCGCGGTTATTCGGACCCGTCACCGGGCGGCCGCGGCGTCCATTATCAAAAAGCGCGTCCACGGCTTCCTGGAGCATACGCTTTTCATTGCGGACAATGATATCCGGCGCGCCCAGCTCCAGAAGGCGTTTTAACCGGTTGTTGCGGTTGATCACACGGCGGTACAAATCGTTTAAGTCGGAGGTCGCAAAACGGCCGCCGTCGAGCTGGACCATCGGGCGCAGCTCCGGCGGGATGACCGGGACGGCCTCGAGGATCATCCACTCGGGACGGTTGCCCGAAAGGCGGAACGCCTCCACCACCTCAAGCTGCTTGATAATCCGCATCCGCTTCTGTCCGGACGCATTTTCAAGCTCCCGATGCAGTTCTTCCGACGTTTTTTCCAGATCAATTTCCGCCAGCAGGTCGCGGATCGCCTCCGCGCCCATTCCGGCCTTGAAATCGTCTTCATAACGTTCGCGCATATCGGCATACTCGCGCTCGGAGAGAATCTGTTTCTTCATCAGCGGCGTGTTGCCCGGGTCGGTGACCACGTAAGACGCGAAGTAGAGCACCTTCTCCAGAAGGCGCGGGCTCATATTCAGGATCAATCCCATACGGGACGGGATACCGCGGAAATACCAGATATGCGACACCGGCGCGGCCAGCTCAATGTGGCCCATACGCTCGCGGCGCACTTTTTTCTGGGTGACCTCGACGCCGCAGCGGTCGCAGATCTTGCCCTTATAGCGTACCTTTTTATATTTTCCGCAGTGGCATTCCCAGTCCTTGGTCGGCCCGAAAATGCGCTCACAGAAAAGGCCGTCCCTCTCCGGCTTGAGCGTACGATAGTTGATGGTTTCCGGCTTCTTTACCTCTCCAT
>CALWBW010000002.1 GCA_944376195.1 uncultured Clostridia bacterium | reverse complement strand
CCGGATCGTGACGTACGGTCCCGGAAAGGCATGCGTCCGCCGCCGCTTTTGTATCTCCGGAGACGCCGGGATATAAATCGATTCCCGCTTCGTCAAGCGCGGCGCGCGCGCCGCCGCCGATTCCGCCGCAGATCAGCGCTGTCACGCCATGAGATTTTAAAAAGTCCGCAAGTGCGCCGTGTCCGCTGCCGTTTGTCGGGAGAATCTCGGAAGAAGTAATCTTTCCGTCCGAGATTTCGTACACCTGAAAGGCCTCTGTGTGCCCAAAATGCTGAAATACCTGACCGTTTTCATAGGTAATTGCGAGTTTCATGAAATCTTGCCTCCATTTCTGGCATATGTCATTTCTATCATAGCACTTTTTCGTCATATGTCAATATCCTTTCTTTATAAATGTTTTGTAAACGTCTGGGGGCAGAGGGGATATTTCTTGACATTTACAGTCGTGAACGGTACAATAATAGCATTGGCAGCGTCTATGGGAGGAGGGTTCTGCTTGGCCAAAAGAAAAAAAGTGTCCGTAATGTCGATTTATGCCGTTGCGGTTGCATGGGCCATCTATGGACTTTGTTTCCCGCTTTATTCCACAAAGCATTTTGTGACCGCCATTGTGTTTTCACTCGTTTGCCGCGCCGTTGCGCAGAAAATCTGGAAGCCCAAATATGAGGAACCGCCTGTGCCGGAACCTCCGAAAGAGAAGGACGAGCCTCCGCAGGAAGAGCCGGAACCGGAGGGCACGGGAAATGCGGAATTGGATGCGTTTATTACGGAGGGAAAGCGCGCGGTCAGTGAAATGCAGCGCTTAAACGACAACATTGCGGATGCGGAAATCAGCCTGCGGATCAGCCGCCTGACAGAATTGACGGGGAAAATTTTTGCCCATGTGGCCGCAAATCCGCATAAACTGTCCCGCGCACGCAAATTTGTAAATTATTATGTGCCGACGGTAATCAAGCTCTTGAATGCCTATGACCGCATGGGGTCACAGGGAATTGAAGGAGAAAATATCGGCGGGACAATGCGCAAAATTGAGGATATCCTGGATACAATAGTCACAGCGTTTGAAAAGCAGCTGGATTCCCTCTTCCGGGAAGAGGCGATGGATATTTCGGCGGATATTACGGTTTTGGAAAATATGCTGGAACAGGAAGGCTTTTCAGGACCAAGGTTTTGAAAAAACCGTGGAATACGCGCACAAAGGCAAAGGAGCGCCATAGATGGAGAATTTTGTACCGGAATTGACCCTGAATCCGGATTTGGATCAGGAAGTGGGCTTGAAAGCGCCGGAAATAAAACCGGCGGCTCCGGCAGCCATGGATGACGAAATGCTCTCAGAAGCAGAGCGCCGGGCTGTGGAGGAATTTGCGAAAAAACTGGATTTGACGGATAATAAAATGATCCTGCAATACGGCGCGGCGGCGCAGAAACATGTCGCGACGTTTTCAGAGGATGCGCTTTCCAGCGTCCGCACCAAAGATATGGGCGAAATCGGGAAGGCACTGTCGGATCTGGTCGGGGAATTAAAAGGTGTGGATCTTTCCAATCCACGGCGTGGGTGGTTCCGCCGCGCAAAAGACCAGATTACGACGATGCGTGCCCAATATGCGAAAGCGGAGACGAATGTAGATAAAATTGTGGGCATTTTAGAGGAACATCAGGTCACGCTTTTAAAGGACATCGCGTTGCTTGACCAGATGTATGATTTGAATTTAAAGTATTATAAGGAACTGACCATGTATATCCTGGCCGGAAAGCAGAAATTGGAGGAAACGCGAGCCGGTGAACTGGCGCAACTGCGGGAAAAAGCCGGACGTACCGGCTTGCAGGAGGACGCGCAGGCATATCAGGATCTGGCGAATCAGTGCAACCGGTTTGAAAAGAAGCTGCATGATCTGGAGTTGACCCGGATGATTTCCATTCAAATGGGCCCCCAGACCAGGCTGCTGCAAAATAACGATGCGCAGATGGTGGAAAAAATTCAATCGTCGCTCGTCAATACGATCCCGCTTTGGAAAAGTCAAATGGTGTTGGCGCTGGGGTTGGAGCATTCCCGTGCGGCAACGGAGGCGCAGAATGCCGTCAGCGATATGACCAACGAACTTTTGCGGAAAAATGCGGAAATACTGCGTATGAGCACGTCTGCAACGGCCCGGGAAGCAGAACGGTCCATTGTAGATATGGAAACGCTGCGCCATACCAATCAGCAGTTGATTTCCACGTTGGATGAGGTGGTGACGATTCAAAACGAAGGTGCGCAACGCCGTCGGGAGGCGGAAGCGGAGCTTGGCCGTATTGAGGGTGAGCTGAAGCAGAAGCTGCTGGAATTGCGCGGTTGAGAAGAACAGAGGAAAGGGGGCGCTGCCTGCCGTGCTGAAAAACAGAAAAGTCGCCACGTTAATTTGTATCATTGTCGTGGCGCTGTCGATTCTGGGCGGCGCGCGGCGTTCGATCCGGGAAGTGATTGCGGAGACGGAGAGCGCGTTTGTCTACGGTGTGAATGGGGACGGGAAGAGTATTTATCATGATCTTGGTACCCGGGCGCAGTTGGCCAACAATTTGGCGGCGGTTGCGGAGCGGTATTTGGATGCGGACGACAGTCTGATCCAAGCTGTGCGCACAAATGCGGATGAATTGAGTCGAGAAACGTCGCCGTCGCGCTGCTATGATTTAAACGCGCGTTTGGAACAGTCCGTGCAAGATTTGAACGCGGCGCTTTTGAATGAACCGCTGACCGAAACGGACGAGGGATACCGGGAGGGAATCCTCACGGATATGACGTCCTATGCCTACATTATTTCGCATGACGGCTACAATGAACAGGTGCGAAAGCTCAATGAGGAAACGCTGGGCGTCTTTCCGGCGAATATATTAAAGTATCTTGTGTTTACCGGCGAGGCCGAATATTATGGATAAGGGTTGCGTGGATATGAAGAAAACGACAAGATTGGCTGCAATGCTCCTGTGTGCAATGCTGCTTTTGGCCGGATTTGCATCGGCTATTGAAGTGGTGGACCCAACAGAAGTCTTTTACGTGGCGGACTATGCAAATGTCCTCTCCGAGGAGACGGAGAGCTACATTGTCTCCAAAAACGATTCCCTCAATGCGTTGACGGGCGGACAGATCGTCGTCGTGACCATTGAATTTTTGGGCGGGCAGGATATTGAGGAATATGCGCGTACGCTCATGAATGAGTGGCAGATCGGGAGCGCCGAATTCAATAACGGGCTGCTGTTGCTGCTTGTGACGGGCGAGGCGAATTACTGGGCTGTACAGGGTAGCGGAATCGAGCTTTCCCTGACCTCCAGTCTGTTGGGCGATTATCTGAACGAGTATCTGGAGCCGGAATTTGTTGCAGGCAATTATGATACCGGCGTGATGAATGTGTTTGACGCTTTTTTGGGTTGGTATGACCGCTTTTATAGCGTAAACGTCAGCGGCGGCAATGACGGCGCGACAAACGATGGAGAGAGCCTTTTGGATTCCACTTCGCCGGAGAGCGAGGGCTTGGAAACGCCGGAAACCGGCGATCCGGCAGAAAATCCGCTTGAGACAGGCGGTCCCGTGCAAAAAGGCGGTATTATCGGCAAAATTGCCGGTGTATTCTTAGTTGCCGTATTGGTTTTAATCGTGGTGGTCTTTTCCGTTGTTGCGATTCCCAGAACAATTTACCTGCGGCGGCGCGGATACCGGTTTGGCGTTTTTAACCGAGCGTTTTGGAGTCACAGACCGCCTCCTCCTCCCAGAAGACCGAGAGGGCCTGGACCCGGAATGCGTCCGCCGATGGGCGGTTCGCGTCCCGGTATGGGAAATCCTCCGCCTCGTACCGGCGCGCCCAGAATGGGCGGCGGCGGCGGTACGCGCGGCGGCGGTGCGGGAAGAAGTTCCTTTAGTGCCCGCCCCAGTAGCCGGAGTTCCTTCGGCGGTTCCCGTTCTGGAGGGAGCCGGCCCAGAATGGGCGGCGGCGGTGGTACGCGCGGCGGAGGCGCGGGACGCCGGTAATTCGAAAAATGGATGCGGGGGCTTGACGATCAATCAGGCCCCCGCAGTTTTTATATGAAAAAAAGAGGCGTTCGCCTCTTTTTTTCATATTTCAGGTTGTATGTAAGGTGATGCAGGCAATCTCCGGTGCGCAGAAGAAGCGAATCGGCAATTTCGAGGTACCGAGGCCCCTGCTGACAAACAGCTGCGCGTCCCGGTCGTTGCCGGCGGCATAGAGCCCCATGGGATACAGTTCCCCCTGCGGGGGAAGGACCAGTTCTCCGAAAAGAGGGAGACGGACCTGACCGCCGTGCGTATGGCCGGAGAGAAGAAGGTCTACCGGAAAGGCGGACAGGTGCGCAAATACATCCGGCTCATGACAGAGGACAAGGTTACAGGTGTCTTCTGAAAGGGAATCAGGTTGAAAGGCGTTGCCGTTTCCAAAAAAACAGTCGTCAATTCCCGTCAGCGTGATCCCGAGCAGGGAGAACGCGACACTCTCATTTTGTAAAACGGTAAAACCGCCTGCTTCCAGAATCCGTATGCTGTCGTCCTGCGCGTTGCGGCCGTAATCGTGGTTGCCGAGTACGGCATATTTCCCCTGCGGCGCATCAATGGCAGCGAGCGCCGCGATAATTCCTTCCTCATCCGCCGGATATTTTGCGTATTCTTCAAAAAGATCGCCCGTAAATACCACAAGGTGCGGTTCCAGTTCATTGATTTTCTCTACGGCACGGCGGAAGCGTTTGACATCGTAGTCAAAGCCGAAATGCGTGTCGGAAAACTGGACGATCCGGAAGCCGTCGGCGGCTTCCGGAAGCGCGGGCAGCGTAAGGTCCAGGCTGGTAACAGTGAGCAAAGACGGCTCAACCCACCGCATCCAGACAAATGCCAGCGTGATGAGAACCATGCAGAAAATCAAAAGCTTTGTTAAAAAGCGAAAAAATCTTCCGATCAAGCGCAATCCCTCCCGGAAAATCAGCCTTCGCTGTTTTCTTCCGCGGCGGCGTTTACTTCTGCAATGGCTGCGTTATGCTCCTCCAGGGTCTCGGAGAAGATATGGCTGCCATCGGAACGCGCGACATAGTAGTAATAAGAGGTTTCCGCCGGATACAGTACGGCTTCCAAAGACGCAATGCCGGGATTGGCAATCGGCCCAGGAGGTAAGCCGTCGTAAAGGTAGGTGTTATAGGGATCATCAATGGAAAGATCATCCGCCGTAGGCGCGCGGCCGACCAGATACTGCACTGTTGCGTCAATTTGCAGGCGCGGGAAGGTGTCGGGATTCGCAAGACGGTTATAGATGACGGACGCGACCACCGCGCGTTCGTCGTCACGCCGTGCCTCGCGCTCGACCATGGAGGCAATCGTGACCACTTCATTCACCGTCAATCCCAGTTCTTCCGCGCGTTCATGGAGTTTTTCCGTAAATTTATTTTCAAAGTTCGTCAAAAATTTGGCAATGACGTTCGGTGCGCTGTCGTTGACGTAGAACTCATAGGTGTCCGGGAAGAGGTATCCCTCCAGACGGATTTTGCTGTCGCCGATTCCATCGAGGAAATCATAGTCAAAATCGTAATTTTCAATGGCGTCGTAAAGGTCTTCTTCGCTGGCAACGCCGTTTTCGACCAGCGTGTCCACGATTTGCGCCGCGGTATATCCTTCCGGAATGGTGACGCGTACAGTCTCCTTATACGTGGAGGTGCGGCGTAATGTGCGCGCGATGGCGCTGTAATCAAGATTGGCGTTGATTTCGTACTTTCCGCTTTTAAATGTGGCGCCGGAAACGGTGCAGTAAAGGCGGAACAGGGAGGGGTATTCGATGATACCCGCCTCTTTCAGGATATCCGCGACTTCCTCCGTCGTAACGTTTTCCTCCAATTCAATTACAGCGGTGCGGTCCGGTTTGACAAAAGCAAAGACCTCGTTTGCAGCAATGATGACAAGCGCGGCGAGGAACATGGATACGCCCAGGACAAACGCCGTGTACATCACGCCGACCAAGCAGCCGTGCCCTGCATCGCGATGGCGGCGGCGTCTTCTTCTGCGGCGGCGCGGGAGCTCCTGCATGGAAAATTCCAGGCTGTCGTCAGGATCATAATTAGGTTGTTCGGCCTCGCGCTCCCGGCGCAGACGGTCTTCGTCCGGTTCGCCGTTCCGGCGCGGGCGCCGCTCGTACTCTTCGTATTCCCGTTCCGGCCGGGAATAGCCGGAGGAGGTATTGTCCGCTTCGGGGTGATTTTTTTCATAATCGTGATTTGCCATAGTAAAGTCCTTTCAGGATGGGAGGGCGGCGTTAACGCCATAGCCCAAGGAGTATCATTACAAGCCGGACAAGGTATAAAAATAAAAAGAGGAAAAAGCCCGGCGATGCGAAAACCTTCCAGAGATTTTCCGAAATACGTTCCGGCCCTTTTTGAAAACGTTCCAAAAGGCCGTCGCGCAAAAGTCCTTCCGTGCCGCGCAGCAGCGAAAAGAGAAACAGCAGAAATAAAACTGTTGCCGCCATGACGACAATGACCGTGCGGCCTTCGAGCGCTTCGGAGGCGTAGAGCAGATCGCCGCCGTATAGCGCGAGACGGCAGAGCGTGTGGGTAAAGATGGCCGGCCAGACGGAGCCGGTGTAATAGGTCTCCAACGAGCACAGGAAGCCGATTGCCAACATGGGAATCGCGGCGGAGGGATAGACATAGAGCATCGGCATGCACAACGTGGAGAACGCGACGGCAGCCGCTGTGCCCTGGGTTTCACAAAGGGAAAAAATCGGTCCACGGAGAAACAGTTCCTGTGTCACGGCGGGGAGAAAAACGAGCGTTATGAGAACAATCCAGACAGGGACGTCTGCCGAACGCGAAAGCATGGGATACAGCGCGTCAATTCCGATATAGGGTTCATAAAGCAGATGAGAAAGACCAACGCGCAAGAGAAACAGGCCCAAGGCCGCTGTGACGCCGGTTAAAAAGACAAAGGAACCATAAACGCGCGCCGCAGGACGAAACCGGCGGATGAGGCGGCGGTCCTTTGCAGAAACGCGCAGAAATACGGCGCTGCCCAAGAATGCCACGCTTTCCGCCAGGGCAATGGAGAAACGGGGGCCCCATGCCGCCGGCATACTGAGTAAATGCCCGGATACCACATAAAAGGCGGATAAAAACAGAAGGAGCACAAAAAGGCTCCAGCCTGCAAGCGACGTGGGTTTTATGTCCATCGGTAGTCTCCCTCCTCCGTGAGAATCCTATCCATGCGGACGTCGTGCTCTTCACACGGCACGGATGGCAGTAAGAACTGGTCGAAGCAGAGTCCCATCTTTTCACAGGATATTCCGGTGAGATACCGGTCGTAATAACCGCCGCCACGCCCCAGACGGTATCCGTCCCGGTCAAATGCGACGGCGGGGATAATCGCTAGATCAAACGTCTCCGGCGCGAGAAACGGCGCATCGTGCCGCGGCTCCGGAATGTGAAAGGCGCCGGGCACGAGCGCATCCCACGACAAAAGCTCCCGCGCTTCCATGATCCCGTCGGCAAGACACAGCGGGACGCCCACGCGCCGGCCTTCTAAAAGCGCTGTACGGAGAATGCTCTCGGTTTCCACTTCCCATCCGGTTCCAATATAGCAGAAAATCGAGGACGCTTGTTGCCAGGATGCGGAGTCATACAGCCGTTTTGCAATCCGCCGGCTGTACGCGGTACGAAGTTCGGGGGAAAGACGACGCCGCGCGGAAATCAATTCCTGCCGGATGCGGGCCTTTTCCACAGGTGTCGCGCTATACATGTGGCACCGCGCGCCAGCGCATATTGAGGTAGGCAGGGAAATAGGAAAGTTTTGCTTTTCGTAACCCCTCGAGGCCCAGATCTTCTTCCCGGTTAATATAGGAAAAACCGGGGCTGAACCGGCAGGCAAATTCCCGGTTAATCATTTGATAGGCGCCGGGAATGTCCGACGCTTTTTCAATCTGCTCTAAAATGGTGTCGTAATTAAGCTGGGTTCCCAGCGCGTAGGCGATGATTTCCCCCTCTAAACGCAGCGCAACGCCAAACATCCCGATTTGTCCCAGATCATGCACTGCGCGTTTGATGGCCTCCGCTTCTTTCCGAAAATCATCGCTGTAACCATGCGCGCGATCCCATTCGGAATTGAAAAAGAGAATTTCTTCTGCGTTGTCTGGACCGACGGGTTCAAACACATAGGAACCTTCATAGGCGGCCATAAATCGATTGACATAATTCCGTTTGGCATGCAACTTTTTTCCGTGCAGTTCGCGCAAAGATTCGGCGTCGTAAATATAGTCGGCGTAATTGGGTTCTTCAATAAAATCAAAAGCACCCGGCATAGCGGACTCCAGTTCTTCCTTCATTTGCCGGTTGATGGTTACCAGTTCGAGCGGAATCCCGCGGGATTCCGCGTCCTGTCCTAGACGCGCCACCGCGGCAGCCAGCCTGTCGCCCGCGCCCAGCGGCATCTGATAGGAAATGCTGCCGTCCGGAAAGCGGTACATGATATAGAGGATCCCGTCGTCCACAACATATTGCGCGGGATAGGTTTTTTCCCAAATATAAAGACAGGGAAAAGAATGATCGCAGACCCGATAGGGGAGTACACGAAGAAGCGGTTCCAATGCAGCCCGATCGGCAAGCGTGACTTCCTTAAAATTCATAATATCTCCCGATTGATGAGATCAAGAATGGTCTGATGGATTTCCTGGGGAGGACGCATGGTACCGTCCTGCTCACAGGAAACCGTATGCCAGCCATACCGTGCCGCCGCTTCCAGAGCACTTTCACGGCACAGACGCAGATAGTCGGCATGCTGTTCATGAATATCTTGTGTGGCTTGACGTTTTGCAATGTTGGAAAGGGCCAGCGATACATCTATGTCTAAAAATATCACCGCGTCCGGCGCGGGTAACCCCAGCAGACGGTATTCGTAATCAAACAGCCAGTCCATATAGGCACGGCGCGCTTCTCCGGAAAGTTTTGCGCCCTGGTGAATCGCGTTTGACGTGGTGTATCGCCCGGATACAAACAGTCCGCCGGATTCGTATTCCGCGCCCCAGTCGGCCCGATAGGAGGCATAACGGTCCACTGCGTAAAACGACGACGCTGCAAAGGCGTTGACATCCTCCGGCCGGGAACCGAATTGCCCGCTTAAATACATCCGCACCAGAGCCGAGGACTCGCTGGCATAGCAGGGGAATTCCAACTTTCGGTATGCGGTTCCCTGCGCAGCGAGCGCGGCGCATAAAAGGTCAAGCTGCGTCGTTTTGCCGGAACCGTCCAATCCTTCGAGGACGATCAGTTTTCCCATGATGCGTCCTCCATTTCTCCATATAATTTCCGCATTTCCGCAGCGCGCCCACAGGACATCTTGCCTTCCGGGCACGGCCCGGAGACACAGGCGGGCCCGGCCTCTCGGAAAAGCGCCGGACTGACACGCCGTACTTCCAAAAGCATCCGACGCGCCAGCTCCCGGATTTCCCACTGCGCGCGGTTGCAGCAGCGCAGACGGAAAAAGTTTTTCAAAGACCGCGCGTTCATGGTCATGACGAACTGTGTCTCACAGCCGTTTGGCAAGACATAGCGCGCATCTTCCGCGGCAGTTCTGCGCTGCGCGGCAAGCACGGCCTTATCTTCCCGGGATTCCTCCGGCAGCGCGGCGAGGCGCTTTTCCAGAAGAAGCGCTGTGATTTGATTATAAGCGTCCCGCTCCCGCTCCATAATCTCGTTATAAAGCGCAAGCGCCTCGGGACAATCCGCGATCTGCGGCGGCGTGACGTATCCGAATTTTTTTTCTGAGACGTAGCGCTGAGATCGTACGCTGAAAGACGCGATTCTGTGACGCGTGATCTGCGCAAGCAGCGACCGGGAAACGCCTTCCACCACAAACGTGAAACTGGCGTGTTCTATGGGACTTTCATGGCCGAATTCCGAAAGCATTTCCACATACCCGGCTGCGGAGTCTTCATCGAGCTTTTCCATGACGGTATCGATGGGTTGAGCGGAATAACACGTGCGTGCGGCTGCGGCTACGACAAAGTCCGGCGAAGGCGTATGAGCGATTAGTTTTACATACATCCGTGCTTCCCCCTTCCCTCCTTCTGCGGCCGTATCCGTTCACACAGAACCAGCCACAAAAAAACCGGCAATTTCATCATGCGGCCCATTCTTCGAGGGTCGCAGAGCAAACGATAAAACCATTCCATACCGCACTTGCGAAATACGGCGGGCGCACGGCGGACTTCTCCGGGAAACACGTCCAGAGAGCCGCCCAGCCCCAACATGACGCTGTGCGGGAATTCCTGCCTGTGCGCAGACATGAACCGCTCCTGACGGGGAAATCCCATACAGACGAAAATCACGTCCGGCGCGGCTTTGTGCAGCGCTTCCACAACGGGCGTTTCATCCTGAAAGTAGCCGTCGTGGGTGCCGACAATGTTTAAGCCGGGAAAGAGCGTTTTCAAATTTTCCGCCGCGCGTTCCGCGACTCCGGGTTTCGCACCGAGCAGGTAAAGCCGTTTCTCATGGCGTGCCATCCAGGCGGCAAGCTGCTCGCCCAGTTCGATGCCCGGTACACGTTCCGGAAGCGGCGTCCCCAAGATCCGGGAAGCATGAATCACGCCGATTCCGTCCGGCACGACGAGCGCGGCACCGTTTAACAGCGCGGCCAGCGCGGGCTCTTTCCGGCAGGCATATATCATTTCCGGATTGGGCGTGACGATGTATCCGCCGGCGCCTTGTTCCACCATTCCGGTTATGGAAGCAAGCGCGTCGGAAAATGTCAATTCATCAAATGCAACGCCCATAATTTTTACTCGTGACATAGTTTCACCCTACAAACAAATTCAAATCATTATACCATCTGGCAGAATGCTTTGCAAGCAAATCGGGGCACCTTCCGGGCTGCCTTACAAGACTGTAAGGCAAATATCGCGCGTCGCTGCGGAGACAGCCGTGGAGGCGTTCCCGGTACGGATTCCTGAAATGGGGAGCCATTGACCAAACGCAAAGTTTATAGTAAAATAGAGTCGTAAGATTTGGAATTTTGGGAATTGGGATGGCGTATTTTGGACAGAGAAATTTTTAACATGCAGTATGCGGCTGTGCGCCGCGACATTATAGAGCGGGAGTTTCAAAACCTGAACGACCGGCAGCGTGAAGCGGTCTTCCATACGGAAGGCCCTCTTTTAGTGCTGGCAGGAGCCGGAAGCGGGAAGACGACGGTGCTCATTAACCGGATCGCCAACATCATTCGGTTTGGCAGCGGCGCGCAGTGCGAAACGGCGCCGGAGGGCGCCGGAGAAGACGAACTGCGCGAACTGGTCGAATATTTGGATGCACCCCGGGAAGACGCCCGCGAACGGATTACGGAACTTTGCGCGGTTGCGCCCTGCCGTCCCTGGCAGATTCTGGCTATCACGTTTACCAACAAGGCGGCCAATGAATTGAAGGAGCGGCTCGAGCGTGCCATCGGTCCGGAGGCGCGCGATATCTGGGCTTCTACATTTCACTCCGCGTGTGTGCGCATCCTGCGCCGGGATATTGATAAACTGGGATTTTCGCGCAGTTTTACGATTTACGGAGACGACGAGCATTTGAATGTATTGAAATCCATCATCCGCGAAAAGGGGCTCGACGACAAAATTTACGCGCCGCGCGCTGTGGCGGGCGTGATTTCCCGCGCAAAGGACGAGCTGAAAACGCCTGCCAGGTTTGCGCGTGAGCACGAAGATGATTTCCGTCTGACGAAAATTGCGCAGATTTACGCGGAATACCAACGCATTCTAAAAGAAGCGAACGCGCTGGATTTTGACGACCTCATTATGTACACGGTAGCGTTACTCAATAACTTTGAGGATGTCCGCGCCTATTATCAAAATAAATTCCGCTATATTATGGTAGACGAATATCAGGACACAAATGTTGCACAGGATCGTCTGACCCGGCTTTTGACCGGAGAACAGGAAAACATCTGCGTGGTGGGGGATGACGATCAGTCGATTTACCGGTTCCGCGGCGCGGATGTTGCAAACATCCTGCACTTTGAAAAGCATTATCCCGGCGCGGCGCTGATCCGGCTGGAACAGAATTACCGCTCCACCAAGATGATTTTAAACGCTGCCAACCGTGTGATTGAACACAACGAAGGCCGGCGCGGGAAGGAATTGTGGACCGGGAATGAAGACGGAGAAAAAATCGGGTTTTACCGGGCCGCAACGGAACAGGAAGAGGCGCAGTATATCGCAAGCCATATTTTGTCCTCCTATCAAAAGGGGTTTACGGCGCGGGATTTTGCTGTTTTATACCGCATGAACGCGCAGTCAAACTCTGTGGAAAACGCGTTCAAGCGCGCGGGCATTCCGTATCGCATTGTGGGCGGCGTACGATTCTTTGATCGCGCTGAGGTGCGGGATATGCTCTCCTATTTGTGGGCGGTCGTCAACCACAACGACGAGCTCCGGCTGCGCCGTATCATCAACAATCCTGCGCGGAAAATCAGCGAACGCCGGGTGGAAGACGCGATGGAAGTGGCCCGGGAAGAGGGCATCGGGTTATATGATGTGCTGCAAAGAGCCCGGCAGTATGGGCGCTTTGACCGTGCCGCCGCGCCCATGGAGCAGTTTGCCGCCATGCTGGAGGAACTTCGGCTGTTGTCCGATACAATGCCGCTGGATGACTTTTACGACGTGCTTTTGGAAAAAACAGGCTATGCCGAGGCGCTGGAACGCAAGGGCGACGCGGAGTCGCTTGGGCGCCTGGACAACGTCATGGAGTTAAAGACAAATATTGTGGAGTATATGCGTACGCATGATACCCCATCTTTGGAAGGCTTTTTAGAGGAGACTGCGCTCTTTACCGACATTGACCGGTATGACGAGGGGGCGGATGCCGCCGTGATGATGACGCTTCACAGCGCCAAGGGGCTGGAGTTTCCGGTTGTGTTCCTGTGCGGGATGGAAGAGGGATTGTTCCCGTCCGCCCGTTCGATGGACGAACCCGCGCAGTTGGAGGAGGAACGCCGGCTTTGTTATGTCGGCATTACCCGTGCGCGCCGGAAACTTTATCTAAGCTGTACGCGGCAGCGGACCATTTTCGGAAAGACCTCCTATAACCGCATGTCGCGGTTTGTGGAGGAAATTCCCCTGGAACTGATCGATGGACGCGTAAACGAGCACAGTGAACGCCACAATACGCACGAGCGTGCAGAAACGCGTCCGGGCCGGTTTAATGCCCGGGTTGCGCCTGCGCCCGCCGTGGGTACCGGCGCGTTGAAACCTGCCGCGCAGCCTCCCAAAATGCCGACGCTCTATCGTGTGGGATACGAGGTGGTGCATTCCGCGTTTGGACAAGGAAGAATTGTGGAGCTGACGCCGATGGGCGGAGATATGTTGTTGACCATTGAGTTTGATCAGGCGGGTCGAAAACGTGTGATGGCCAACACGGCTTCCCGATTTATGAAAATTATTCATCAATAAAAGTGTGAGCGGTCTAGAAAGGTCGCTCTTTTTTTTAAAAAATTAAAGCAGCTTATTGAGCAGTGGAGCATGGCGCAGCAGGGAAATCAGCAGCAAACTGCATAAATAGACGACCATTGCCGTGAGCGGGATCGCGATGGCGGGAGCAAGCGTAGTGGAGAGCGGGTGAACCGGGAGAATATCTAAAAACAGCACGTGGATCCCATAGACACCCGGCGTACAACGCGCAATGCGGCGCAGTCCCTGTGCCATACGTGGTCCGGGAGGGCTTTTCCGAAAGAACGCTTTTGCACCCAGATAGACGGCGGCGCCGGACGCCAGGACGTTCGGCGCAAAGAAGCTGAGCAGCCGGTAATCCGGCATTCCCGAACGCCGGGAGAGGAATAGAGTTCCTGTAAAAGTCACAGCGGTTCCCAACGCGCCAAGCAGGTAATGGGATACGCGCTCCTTGCTTTCAAAACGGAACACATAGCGGCCGAACAGATAACACCAGATAAATCCCAGGGTGCAGTCCAGCTTCATTTTTTCTAAAATGATGGAGATTGATTCTGCATAGGCGGTTTGCAGCAGCGTCATGATCAGAGACCCAAAGAAAAAAGTGAGACACAGCGTATAGAAAAACAGCGTTTTTTCCGCATTTTCCGCGAAAACGGCGAGCGGGGGCGTAAAAAGGTAAAGCGCAATGGCAGCGTAAAAATACCATAGATGTACCGGCTTGGTCAGAATGTGCCAGAGTGCGTCGGAGAGGGAAACGGGATGAAAATCACCTGCTGCCATGGCGTACAGCAGATAGACCGTACCCCAGAAGAGCAGGGCGGCAAAGGTACGCAGCGCTTTTTTCAGACAGAACCCGGCATCCGGTTTTTTCGCCAGCAGGAAACGTCCGCTCAGCATCACGAATACCGGCACGCTGAATCGGCTGACGGCGTTCCACGCTATCGACGCGGCAAATGCACCGTCTGCGTCCTGAAAGGATGCCGCCGCGTGGATCAGTACGACAAAAAAGGATGCGGCAATTCGCAGGAAATCGGCGTCTGCCGCGAACTGCCCTGTACCGTCCGGTTTGCCGGCGGCAGGAAAACGCTGCTTCAACTTGCAAACCTCCTTTGAAAATCCTGGGCGATTCCTACCGGCGCAGCTGTCGGAGGACGCCTTTTTGTACGTCATACAGAAGAACAGCTTTGAAGTCAACCGGCAGGGCTTGCGGATGCGGTTGACAGGGATGGCCGCCTAGTGTATACTTGATACGGTAATTTTCACCGTTTTTTGGAGGCTTAATATGCGGAAACTGCGATTTTCTCAAACGCAGATCATTGCTTTGGGCTTTTTTCTGGTGATTGGGCTTGGAACGCTGCTTTTGATGCTTCCCTTTGCGACGCGCGATGGAGCGGGCGCAGGGTTCCGCGAAGCGCTTTTCACCGCGACGTCGGCTTCCTGTGTGACGGGGCTGGTTGTGCAGGACACCTACACGTTCTGGACCCCATTTGGACAGGCTGTGATTTTAGTCCTCATCCAGCTCGGGGGCCTCGGGTTTATGACGATTGCCACGCTTTTTTCTCTGTTGCTCCGCCGCAAAATCGGGATCCGCGAACGGGAACTGCTTTCGGAAAGCATCAATACGTCCCATATTGGCGGGATTGTGCGTCTGACTAAAAAAATCGCGCTCGGAACACTTTTCTTTGAGTTGGCAGGAGCTATTTTGCTTTCTTTCCGCTTTTGCAGGGATTTTGGGTTTGCAAGCGGGCTGTGGGCTTCGCTCTTTACTTCTGTTTCCGCCTTTTGTAACGCCGGGTTTGACCTGCTCGGCCGGTACGGCGCCTATGCTTCCCTGACCCCATATGCGGACGACATTTTGGTCAATGTCACCGTGATGCTGCTTATCATAATCGGCGGAATCGGTTTTTTGGTCTGGAATGACATTTCTCTGCACAAGCTGCGGATAAAACGGTATGATTTACATACCAAAATCGTCCTGGCGGTGACGTTTGTTTTGATTTTCGGGGGCGCCGCGCTGTTTTTCGTGCTGGAAGACCGTGCATACGCCGATATGTCCTGGACCGAGCGGATTCTGACCTCCTTTTTTGATTCCGTCACGGCCCGAACCGCTGGGTTCAATACAACGGATACCGCGGCGCTTTCTAACAGCAGCAAATTGTTGACAATGATTTTGATGTTTATCGGAGGAAGCCCCGGTTCGACGGCCGGCGGTATCAAGACGACGACGGTGGCGGTTTTGCTGGTATACGCGTTCTCTTATGTGCGCAAAGCGCCTTCCTTCGGAATGTTTGGCCGCCGCTTGGAGGACGATTCCTTAAAGAAAGCCAGCGCCGTTTTCTTTACCAATCTGACGCTTGCCCTGACCGCAACGATAGCAATTTGCGCCATGCAGACGCTTTCACTGCCTGATGTCCTTTTTGAAACGTTTTCGGCAATCGGGACAGTGGGAATGACTACGGGAATTACGCGCGACCTGCTGCCCGCATCGCAGTTTATCATCATCTTTCTGATGTACTGCGGCAGAGTGGGCAGTCTTTCCTTCGCGACGGCAATTTCCACAAGGCGCGCAAAACCGCCGGTGACGTCTCCTGCAGAAAAAATTACGATAGGATAGGTGCTTTGCCATGAAATCATTCTTGTTAATTGGAATTGGAAGGTTTGCGCATTATCTGTGCCGGGAACTGGCGAGTAAGGGAAACGAAGTGGTGATCGCCGATGTGGATGAGACGAAGATGGATGACCTTTTGGACTGTGTCGTCGCCGCGAAAATTGGAGATTGTACACGCCGCGAAGTTTTGGCAACATTTGGCGTGAATAACTATGACGCCTGTTTTGTCTGTATGGGGTCCAATTTTCAAAACAGCCTTCAGGTGACGGACCTTTTGAAAGACATGGGTGCAAAGCGCGTTATCAGCCGCGCGACAACGAATATTCATGCAAAATTCCTGCTGCGCAGCGGTGCGGATGAGGTGGTGTTCCCCGACCGGGATATGTCCGAGCGTCTGGCTGTGCGTGTCAGCAACGACAGCGTTTTCGATTATTTTGAGCTCTCTGACGAACTTGCTATTTACGAGATTTCCGCGCCGCACCGCTGGATCGGCCGTACCATTGCAGAGGTCAATGTCCGGGCGCGGTATAATGTCAGTATTTTGGCTTTTGAAAAAAACGGTCGGATGCAGGCCATGCCTACGCCGAATCATGTTTTTGTTGAGGACGAGCATTTGATGGTGTTGGGGAAAAAAGAAGACGTGGAACGGCTGGTGTGACCGGCCGGCTCCTTCTGCGAAAGCCGGCGTTTTCCTGCGTGAGGAAAGCGCCGGTTTTTTACGTTTGCTTGTCTATACAGGTAAATTCAAATTAAAAGGCAAAAACTCTTGCAAACCAGCGGACAACTTGTTATATTGATATTAATATATGAAGGAGTGTGGACGAGTATGGAAACTCATGGCCAGCGGGCAAAACAGCTTTTTTTTGATGGATATAATTGCGCACAGTCTGTTTTCTGTGCATTTTGCGACGTACATGGAATGAGCCTTGATGAAGCGGCGCGCGTTTCGTCGTCGTTTGGCGGCGGGATGGGACGTCTGCGCGAAGTCTGCGGCGCGCTCTCCGGTATTTTTATGGTGGTCGGTGTGCTCTACGGCGGTTATGATCCAACGAATCGTGCGGCAAAGACGCAGCATTATGCAATGATTCAGGAACTGGCGGCCAAATTCCGCGAGCGCTATGATACGCTGCTGTGCCGCGATATCCTGGGGCTTCCGGAAGGACCTTCTGATCCGGAACCGGAGGCGCATACGCCCGAATATCTGGCAAAGCGCCCCTGCCCCGGCTGTGTGGAATGTGCAGCGGATATTCTGGATGAATTTTTGAAAAAGCGCGGAGTTCTTTAAAGAAACGTCCCGGTTCGCGAAAAAACGGGACGGGAAGAAGGAAAGGAGAGAAAACCATGAAAGCTGTGGTGATTGGCGCGACCGGACATACCGGCACGTATCTGGTGCCGAGGCTTGTGGAAGCCGGCTATGAGGTGGTGGCCGTGACGCGCGGCATCAGCCAACCCTATACGTGGACGGGGCAGTGGAAAGCGGTGGAACGCGTCTGTCTCGACCGTGCAGAGGAAGAAAAGGCCGGAACGTTCGGGACAAAAATAGCCGCGATGAATCCGGATATTGTGGTAGACCTGATTAGTTACAGTGTGGAAAGTACCAAGTCGACCGTGCGGGCGCTGGCGGGGACAAACCTGTCGCACTATCTGTTTGCCTCTTCCATCTGGGAGCATGGCGCGGCTGCCGTCTCGCCCGCGGACGAGGATATGCCCCGCCATCCGATCGACGATTATGGCCGGGACAAGGTGGCAAGCGTTCAGTTTTTGCATGAGATGTTTCGGAAAACCGGTTTCCCATATACGGCGGTGATGCCCGGCCATATCACCGGACCCGGCTGGAACTGTATCAATCCGACCGGGAATTTTGATCCGGAGATTTTTGGAAAAATCGGACGCGGCGAGCGGATTTATCTGCCGCACTTTGGCATGGAGTGCGTGCATCATGTCCATGCAGACGATGTGGCCCAGGTGTTTTTCCGCGCGATTCAGCGCCGTACCGCGGCGCTTGATCAGGATTTCCTCGCAGTTGCGCCGCGCGCCATGACGCTGCGCGGATTTGCCGAGGCAATGTATGCCTGGTTTGGTAAGACCCCCGACATTGTATACCTGCCCTGGGAGGACTGGAAGCAGACGGCGGGGAGTCAGGCATATATCAACAGTACCTACAGCCATTTGACGCACAGTGACAATTACAGTTGTGAAAAGGCGCGCCGTATCCTGGGGTACGCGCCGCGTTATACGATTTTGCAGGCCGTGTGCGAATGTGTTTCCTCTATGATTGCCCGCGGCGTGATTGAGGTGGATGGAAAGGAAGGCGTTTTATGAAAAAAGCAGTGGTGATTGGCGCAACGGGTCATGTCGGGACTTACCTGGTGCCACGTCTTGTGCGTATGGGCTATCAGGTGACGGCGATTTCCCGCGGAACGCGCGACCCTTATACAATGTTCCCCGAGTGGCGCGAGGTGGAACGTGTCCAGATGGACCGGCTGGCGCTGGAAAAAACGGACGGGTTCGGCTGCAAGGTTGCCGCGATGCGTCCGGATGTGGTAGTGGACATGATCAGCCTGGATTATCACAGCACCATTGAAACGGTGGAGGCGTTGAGAGGAACAGATCTTTCGCACTATCTCTTTGCCTCGTCGATTTGGGAACACGGCGCGTCCTTTACGGTCCCGGCGGATGAGGATACCCCCCGGAAACCGATTGATGATTACGGCCGCGATAAGATCAAGAGCATCGAGTATCTGCACGGCTTATATGAAAAAGAGAAATTCCCCTACACAGCCGTGATGCCGGGACATATTTCCGGCCCGGGCTGGACCTGCATCAATCCCACCGGCAACCATGATCCGTCCGTGTTTACCGCGATTGCCCATGGGGAGCGGATTTATGTGCCGAATTTCGGCGTGGAATGTGTGCATCATGTCCATGCGGACGATGTGGCGCAGGTGTTTGAACGTGCCATCCGCAACCGCGAAGCGGCGCTGGATCAGGATTTCCTGGCGGTGTCGCCGAAGGCGATAACCTTGCGCGGTTATGCCGAGCACATGTACGAATGGTTTGGCAAAGAGGCCGATATCGAGTACCTTCCGTGGCCGGAATGGGTGAAAGTGACGGCGGACGAGGAAAAGATAAACCGTACCTGGCGCCATATTACGCACTGCAACAACTATTCCTGCGACAAAGCGCGCCGTCTTCTCGGTTATGCGCCGCAGTACAGCGGTATGGATGCCGTCCATGAGGCGGTGCGTTCCATGATCGAGCGCGGCGTGGTAACCGTGGGCTGAATCATACGGGAAAAGGGGCGCGGTTATGAAAGAACAGATTTTGCTTCAACATGGCTGGTATCTCCGCAGCCAGGAACCTGTGGCTACCATTGATCCCGCCGCCGTTGGGCAGGAGGATTTCAATGCCTGGCTGTCCGTTCCGGAGGTGCCGGCGGAGGTACACGACGTCCTTCTGGCACACGGTAAACTGGATCCGGAATTTCAGCTCGGCTGGTGTGAGAGCGCCGCGTGGGTGACCAAGCTGGATTGGGTCTACCGTTTGGATTTTGTCTGTGAAACGCCGGGTGTGCATACCTACCTGCGCTTTGGCGGCCTCGATACATTTGCGGATCTCTATCTCAATGGGACGTTAATCGGTACGCACAATGATTTTTATGTCTCTGATTTCATTGACGTGAGCAATGTAATCGCCGGGCAGAATACGCTGCTCCTTCATTTCCATAATGCGCTCGGTGTTTTGGACGCGACGGAACAGCCGGAAGAGTGGGCGCATCTGGACAAGTTTAAGCTGCTGCGCAAATCCCGGCATGATTTCCCATCCTATGAAGGAGAGGGCAGCTCCTACCAGGGCATTGTCGGCTATCATACGCCAACCGGTATTTACGAGCAGGTGAGCCTGATTCTGGCGGATGAAGCGGAAATCACCGGAGACGAAATCCGCGCGACCCTGCGTGAGGATCTCGTGACGGGAGCGCTGCGTGTGAAGATGGACGGCGTCTGCCATCGCGCGGGAGAACTGGACATCCGGGTGACGCTTTATGATCCGGCAGGGACGCTGGTCGGCGAGGCGACAGGTCATGCGTGGGGGGAGGAAATCGGATTCCCCGTCATGGATCCGCAGCTCTGGTGGCCGGCAGGGTATGGCGCGCATCCGCTTTACCATGTCTGCGTGGATGTCTTCCTGGACGGGCGGCTCTGCGACAGTCTGACCAAAATGGTTGGATTCCGGCGGATTGAGCAGCCCTATTCCATGGGCTTTCTCATAAACGGCAAAAAAGTCCGCCTTTGGGGCGGTTGTATGGACCCATTCCAGGCCTGGACCTATGTCTGGCAGCAGGACCGGGCATGGCGTATTCTCGATATGGCGGAAAACGCCCATGTCAATACCCTGCGGCTGTGGGGAGAAGGCGGGATTCCCTATCGCGATGTGTTTTACGATGAGTGCGATCGCCGCGGAATTTTGATCTGGCAGGAATTTTTCCATGGGCATGGTATGTTCCCGGATTCCGACGCGTACCGCGCGCTGTACCGGCGTGAGGGACGGGAATTGATCCTGCGTCTGCGGCATCATGCCTGTCTTTTGATGTGGTGCGGCGGAAACGAGAGCGTGATGGGGTCGGAATTTTATTTCCGCGATATGCCGGTCATCGGAAAAGTGGTCCTCCAGGAGGATTATCCCGCGCTGCTTGCCGAACTCGACCCCGGCAGGTATTACCATCTCTCGTCCCCGTCCGGCGGCGAATGGGCCAACGATCCGCGTGTGGGGGATTATCATACGTATGACTGTATCTGGCAGTATCCGTTCCATGAATATCCGAACTTTATTTCGGAGGATATCCGGACTTCCCCGCCGGTTCTGCACAGTTTAAAGCGGATGATTCACGGGGAGGTATGGCCTGAAGGGTATGACGGCAAATTTTCCTTCGGCGACCGGTTCCCCATGCCGGAGAACTGGATGCAGCGATCAAACCATGGCGCGCAGGGCCATGTGAAAACCGGACCTTATTGGGAGTATTACGACGCGGATAACGCGGCGGACCATATTTACCGCTTCGGCGCTTCTTACGCGCAGGTGCTGCGCGACAATATCGAGCGCATTCGTATGGGCGGCCCGACGGACAATCTGCCGCCGGCACTGCGCTCGAAGGGCCATCTTTCCTGCAAGTTCAATGATACCTGGCCGAAATGTTACTGCGCGACCATCGATTATTTCCACGAAGGGTTCCATCCCTATTACGCAACGCTGCGCGGTTACGCACCGGTGATCCTCTGCTTTGACATTCGCGATGAGATCCGGCTCTGGCTGGTCAATGATTCTCCGGAAGCCATTCGCGGTACGGTGTCCTTTGCGCTTTTTGATATGGAGACAAATGCGTTTGCGTTCCAGCGGCGCGTGCCTATGGAAGTGGCTGATTCGGAGGGGAAGATTGTCCTGGACCTCAACGATATTAAATATTTCCATAAAACATTGCTTCCTTATGCCCGGTTTGAGGATGAAGAGGGCCGGGTGGTCTGTACGGCGGTTGATTACTGTGATGTAGAGCGCCATTATGCCTTCCCCGACGCACAGTTGGACGTTACCCTGGAGGGGGACGAGCTGGTGATACGGACGGACCGTTTTGCACGCTGTGTGGAAATTTTGGGAACGTGCGACGGCGATCCGTTTGGCTGGCTGTTCAGCGATAACTATTTTGATTTGGTTCCGGGGGATACAAAACGGGTCAAAATTTTGGGCAAGTGCCCACACGGGACGATCACCCTGCGCCCACATTACTCCACACATCCGACGTCTTTGGAATTTGTACGGCCTTCGACGCTTACTGGAAAGCAAAAAGGAGGGTATTATGTATAAACATCATGAGGAGAGTTTAAAGATTGCGATTGCGTATCTGAAAGAAGAGTCCCGTGTCAAAGATGGCTTGATTGCGATTATTTTTGGCGGTTCGGTGGCAAAGGGCTGCGAACGTCCGGATTCGGATCTTGATTTTGAAGTGATTGTCACGGATGAGATGTATGAAAAACTGAAAGCGGAGGGAATTGCGACAGAGGCTATTTTGGGTCGCTGCACCTATCCGGAAGGGTATTTTGATATTAAATATTACCCGAAAAGTTTCTTATATGCCGTGGCGGATCACGGCAGCGAGCCGGCCCGCAACGCCTGGCTGGGGGGACAATGCCTTTATACGACGGATCCGGAAATCCCCGGACTGGTGGAAGCAATTCCGCGTTTTCAAACGGAACTGCGAGAAGACAAAATGCTCAGCTTTTATGGGGATATGGAGCTTAACAGCCGTTATTTCTGGAAAATGGGAGAAAACGACCGGTTTTTGCGGACCCGCGCGGCAACGGATATCGTGTGGTTCGGGCTGCGCATGATCCTGGAGGAAAACGAAATCTTTTTCCCCTGCGCAAAGGGCCTGTATGCTGCGGTGCGTTCTGCCCCGCGGAAACCGGAGGGGATTCTTGAAATGGCGGATCGTATGCTTACCACGCTTGCGGATGCAGACAAAGACGCTTTTGTTGACGCCATCCACTCGTTTTTAACCTGGCAGCCGCCTGAGTGGGATGTTGCGACCTCCCGCTATACGGAAGATAACGAACTCTGGTGGTATCAGCCGCGTCCTCTGGTCGCGGAATGGTAACCGAATGCCCGGAATGGCTTTTCAGCCGCCCGGCCGTAGTGCTTTACGGCTGGGCGGCGTTTTTTCCACTGGGCAATATCGCCGCTGAAAAAAACAGTCACATTCCGCGGGTTGGCGCATAGAATGTGGTAAGCGCCCGATCCGGGATTGCGGCGCGGAAAAAGGCGCGGTATTTCGTCGATAATCTCCGCAATACGACACGGCTTTTCGACAGAAAGGCGTGAATACGCAGTGTATGATTGTATGATAGTGCTCCGGTCGGCCACTTCGGCGCAGAGGGCGGGCAGCCTGCTTGCCGCGACCGGAATTCCAACGGTGGTCATTCGGCCTCCCGCTTCCGTGACGGGAGGCTCTTGTTCGCACGGCGTGAAGTTTGACTCCCGTTTTTTGGGCTCCGTGCAGGAGACGCTGCGGAAATCCGGCGTTTCCTGGCACGGCGTTTACCGTATTACGAAGGGGAATTTTGAAAAACTCTGATAGCGCCCATCCTTTTTGCCTGCAAGGGAGGACGGCGGCGCAGGCGAAAGGGTGGGTTTATGGTATTTTTGGATAACGCGGCGACTTCCTATCACAAGCCGCCGGCCGTTTATCGCGCGGTGCGGGACGCCATGCGTACGTGTGCGTCCGTGGGACGGGGCGGTTATGCGGCAGCTGAAACCGCTGCCGCGCGCGTGTACGACTGCCGCGTGGAAGTGGCGGAATTGATGCATGTCGCCAATCCGGAACGGGTGATTTTTACCTATAACGCAACGGTTGCCCTGAATATGGCGATCAAAGGTTTGCTGCATCGGGGGCATGCCGTGATTTCCGGATATGAGCACAATGCCGTGGTACGGCCTCTGGCGTCGCTTGCCCGTTACGGCATCACGTATACGGCGGCGCAGGCACCCCTTTTTGATCCGGAAGGGTTGCTGCGGGCATTTGAGGCATGTATCAGACCGGAAACGGAACTGGTTATCTGTAACCATGTCTCCAATGTGTTTGGCAGTATTGCCCCGGTGGAGGCGTTGGATGCACTGTGTTATGAACGTGGTTTGCCTCTGGTGATCGACGCCTCTCAGTCTGCGGGGACTCTGTCGCTGGATGCTTCCCGTCTGCGCGCGACGGAGTTTCTCTGTATGCCCGGGCATAAGGGGTTCTATGGGCCACAGGGAACGGGGGTCATGGTACACCTCGGAGAACGTCCCTGCACGACCATTCTGGAAGGCGGTACCGGCAGTTCGTCCGCTTCTTACGAACAGCCGGTGTTTGAGCCCGACCGATTTGAGAGCGGAACGCACAATGTCGCGGGAATCGCAGGACTGTGCGAGGGGATTCGCTTTGTCCGTCGGGAGGGGGAGGCGAATATCTTGGGCCGGGAACGCCGCCTGGTGCGTTATATCGGCAGCGAGCTTCAGAAACTCGACGGCGTAACCGTCTATATGAGCCGGGATCCGGAGCTGCAAAGCGGCGTGTTGTCGTTTCGCAGTCGGGATCTGGAGTGCGAAACCCTTGCCGAGGCGCTGGCAAGCGCCGGGATTGCGGTGCGCGCCGGGCTGCATTGCGCGCCGCTGGCGCATATTACGGCTGGAACCTATCCCGGCGGGACGGTCCGGGTTTCGCCCGGCGCTTTTACGACCCAGCGCGACGCGGAAAAGCTGATTGTCGCGGTGCGCGCGGCGCTTCGGCGCAGGATTCCGTCCTAGCGGAAAAGTGTTTGCGTCGATCAGAATACGCAGAAACAGAGCGTGTGCGGTATCTGAAAAAGCCTTCGGAAAGATTGCCGGAGGTTTTTTCTTTTTCCCGCAGAGGGGAAAAGACGTTCCTGTCCTGAAAAATGGGGTTCCTGTGCACTTCGTAAGGGAATTCCGGTAAAAAAACTTCGGATTTGTGAGAAAAATATGAAATAAGGTCTTGACTTTTGGAAAGACCGGGAGTATACTATATTAGCTTGTGGTATGAGCAAGCGGTTTGGCGTGCCAGAAACGCTACTGCGATGACGCTGGAGATTGCTCGCCTCTTGGCGCGAGGTAACTTCGGCTGAGTATGTCCGCGCACCGCGCGATGCGGTGAATATGACGGGCGGCTTAGAATACTGCAAAAACGCGCGTACATGTGTCGCTTGGATGCACATGGACCTACACGTGGAGGAAAGCCGGACTTTACGTCCGATTTCAACCTGCGTTTTGTGCTGGTGTGAGAAGTCGGGAGTTTCCGGTTTTTATCATGTACAGGTTTTTGACACACGGCGAGGTTGCGTATTCTAATCCGTACTGTTCCGGCCGCCGCAAATTTCATAACAGGTTGCACGGCGCGGCGGTTTGAAACGTACGTGCAAGGAGGAAATGTCATGGAGAAGATCAGAGTCCGTTTGAAGGCCTATGACCATCAGCTCATAGACCAGAGCGCAGCCAGAATTGTTGAAGCTGCAAAGCGCACCGGTTCCGATGTGTCCGGCCCGATTCCGCTTCCGACAAAGAAGGAAGTTGTTACGATCCTGCGTGCTGTCCACAAATATAAGGATAGCCGTGAGCAGTTTGAAAGACGTACCCATAAGCGCCTGATCGATATTGTCAATCCCGCGCAGAAGACGGTGGAAGCTCTGATGAGCCTCGACCTGCCGGCCGGCGTTGATATTGAGATAAAAGTTGTGTAAGCGAACGGAACCCGGTTCCGTTCCGGTCAAGTCGGCAAAGCCGACCAATAACCGATAAGGAGGAAAACAAATGAAAAAGGCAATCATCGGCAGAAAAGTGGGTATGACCCAGATTTTCACCGAAGAGGGCAAGGTGATCCCGGTAACGGTCATTGAGGCCGGTCCCTGTACGGTCACGCAAAAGAAAGTAGCGGAAAAAGACGGCTATGACGCCATCCAGCTGGGCTTCCAGGATGTAGCGGAGCGCAAGCTTACGAAGCCGGAAGTCGGCCACCTCAAAAAAGCCGGCGAAGACCTTAAGAAGGTCTTGAAAGAGTTCAAGTTTGAAGGCGAACTCGCTGAACTGAATGTTGGCGATGTGTTGACTGCTGACGTCTTTGCGGAAGGCGATTTCGTGGACGTCACGGGTATTTCCAAAGGTAAAGGTTACGCCGGCGTTGTCAAGCGCTGGGGACAGCATGTCCAGAACCACACCCACGGCGTTGGCCCTGTCCACCGCAGCGTTGGTTCCATGGGTGCAAACTCCGATCCGGCCCGCGTGATGCCCGGTAAGAAAATGCCTGGTCATCTCGGCGTTGAGCAGGTGACGATTCAGAACCTCGACATCGTCAAAGTGGATCCGGAACTCAATATCATCGCGGTACGCGGCGCAATCCCGGGTCCGCGCGGTGGGATTGTTTATGTAAAGAGCACAGTGAAGACGCACCGCGTTAAGAACGTCCAGGTGCAGACGACTGTTAACCCGCAGAAGGCTTCTGCGAGAAAGTAAAGAAAGGAGAGTTTGAACCATGCCTAAGGCTAATGTTTATGATATGACAGGAAAGCAGGTCGGCGAAATCGAACTTTCCGACGCCATTTTCGGTATTGAGCCGGATATGGTTGCGATCCATGAAGCAGTGAAAAACCAGCTTGCCAACCGCCGCCAGGGCACGCAGAGCGCTCTGACCCGTGCGGAGGTTTCCGGCGGCGGCCGTAAGCCGTGGCGCCAGAAGGGCACCGGACGCGCACGTCAGGGCTCCACGCGTTCCCCGCAGTGGACGCACGGCGGCGTAGCGTTTGCACCGAAGCCCAGGACGTATTCCTATCGTTTGAATAAAAAATATAAGCGTCTGGCCATGCTCTCTGCGCTCAGCGCAAAGTGCGCAGCCGGCGAGATCATTGTAGTTGATAATCTCGACTGCCAGGAGATCAAGACGAAGAACATTGCCGGGATGCTCAAAGCAGTGGGCGCCGGCGAAGGCAAGAGCCTGATCGTTACTCCCGAAGTACGCCGCAATGTGGTGCTTTCCGCCCGCAATATCCCCGGCGTCGTGACGAGCCCGGCGAACGTGATCAACGTGTATGACATTATGAACGCGGACAAGTTCATCGTGGAGCGCAGCGGTGTCGAGAAAAGCCAGGAGGTGTTCGGAAAATGAAATCTGTTTATGATGTCATCCGCCGCCCCGTCGTGACCGAGCGCAGCGTGGAAGGTGCAAGTGAGCACAAGTACACCTTTGAGGTCGCCCGCGAGGCCAACAAGATTGAGATCAAAAAGGCTGTGGAAGAAATTTTCGGCGTAGACGTGGAGAGCGTCCACACGATGAATTATGACGGCAAGACCCGCCGCCGCGGCTATACCAAGGGCCATACGAGCGCCTGGAAAAAGGCTATCGTGACATTGAAGGAAGGCTCCAAGGGCATCGAGTTCTTTGAGTCCCTTACCTGATTTTCCGGATGTACCGGACCTCATTAAAAAACAGGGAGTGAGAATACATGCCGACAAAGACCTTTAAGCCCACGACACCGTCGAGACGTCACATGACGGTCGCTGATTTTTCCGGGCTTGACAAGGTGAGGCCGGAAAAGAGCCTTCTTGATACGAACAAGAAGAATGCCGGCCGTAACAATTATGGCAGAATTACCGTACGTCATCAGGGCGGCGGAAACAGACAGAAGTATAGAATTATTGATTTCAGACGCGATAAGCTGGATATGCCGGCAAAGGTCCTCTTCATTGAGTATGACCCGAACCGTTCCGCATACATTGCGCGTCTTGAGTATGAAGACGGCGAACGCCGTTACATCCTCGCCCCCGTCGGGCTGCAGCGCGGCGACACTGTGATGTCCGGCGCGGCCGCCGACATCAAACCCGGCAACACACTGCCGCTTCAGAACATCCCGGTTGGTACTGTGATCCACAATGTGGAGCTTTATCCCGGCCGTGGCGCACAGCTTGTCCGTGCCGCCGGAGCCGCAGCACAGCTTATGGCAAAGGAAAACGGTTACGCACAGGTTCGCCTTCCCTCCGGTGAGGTTCGCCTGGTCCGGCTTGACTGCAAAGCGACGGTGGGCCAGATCGGCAACCTCGATCATGAGAATGTCCAGATCGGTAAGGCCGGCCGTAAGCGTCACATGGGCGTCCGTCCGACCGTCCGTGGTTCCGTTATGAACCCGGTTGACCACCCGCACGGCGGTGGTGAAGGCAAGAGCCCGGTTGGCCGTCCCGGCCCGGTTACCCCGTGGGGCAAGCCGACTCTTGGATACAAGACCCGTTCCAAGAAGAACCGTACCGATAAGTTCATTGTGAAACGCCGCGGTAAGTAAGGGAGGTAACTTAAATGAGCAGAAGTATTAAAAAGGGACCGTTTGTGGCACCTGAGCTCTATAAGAGAATCGCTGAAATGAACGCGGGCAATGAAAAGCATGTCGTAAAGACCTGGTCCCGCGCCTCCACGATTTTCCCGGAGTTCGTTGGCCACACGATTGCCGTCCATGACGGACGCAAGCATGTCCCGGTTTACATCACCGAGGATATGGTTGGTCATAAGCTTGGTGAGTTTGCTCCCACTCGTACCTTCAGAGGTCATGCGGGCAGCAAGACCTCCGGCAAGTAAGGGAGGAAATGACATGGAAGCAAGAGCATATGTGAAGCATATCCGCATCACGCCGAGAAAGGTGAAGATCGTTTGCGATCTGATCCGCGGAAAGGATGTTTCCGAGGCGGCTGCGATTTTGATGAATACCCGCAAGGCGGCCTCCGAGCCGCTCATCAAGCTCCTCAAGAGCGCCATTGCAAACGCGGAGAACAATTTTGAAATGGACGTTGACCGTCTGTACGTCTCCGAAGTGTTCGTAAGCCCCGGCCCGACGATGAAGCGCATCCAGGCCAGAGCGCGCGGCAGCGCGGACCGTCTTTTGAAACGTTCTTCGCACATCACTTTGGCTCTCAAAGAGAGAGAATAAGCAGGAGGTCGTACAATGGGGCAGAAAGTTAATCCTCATGGTCTTCGCGTCGGCGTAATCCAGAACTGGGATTCCAGATGGTACGCTAAGAACGAAAAGGTCGGCGACCTTCTCGTAGAAGACTTCAAGATCCGTAAATTTATCAAGGATTCCCTCTATGAGGCGGGCATCCCGAAGATTGAAATTGAAAGAAACCCGAACCGTGTGCGCATTTTCATTCACTGTGCGCGTCCGGGTATCGTCATCGGTCGTGGCGGCGCCGACATTGAGAAGCTCCGTCTGACCCTTGAGGAAATGGTCGGCAAGCGTGTTGCGGTCAATATTGTGGAAATCCGCAACCCGGATTTGAACGCGCAGCTCGTTGCAGAGAGCATTGCTTCCCAGCTTGAGAAGCGTGTCAGCTTCCGCCGCGCCATGAAGCAGTCCATGGGCCGCGCAACCCGCGCCGGCGCACGTGGCATTAAGACCGCGGTTTCCGGCCGTCTGGGCGGCGCGGAAATTGCGCGTGTCGAGCATTATCATGAAGGCACCATTCCGCTGCAGACCCTGCGTGCGGATATTGATTATGGCTTTGCTGAGGCAAAGACCACTTACGGCCGCATTGGCGTAAAAGTGTGGATTTACCGTGGCGAAGTTTTGACCGGCGGCCCGAGACAGTCGACTGTCGAGCCTCCGCGCCAGGATCGTCGCGATCGCCGCGACCGTCGTGATCGCCGTGACGGCGACCGCAGAGGCGGTTTCAACCGCGGCCCGCGTGAAGGCGGCCAGGGCGGCTTTAACCGTGGCCCGCGTGAGGGCGGCAACCGTCCGCAGGGCGGCTATAACCGCGGCCCGCGCGAAGGCGGCAACCGTCCGCAAGGCGGTTATAACCGCGGCCCGCGTCCTGCGGCAGCACCCAGCGCCGCAAGCGCACCAGCTAAACCGGAAGGAGGCAACAACTAATGCTTCTGCCTAAGAGAGTGAAATACCGCAGAGTGCACCGCGGCCGTTTAAAGGGCACTGCCCACAAGGGCACAAAGGTCACCTACGGTGAGTACGGGATCCAGGCTCTTGAGCCCGCATGGATCACCTCGAACCAGATTGAAGCGGCCCGTATTGCCATGACGCGTTATATCCGCCGTGGCGGCCAGGTCTGGATTAAAATATTCCCTGATAAGCCTGTTACGAAGAAGCCTGCTGAAACCCGCATGGGTTCCGGTAAGGGCTCGCCTGAGTACTGGGTGGCAGTGGTTAAGCCCGGCAGAGTCTTATTTGAGATCGCGGGCGTTCCCGAAGAGACCGCGCGTGAAGCTATGCGTCTTGCCGGCTACAAGCTGCCGATCAAGACGAAGTTTGTCAAGCGCGAGGATGTCGCGGAGTGCGACGTTGAGGACGGCGGTGAAGAGAATGAAGGCTAATGAGATTCGCGAAATGAGCGTTGAGGAATTGAATGTGAAGTTGAACGACCTGAAAAAGGACCTTTTCAATCTTCGCTTCCAGAACGCGACCAACCAGCTTGAAAACCCGAAGAAGATCACGGAAGTCCGTCGCGATATCGCAAGAGTAAAAACTGTCATCACCGAGAAAACGGCCGGTTAAGGAGGGTACTGAATTATGAGTGACAGAGCTTTCCGCAAGACAAGAGTTGGCCGCGTGATTTCGGATAAGATGGATAAGACCATCGTGGTCGCGGTCGAGGACAGGATTGCGCATCCGCTTTATAAGAAGATCATAAAGAACACCTATAAGCTCAAAGCGCATGACGAGAACAACGAGTGCGGCGTGGGCGATAAGGTTTTGGTTATGGAGACCCGCCCCCTTTCCAAGGATAAGAGATGGCGCCTGGTCGAGATAATCGAGAAGGCACGATAAGAGGAGGCAGGCTTTATGGTTCAGCAGGAATCGAAATTGAAAGTGGCCGACAACACCGGAGCAAAGGAACTGAAATGTATCCGAGTGCTCGGCGGTTCGGTCAGAAAATACGGCAATATCGGCGACGTGATCGTAGCCTCCGTGAGAAAAGCAGCCCCCGGCGGTGTTGTGAAAAAGGGCGACGTCGTGAAGGCGGTCATCGTTCGTTCCGCGCAGGGTGTGCGCCGCGCCGATGGCAGTTATGTCAAGTTTGACGATAATGCAGCCGTAATTATCCGTGATGATAAGAACCCGAGAGGCACCCGTATCTTTGGACCGGTTGCGCGTGAGCTTCGCGACAAGGACTACATGAAGATCCTGTCTCTCGCCCCCGAAGTACTGTAAGGAGGGGACAGAAAGAATGAACGCTTTGAAAATCAAGAAAGGCGACACCGTACAGGTGATTTCCGGTAAGGATCGCGGCCGCAGCGGAAAAGTGCTGCATACCGTTCCGGCAGCCGGCAAGGTTGTGATCGAGGGCATCAATATTGCCACCCGTCATGTGAAGCCCCGCAACGCACAGCAGCAGGGCGGTATTGTGAAGCAGGAACTGCCGTTGGCGGCCTGCAAGGTGATGGTGATCTGCCCGAAGTGCCATAAGCCCACACGCATTAAGATGGACGTCGCCGACGGGAAGAAGACCCGTGTCTGCAAGCATTGCGGCGGCGAACTGTAAGGAGGGACGATAAATGGCACGTTTGAAAGATAAATACACGGCCGAGGTCGCCCCGGCCCTGATGAAGAAATTTGAGTATAAGAGCCCGATGCAGATTCCGCGTCTTGAAAAAATCGTGGTAAATGTCGGCTGCGGAGATGCGCGCGACAACGCGAAGGTGATTGACGCGGTTGTAAACGATATTTCTCTGATTACCGGACAGAAGCCGGTTGTCACGCATGCACGCAAGTCTGTTGCAAACTTCAAACTGCGTGAAGGTATGCCGGTAGGCGTGAAGGTTACCCTGCGCGCCGATCGTATGTGGGAGTTTTTGGATCGTCTTTTCAACGTTGCGCTCCCGCGTGTCCGTGACTTCCGTGGAATCAACCCCAACGCCTTTGACGGCCGCGGTAACTATGCCCTGGGCCTGAAGGAACAGCTGATCTTCCCGGAAATCGAGTATGACAAGATTGACAAAATCCGCGGCATGGACATCATTATGGTAACCACCGCTAACACTGACGAAGAGGCAAGAGCACTTCTTGAGCTGCTTGGCGCACCCTTCGCAAGAGAAGAGTAAGGGAGGCAGAGAACCGTGGCTAAGAAATCAATGATCTTAAAGCAGCAGAGAACGCCGAAGTTCTCCACCCGCGGCTATAATCGCTGCAAGCTTTGCGGCCGGCCGCACGCCTACCTTCGCGATTATGGCATCTGCCGCATCTGCTTCCGTGAGCTTGCTTACAAGGGACAGATTCCCGGCGTGAAAAAAGCAAGCTGGTAAGGAGGATAAGACATGCATATTACAGATCCTATTGCCGACATGCTGACTCGCCTGCGCAACGCCAGCGCTGCGAGACATGATTCGGTTGACGTACCGGCCTCTAAGATGAAAAAGGCAATCGCCGAGATCCTCCTTGAGGAAGGTTATATTAAGAGCTTTCAGATTGTAGAGGATGGCGGACAGGGAATGATTAAGATCACCCTGAAGTATACCGCGACTGGCGAAAAGGCAATCACCGGCATTCGCAGAGTTTCGAAACCCGGCCTTCGTGTCTATGCGCCGGCAGATGAGCTCCCGCAGGTCCTGCGCGGCCTCGGCGTTGCTGTGATTTCCACCTCCCGCGGTGTGATGACAGATAAGCAGGCTCGTGCAGCCCATGTCGGCGGCGAAGTCCTTGCGTTTGTCTGGTAAGGAGGAGCAATATGTCGAGAATCGGAAGAATGCCCATCGAGGTACCGGCCGGTGTGCAGGTAACCCTTGAGGGTAAGAATATCACGGTCAAGGGACCGAAAGGCGAACTGAAATCCACCATTCATCCGGTGATTTCTGTTGAGCAGGAGGGAAATGTCCTGCATGTGACCCGTCCTGACGACGATCAGGAGACCAGATCCCTTCATGGCCTGACGCGTGCTCTAATTGCCAACATGGTGCATGGCGTACACGACGGTTTCTCCAAGGAGCTGGAA
This sequence comes from uncultured Clostridia bacterium, assembly GCA_944376195.1. GTDB lineage: Bacteria > Bacillota > Clostridia > Oscillospirales > QAMX01 > Allobutyricicoccus. The sequence continues at coordinate 52,677 of CALWBW010000002.1, read as the reverse complement.
GTGAACGGCGTCGGTTACCGTGCGGCGAAGCAGGGTAAGCAGCTTGTGATGAACCTGGGTTATTCCCATCAGGTGACGATGGATGAAATTCCTGGGATTACGATTGACGTTCCGGCCCCGAACCGTATTATAATCAGCGGCCCGGATAAGCAGCTTGTCGGTCAGTTTGCGGCGAATGTCCGCGAAAAGAGACCGCCGGAACCCTATAAGGGCAAAGGCATCAAGTATGTCAATGAGACCTTGATCCGCAAGGAAGGCAAGGCCGGCGGCAAGAAGAAGTAAGGGAGTGTACACTGATGGTTAGCAGAAAAGATTCCAATAAACAGCGCCTGAAGCGTCATCGCAGAGTGCGTGCGGCCATCTCGGGTACGCCCGAAAGACCCCGTCTGTGCGTATATCGCAGTCTTTCCAACATTTATGCCCAGGTGATCGACGATGTCAACGGTGTGACGCTTTGCAGCGCATCGACGGCTGAGAAGGATTTCGGCATGTATGGCGGCAACTGCGAAGCGGCGAAAAAGGTCGGCCAGACCATCGCAGAGCGCGCGAAGGCAAAAGGCATTACGAATGTCGTTTTTGACCGCGGCGGTTATGTGTATCATGGCAGAGTCCAGAATCTTGCAGACGGCGCCCGTGAGGGCGGCCTCGCGTTTTAAGGTAAGGGGGATAGTGACATGGCAAAACGAATTGATGCTTCGACCCTTGACCTGACCGAGAAGGTTGTAGCCCTCAACCGTGTTTCGAAAACCGTAAAGGGCGGCCGTATCTTTAAGTTTACTGCGCTTGTCGTCGTGGGCGACGGCAACGGTATCGTTGGCTTTGGTCTTGGCAAGGCTTCCGAAGTTCCGGATGCAATCCGTAAGGGCATGGAAGATGCCAAAAAGAACCTGAAGCGGATTTCCCTGAAGGGTAACACCATTCCGCATGAGGTGATCGGTGAGTTCGGCGCCGGCCGCGTCCTTTTGAAGCCGGCTGCGGAAGGTACCGGCGTTATCGCCGGCGGTCCTGTCCGTGCCGTGATGGAAGCTGTCGGTATTAAGAATATCCGTACCAAGTGCCTGCGTTCCAATAACCCGCAGAATGTCGTTTCCGCGACGATGCAGGGCCTTGAGTCTCTGCGCAATGCGGAGCAGGTCGCAGCGATCCGCGGTAAAAATGCCGCTGATATCGCGAAGGCTTGAGGAGGGGCATGATGGCAAACATGAAAATAACGTTAGTTAAGAGCTTAAACGGCAGAAATAAGACCCATATCGCCACGGCGAATTCCCTTGGTCTTCGCAAGATCGGCGACGCAACCGTACAGCCCGACAACGCGCAGACGCGCGGCAAGGTAGATCAGATTTCCTACCTGATTAAAGTCGAAGAGGCGTAATTTAACCCCGATACGCAAGCGGCTGCTTGCCGTACTTGGCGGAGCGAAAGGAATGAACGTTATGAAATTATATGAACTGTCCCCCGCGCCCGGTTCTGTTTCGGCGCCGAAGCGTAAGGGTCGCGGCATTGGTTCCGGCAACGGAAAGACCGCAGGCCGCGGACACAAGGGTCAGAACGCGCGTTCGGGCGGCGGCGTACGCCCCGGCTTTGACGGTACTTCGGTTCCGTATATCAGAAAGCTTCCGAAACGCGGATTTAAGAATTATTTTAAAACCCACTATGCAGAGGTCAATGTGGCGTCTCTCTCCTGCTTTGAAAATGGCGCTACTGTTGACACGCAGGCGCTTTTCGCTGCCGGCATCATTAAGAAAGAGCTGGATGGCGTGAAGATCCTCGGCACCGGCACGATCGACAAAAAACTTACCGTGAAGGCCGCTGCTTTCTCGGCCGGCGCAAAGGAAAAGATCGAAGCTGCCGGAGGAAAGGCAGAGGTGGTGTAACATGTGGAATACGTTTGTGAACGCATGGCGTAACCCGGAAATCCGTAAAAAACTGCTTTTCACGATTATGGTGGTTGTCATTTACCGCTTTGGTTCCGTTGCGATACTGATTCCGGGAATTGACACGGATGGACTGCGCGTGCTGTTCGATACGTACCTGGAGTCGGGAAACCTGCTGGGGTATTATAACATCCTCTCCGGCGGCGCCCTGAGCTATGCCACGTTGTTTGCACTTTCCATTACACCGTATATTAACGCAAGCATTATCATTCAGCTTTTGACAATTGCTATTCCGGCACTTGAACGCCTTTCCAAAGAGGGCGGCGAAGAGGGCAAAAAGAAAATTGCTTCGATTACCCGGTATACGACAGTTGCGATCGGCCTGATTCAGAGCTTCACCTATTATATTCTTTTGAAGAATAATGATTTGCTTTTAAATCCCAGTGTTTGGAGCGCAATCGTCATTATTGTAAGCTTTACAGCCGGTTCCGCCATTATCATGTGGCTTGGCGAACAGATTACAGACAAGGGCATTGGAAACGGAATCTCCATTTTGTTGTTTGTCGGTATTGTCGCACGTTTCCCGCAGATTGGCATGACAATTTTCTCCTATTTCGCACAGGGCGGTTGGTATATACTTTTGATGGTGGCTGTGATTGTACTCCTGCTTGCCATGATCGTATTTATCGTCGTCGTGACCAACGCGGAGCGCCGCATTCCGGTGCAGTACGCAAAGCGTATGGTTGGCCGCAAGATGTATGGCGGTCAGTCCACGAACCTGCCGATGAAGGTGAATATGTCCGGTGTACTGCCGGTTATCTTTGCCTCCACGTTCCTGGCGCTGCCGGGTACGATTATCAGCTTCGTGGGCCCGTCTGAGGGTTCCTTCTGGTATGGCGTACAGAGATGGCTGACACAGACGCATCCTTTCTATATCATCCTGTATCTTTTGATGATTTTCGGATTCGCCTATTTCTATTCGGTCATCCAGTTTAACCCGGTTGAGGTTTCCAATAACCTGAAGAAAAACGGCGGTTTCGTGATGGGCTACCGTCCCGGCAAGCCCACGTCCGATTTCTTAATGAAGATACTCAACAAGATTACCTTTATCGGTGCAGTGTTCCTGGCAATTGTCGCCGGCTTCCCGCTGATTTTCAGTGCGGCAAGTGGAATTGTGGCAATTTCCATCGGCGGAACCTCGCTGATGATCGCAGTCGGCGTCGCGCTTGAGACTGTCCAGCAGCTTGAGGCGCAGTTGCTCATGCGTCATTATAAGGGTTTCCTTGAGTAAGATTGGAAAGGAGCATTTCCGTGAAGCTAATTCTTTTGGGTGCGCCTGGCGCCGGAAAAGGCACGCAGGCGGAACTGCTTTGTGAGAAACTCGGGATTCCGCAGGTTTCTACTGGAAATATTATTCGCTCGGAAATTAAAAGTGGTACGGAATTGGGCAACCGCGTTAAATCCATTGTAGAGTCGGGCGCCCTGGTTCCCGATACCCTGGTTATCGAGCTTTTGAAAAACCGGATTGCGCAGGAGGACTGCAAGCCAGGTTTCCTGCTGGACGGTTTCCCCCGCACGATCCCCCAGGCTGAGGCACTGGAGGAAATATGTGCGGTTGATGCGGTCGTTGAAATCTATGTCCCGGATACGGCAATTGTAAACCGGATGTCCGGAAGACGTACCTGCCCTTCGTGCGGCGCAACTTATCATGTGACGCACAACCCTCCGAAAAAGGAGAATGTCTGCGACAGCTGCGGCGCGGATCTGATTGTCCGTCCGGACGACGCTCCGGAGGTCGTACAGGGCCGTTTGCAGGTTTATCATGAGCAGACAGAGCCGCTGATTGCGTTTTATCGTGATCGTGGTCTTTTGAAAACCGTGGATGGAGAGCGTCCGCTTGAAGAAGTGAGCGCATCCATTTATGAGGCGTTGGGGATTCAATGATTACGCTGAAAAATTCTAAAGAGATTGCATCCATGCAAAAATCCGGCGCGATCACAGCTGCCGCCATGATGGCGGCTAAGGCTGTGATCCGTCCCGGTGTTACGACTCGGTATATCGATCAGGCTGTACATGCCGCCATACTTTCCCATGGCGCTAAACCCTCCTTTCTAGGGTACGCCGGTTTCCCGGGAAGCGCTTGCGTCAGTGTGAATGACGAAGTGATTCATGGTATTCCCGGCGATCGAGTGGTACACGAGGGTGACCTTGTGAAGGTGGATGTCGGGGCCTTTTTTGAAGGTTTTCACGGAGACTGTGCTGCGACGTTTGCCGTCGGCGAGATTTCCGAAGAAGCACGCCGGCTCATGGATGTGACAAGACAGAGTTTCTATGAGGGTATCAAGTTTGCAAGGGTCGGATATCGGGTTTCTGATATTTCACATGCAGTGCAGGAATATGCCGAACGTTTTGGCTACGGCGTGGTGCGCCAGTATGTGGGACACGGCGTTGGACGGAAGCTGCATGAGGACCCGGAGGTGCCAAACTTCGGAAAGCCCGGTCATGGGCCGCGGCTGCTGCCGGGGATGACCATCGCCATTGAACCGATGATTAATGCCGGTTCGTTTGATGTGCGGGTCATGCCGGATAACTGGACCGTGAAAACGGTTGATCACAGTTTGTCGGCTCATTATGAACACAGTGTTCTGATCACGACCGGGGATCCGGTTCTTCTGACAAAATGGGATGAAGGAATATAACGAAACACGTGATGGGAAACGCGCGTTGTTGTTCCCGTAAAGTGTTAGGGAGGTATTGTAGCTTGGCAAAAGACGATGTAATCGAACTCGAGGGTACCGTCATAGAGGCGCTGCCGAATGCAATGTTCACGGTGGAACTTGCAAACGGGCACCGCATTTTATCACATATATCAGGAAAGCTCAGGATGAATTTTATTCGTATCCTGCCGGGAGACAAGGTGACTGTGCAAATGTCACCCTATGATTTGACTCGCGGCCGGATTACGTGGCGTTCGAAATGAGTTTTGGTTTGACCATGCGGTCAGAAAGGTTGGTTTCATATGAAAGTTAGACCGTCAGTGAAGCCCATGTGCGAAAAGTGTAAGTTTATTCGCCGCAAGGGCCGTCTTATGATTATCTGCGAGAAGCCGAAGCATAAGCAGAGACAGGGTTAAGTAGGAGGACGTTTTACTATGGCACGTATTGCAGGCGTTGACCTTCCCAGAGATAAAAGAATTGAGATCGCGCTGACTTATATTTATGGCATTGGTCTCAAGAGCTCTCAGGATATTCTTGCGGAGACCGGCGTAAATCCGGATATCCGTGTGCGTGATCTCAGCGAGGACGATATTTCCAAGCTTCGTGAGGCAATTGACCGTTCGTATCGCGTCGAAGGTGACCTTCGCCGTGACGTAGCGCTTGATATCAAGCGTCTGATTGAAATTGGTTCCTATCGTGGTCTCCGGCATAGAAAAGGCCTCCCGGTTCGCGGCCAGCGTACCCGCACCAACGCGAGAACCCGTAAGGGCCCGGCTAAGACCATAGCCAACAAGAGAAAGTAAGGAGGGACAGAAATGCCACCTAAATCCAAGAAAAACACCACCGTCAGAAGACGCCGTGAGCGTAAGAATATTGAAAAGGGTCAGGCTCATATCCGTGCTTCCTTTAATAATACCATCGTGACAATCACCGATGTGAACGGTAATGCCATTGCATGGGCGTCTGCCGGTGGGCTCGGCTTCCGTGGCTCCCGTAAGTCCACGCCGTTTGCCGCTCAGTCCGCAGCAGAAACTGCCGCGAAGAACGCGATGGAGCATGGCCTCAAGAGCGTTGAGGTGTATGTCAAAGGACCTGGTTCGGGACGTGAAGCAGCGATTCGCGCTTTGCAGGCCGCCGGTCTCGAGGTGAGCCTGATTAAGGATGTAACCCCGATCCCCCACAACGGATGCCGCCCGCCGAAGCGTCGCCGCGTCTAATTCATTTGGAGGTGTACTGAGAATGGCAAGATATACCGGTGCGGTTTGCAAATTGTGCCGCCGCGAGGGTGAGAAGCTCTTTTTGAAGGGCGATAGATGCTATACCGGCAAGTGCGCGCTCACGCGTCGTAATTTTGCTCCCGGCCAGCATGGCCAGGCACGCAAGAAGCGCAGCGAATATGGTACGCAGCTGCGTGAGAAGCAGAAGGCCAAGAGATATTATTGTGTCCTTGAGGGACAGTTCGCTCACTATTTCGAACTTGCTGAAAAGCGCAAGGGCGTTACGGGCGAAAACCTGCTGGTAATTTTGGAGAGCCGTCTGGATAACATTGTATACCGTCTTGGTTTTGCAATGTCCCGTCCGGAAGCCCGTCAGCTGGTACGTCATGGACACTTTGAGGTTAATGGCAAAAAGGTGAACATTCCCTCTTATTTGTGTAAAGCAGGCGATGTAATCGCTTTGAAGGATGGCAGCCGTTCTTCCGCCAAGTTTAAGGCAATCCTGGAAGCCAATGCTTCCAAGCCGATCCCGAAGTGGCTGACGCTGGATGTCGAAAAACTGGAAGGCAAAATTGTGGCCATGCCTGAGCGCGATGATATCGATCTCCCGATTGAGGAGCACCATATCGTTGAGTTGTATTCGAAGTAATGCGATGTATCGGGTAAATGATTGGCGGCATTGTGCCGCGGAGTCATTTATCGTTGTTTGTTGTAAACCCCAGGCGCGCAAGCGTAGTGACTCAAGGAGGGTATGAAATAATGATAGAGATTGATAAGCCCCGCATTGAATGTGCAGAGATGTCTGAGGATGGTTCCTATGGCAGATTTGTAGTGGAGCCTCTGGAGAGAGGCTACGGTACGACCCTGGGCAATTCATTGCGGCGAATCCTGCTCTCTTCATTGCCCGGTGCAGCGGTTACGAGTATTAAAATAAATGGTGTTCAGCACGAATTTTCCACTATTCCCGGTGTGAAGGAAGACGTCACGGAAATTGTCCTGAATGTCAAGGGCATCATTGCCCGCCTGCATTCGCAGACCCCGAAAGTGGTGTATATTAACGCCGCAGGGGAGTGCGAGGTGTGCGCAGGCGATATCAAGACAGATGGCGAAGTCGAGATTTTAAATCCGGATTGGCATATTGCCACCCTGGGCGCGGATGCCCATCTCAATATGGAACTGACCTTGGGCCACGGCCGCGGCTATGTGCCTGCGGAACGCAACAAGCCCGCGCAGTCCATCATTGGCCTTATTCCGGTTGATTCGATTTACACGCCGGTTTACAAAGTCAACTACGCTGTTGAAAACACCCGAGTAGGCAATGTAACAGATTACGACAGGCTGATTCTGGAAGTTTGGACGAACTCGACTTTGACTGCGCAGGAGGCAATTTCCTGGTCGGCAAAGATTTTGAGCGATCTACTTGTCCACTTTATTGATCTCTCTGAAGAGGTTGGTTCTCGTTCCACAGTGGTGGAGCGCGTGGAAGCGCAGTATGAAAAGGTTCTTGAGATGACAATCGAGGAACTGGATCTCAGCGTCCGCAGCTTTAACTGCTTGAAGCGTGCGGGAATCAATACGGTTGAGGATTTGATTGATAAGACAGAGGACGAGATGATGAAGGTTCGTAACCTGGGCCGCAAGAGCCTGGAAGAGGTTATGAACAAGCTGAGTGCGATGGGCCTGTCGCTTCAGAAGAACGAGGAATAATGGGAGCCGCACTCCCCACTAGAAGCACTTTAAGGAGGAATTGTCTATGCCACGCAAGCTCGGCAGAAAGACCGATCATAGAATGGCAATGCTGAGAGCAATGGTGACATATCTGCTGGATAACGGCAGAATTGAGACCACTGTTACCCGTGCCAAGGAGGTCCGCCCGATCGCGGAGAAAATGATTACCCTGGGCAAAAACGGCACGCTCGCTTCCAAGCGTCAGGCATTTGCTTTTATTACAAAGGAAGACGTCGTCATCAAGCTGTTTGATGAAATCGCGCCGAAATACAAAGAGCGCAACGGCGGTTATACCCGGATCGTGAGAACGGGCCCGCGTCGCGGTGATGCCGCAGAAATGGCGATTATCGAGCTGGTGTAAGTACCAGTCGATTCCGAAGACAGATAAAGCTGCAACATACAGCAGATTCCTGCTGTGTATTGCAGCTTTATTTTTATGTGCGGGAAGCTTAATCTTCAATATTCGGTATGCGCTGGATCCGCGGATCCGTGAAGATGTCCATCTCGTCAAAACTTGGTGTGGAAAATTCGCTTACGACAGCCCCCTCCGGGCCGCCGACAAACCAGTGACGTGTCCCGGGAACCAGGGTATACTGCTCACCGGGGTGCAAAATAATTTCCCGTGCGGCGGTATAATACGGTTCGTCGCCTTTTGGGGGGCGGCAGATGGGATCGGGGGTTGCGTCGCCGGTGACATACAGATAGACAACACCTTTCCGACAACGGAAGGTCTCCTCTTTTCCAATGTAGCCGTCGAAGGGATCATGGCGGTGTTCCGGGCAGGTTTGGCCTGGGAAAAGTACGAGCTCTTTCGCACAGCAGCGATCCGTATTGACATACGTGACAAGCTCCAAACCGGTTCTATAGACATCGTTTAACCCAAAGTCCGCGACTTCAATGTTTGCGCGTTCCTCAGGTGTCAGCGCAATGCCCGCTTTGTCAAGTATGGCGGCAGTTTTTTGCTGAAGTTCTTGTAACAGTGCACGTTTCATGAAAAAAACCTCCCTTTCTTTCTATGTGGTGATTTTTTGAAAGCTGTTGAAATCTCCTTCCTGCGTAAAAATGGGCATATACGGCGTCAAATCGACAGTGAGGGCGGGATTGGCCTGTGCTTCCTCTAAAAGCGCGGCGTTGATATAGAATGATTCCAGGGAAAGCGTGTTGTGAATCCAGACTATGCGTTGGCCCTGCGGTCCGCGGTCGGTACAGGTGTAAATACAGCCCTGCAAACAGAGACGGTCTGTCTCCATGACGGGCGGCAACGCTGCCATCATGGGCAAATGGCAGGTAATGCAATTGGGATAGGTCTCGTCCATATCGCCCTGCTCAAAAAGCTTTCGCGTGATGAGGTCGGCATGACCGATTCCTGCAAAACTGCCTCCGGTTTTTGCCGAGAGACGCAGAACACCGATGCGGTTGATAAAGGGTTCCGACTGCCCCAGATAAACAGAGCGTCCGATGACATTGGAATCCATGCCATTTCCGCTGATATCCTTTCCGGATTCCTCCACCATCAGGATGTCGACCTTTTCAAAGGGGATTTTCGGCATGATGGATTTTGCCTGCCGGAGCAAGGGCGGTTCTTCCTCCAGTATATGCTCCGCAGGAATCGCATGGATGGCAAACGTTTCGTGAAATGGATTCTCAATGACGCCGATGCCAAAGGCAATTTTGCATTTTTCCAGGACAGTGCGCCCAATTTCATAAATGTTGTGCGCAAAACGGCCGTAGCCCTGACTATGGCAGATGCCGGCGCCGTGCTGTTTTCCCAGACCGATCACCATCATCTTCATAATGCCGCTTTCGTAGTCTCCCCGGAAATCCGTATGCGCTTTGATGCGGCCAAACGGAATGATGCAGTCGGCATCCAGCGCATTGGCGTCCACGTGGACCGGAAGGCCGTCTATTGTGTGGCCGACAATCCGCGTTTCCATCGAAGAAAGTACCGGCATGCCGATGTTTTCTTCGAAGACGCCGTATCCTGCCAAAAGCCGCCGCTGTCCTTCCGCGGTGGCGCCGCCATGACTGCCCATCGCGGGCACGACAAACGGCTGTGCGCCGCGTTCCCGTATTGCGCCGGCCAGCGTACGCATCATGACGACGATGTTGGCCAGTTCCCGGCTGGAACCGGTAATTGCGACGCGCATGCCGGGCTGAATGTGGTCTAATGTACCGGGACGAGTCAGTGCGTGCAGCAGAGCTTCCGCCGCATCGCCACAGTGATCGTGACGTACTTTTTGCGCAACATGGTAAAATTGCGGAATCTCTACGTCTTGTAAAATATTTGAAACTTGACTCATGTGGCGTTTCCCCCATTTCTCAGAGTAAGCGTACCACAGTAGGCGGAAATAGTCAACAAAAAGGACAGTGATGCGTACAGTAAAGCTGGAGGGGTTTTTGCTTGACAAGGTTTTTAAAATTTGATATCTTGTTTTAAGAATGAATCCTAATTTTTAAAGAAGATTGGAAAAGGAGGAGATCGTGGTTTGCAGCAGGTACTGTTAACGGCGCTGGGTGTCGGAGGCGCGACGGTATTCGGAGCAATTCTGGGATTTGCAATTAAACGGATTGCACATCGCTTCCATGATATTGTGTTAAGTTTTGCGGCGGGCGTCATGTTGGCGGCGGCAATTTTGGGCTTAATTCTGCCGGGAATCGAAAAAGGCGGGCAGTTTGGCGCGCTGATTGTAGGAGCCGGAATTCTGTGCGGCGCTTTGTTTTTGAATTTTATTGATCGGTTTGTGCCGCATCTGCACAGTTTGGCGGGCGTTCATATGACCGATGAAGGGGAAGACGCCCGTCAGCTGAATCGGGTGTTGCTGTTTGTGACGGCAATTGCCATTCACAATTTGCCGGAGGGCGCGGCAGCGGGCGTCAGTTTTGGCACGGGCGATATCGGGGATGCGATTACGGTGGCGGCAGGCATAGCACTGCAGAATATTCCGGAGGGCATGATCCTCATTGCACCGATGCTTGCGGCGGGAATCAGCAGAAAACGGACCTTCTTAATTGCGCTTGGTACGGGTTTGATGGAAGTGGTCGGAACTTTGTTCGGGTATTTGGCCGTTTCGGTTGCGTCGTTTTTGCTGCCCTTTTTTTTGGCGTTTGCCGGCGGGACGATGCTCTATGTCGTGAGCCATGATATGATCCCGGAAACGCACAGCCACGGTTTTGAACGTGCCGCGACCTATTCTTTACTCGTGGGTTTCATCATCATGTTGGTGCTGGATTTTTACATCTGATGCGTGCCTCTGTTTGAAAGGCGGCAGAATACTTACGCATTGCGGAGTTCTTCCGATTATGTTACAATGGTAACAAATCTTTTTGGAAAGGCGTTTACTTGAGATGAAATATGTAATTGTATTGACGGATGGCGCTGCGGATTATCCAATCCCTGCATTGGGGGATCGTACCCCGCTGGAAGCGGCTGTGACGCCACATATGGACGAACTTGCAAAGCACGGGGCGTGCGGACTGGTGAAAACTGTGCCGGACAGTGTGAAGCCTGGTTCTGATACGGCGAATCTCTCCGTGATGGGATATGATCCGACGGTATGCTATACAGGGCGTTCGCCGCTGGAGGCCGTGAGCATGGGAATCCGGCTGGAGGACGATGACGTTGCGCTGCGCTGTAATCTGGTCACGCTCTCTGATACGGCGCGATTCGAGGATGCTGTCATGGTGGATTACTCCGCCGGGGAAATTACGACGGAAGAGGCCTCGGAACTGATCCGAGCGGTGGCAGCGGAGTTGAACGCGGATGAAATTCATTTGTATCCGGGGATCAGCTACCGGCACTGTCTGGTGCTCTCTCAGGCGGATACGGGCACCGATTGTACGCCGCCGCACGATATTACCGGCCAGCCCATTGCCGGGTATCTGCCGTCCGGGCGGTATGGCGATATGCTGCTCTCTATGATGAAGCGTTCTCGGGAAATCCTGCGGGATCATCCGGTGAATGTTGCCCGCCGTGCGCACGGTCTGAACGCCGCGACTTCCTGTTGGTTCTGGGGAGAGGGCAAGCGGCCGGCTCTGCCGGCGTTCCGGGAACTTTACGGGCTCTCCGGCACGGTGATTTCCGCGGTAGATCTGATTAAAGGCATTGGCCTCTGCGCAGGGTTTGAAAGCATCGATGTGGAAGGCGCGACCGGTACGCTGGACACGAACTTTGAAGGAAAAGCAGAAGCGGCTATCGATGCATTAAAACGTGGCCGTGATTTCGTATATATTCACCTGGAAGGTCCGGATGAATGCGGGCATCACGCGGATACGGAGGGAAAAATAACGGCGATCGAGCGGATTGACGCGCGGATTCTCGCCCCTGTGTGGGAGTATTTGCGCGGCTGCGGCGAGCCTTACACGGTGATGGTGCTGCCGGATCATCCGACGCCGGTTTCGACTATGACGCACGCGCGTGACGCGGTCCCCTTTGTTGTGTATCGTTCCGAGGGCTCCTGTGGAACCTACGCTGCGGAGGCCTATGACGAACGTCATGCGGCGGCGACAGGGCTTGTCATTGCCGACGGGCCTTCTTTAATGCGGTATTTTTTGGGGAAATAAAAAAGCAAAACAGCCGCGCGGCGTCTGATTACAGTGCGCCGCGCGGCTGCTTTTTTAAGTAATTTTAAGCGGAGAGGCCGTCGAGATAGGCAAAGATGCCTTCTGCCAGACCCTGTGCCAACAATGCCTGGTAATCATCACTGCGGAGCAGGTCGCATTCGAAAGAGTTGGTCAGGAACCCGAGCTCTGCCATAACAGCGGGCATTTCTGCGTAATGCAGAACGAGCAGTTCACGCTGTTTGACGCCTCGGTCGGATGCGCCGCTCGATGCGATCAGCGCGTCCTGAATCAGCTCAGCCCACGCAGCGCTGTCTTCCTTGCCGGGATAGTAATAAGTTTCAATTCCTCCCACAGTGCTGTCGTCTTCATAGGCGTTGCAGTGAATGCTGAGGAAGAGATCCGGCGACGTTTCTGCCGTAAGCGCAACGCGATCTTCTGCGGAGAGGTAGGCATCGTTGTCGCGGGTCATAAGTACAGTTACCCCTTCGGCGCGTAAAATGTCGCGCAACAGGAGGGCAATCGCCAGGTTGATATCCTTTTCCGAACAGTCTCCCGTATAAGAACCGGTCTCCATACCGCCATGGCCGGGATCCAACAGGATCGTGTATCCGCTGTAAGGACCGTCAACAGGAATTACAGGTTCTTCTGCCTCCAGCGTATCATCCAGATTGCCCAGATAACCGAGATATTCCGTGGCGTTTTTCGCCAGTTCCCCGTTTTGCACGTGCTCGTCATATGTAACGGCGTAATAAATATTGCCGTAACGGTCGGAGCGGAAAAACAGGTAATCGGTTTCGTAGGGCGTGAGCGCCGCCTCCAGACATTCTGCACGCGGGGAACAAATGGCACCAGCCGGCAGGCCGTCACAGACGTAGGTATCGTAATAAGACGCATACTCTGAAAGTGAAAGGGATTCCCAGGAGGACGCGCAGGCTTCCAGATAATTTTCTGTGGCGTTCATTTGCAATTTCGTGCCGCTTTCCAGGCGATTATAGATAACCGAGGCTACGGTGGCGCGATCCTGCGATGTACAGCCTCCTACTTCTTTTTCAATGATTGAAGCAATGGTAACGGCTTCGTCCAGCGTATAACCCAGTAGAGCCGCGCGTTCGGCATAAGCAAGATAGATATCCGCAGAAGCGTCCAGGAAGGTTTTTAAAACGAGTTCGGGAGAAGAGCCCAGATACAAGGTGTATGTGTCCGGCAGCAAATAGCCTTCCAAAGCAAACACACGGTTTTCCGACGCGTAGGCATCGGAAAGGAAGGAATAATACCGGGAAAAATCGATGAACTCGCAGGCGGCGAGGAATTCTTCCGCCGCGCACACGGATTTTTCCTCTAAAAGCGCGGCAATCTGTGTGAGCGTTTGCCCGGCACGTACGATGACGGAAACTGTTTCTGTTCCCGTATGGGAGAGATCCAGTTCTGTCTCGATATCAGAAGAGGGGGAGGGGTCGGGAACATCCGGCGCAATCACACTGTCTTCCGGCTGTGCGTCTGTGTTTGTAAGAGAAAAAACTTCACCCAGAATGGTCGCACCGTCCAACGAGACGTTTTGCGCTTGTCCGGAAAGGTAAACGTTTCCGGCAACCGTGACGTCCGCCAGGATGACATCCTGTGCCGTAATGAGCAGGTTTCCATGGATGTTGTCTGTATACACGCCAGGTTCGTCGTACACGTCGGCCAGCAGACTGTCTAAGATCAGGACGAGCTCTGCCCGCGTGATGTCCTGCCCGGCCAGGAAAGTCCGGCCGAAGGGAAGAAATCCGCCGGAGGCCATGGCTCCGACATACTCCACCGCCCAGTCCGGAATATCCGCCGCGTCATCCAGGAAGCGGACGCCGTCCGGCTCGGGTTCCAGATGGAAGGTGCGTGCCAACAGGACGACTGCTTCTGCGCGCGTCATGTTGTCAAAAGGACGGATGAACCCGTCATACCCCTGCATGATTCCGGCGGCGCTGAGTTTTAAAACGGCTTCCGTATACCAGCCTTCGTCCAGATCGGAATAGACGTTGGATGAAAGATTGGTAAAAGAGGCCATGCGGTCGAGAATAACGGCCAGTTCGGCCCGGGTGATGGGATCATCCGGCCGGAAGGTATCGTCGTTGCCGACGACGTAGCCATAGGCGCAAAATCGTTCCACCGCCCTTTCTGCTATATGCCCTGCCATATCGGAAAAAGCACCGGTACGCGGTAGAGAGAGAACGAGGAACGTCAGCGCCAATACAAGAGATAGCGTGCGTTTTCCTTTCATAAGTAACACCCACTGTTATCAAAATTACAAAACGGTTACAGGCACATCATAACATACGTTTTCAAGAAATGCAAACCATTTTTTGGTGTGTTGAGTGAAAAAGAAAAAGAAAATGTAAAAAAACTGTGATGAGGAGACGAAAACTTGCCGGAACACAAAAATAATGTTATGATAATCTTGCGTATCCCGGAATGACCGGGAAATGAAACAGCGAGGAGAAAACGATGAAAAGACATTGGAAAAAAGGGATAGCGATGTGCTTGTGCCTGGCACTCAGTCTGATTTTGTTTGCCGGGTGCAGCGCGGGCATACATCATGCGGAAATTGTAGTGGAGGGATATGGCTCCATTTTCGTGGAGCTGGATGGGAAAACAGCGCCGAAGACCGTACGAAATTTTATGAAGCTTGCGGAAGAGGGGTTCTATGATGGACTCACGTTTCATAGATTAGTGCCTGGATTCTTGATTCAGGGCGGTGATCCCAACGGCGATGGAACCGGTGGTTCCGGCGAATACATTGAAGGAGAGTTTTCGGCGAATGGGCACCGCAACCTGATTTCTCACCGGCGCGGGGTTATCTCTATGGCGCGTGGTGATGGGTTTGAAGGTGCGTACGACAGTGCCTCCAGCCAGTTCTTTATCTGTGCGGAGGACGTTGCGAATTTAAACGGGTTGTATGCTGCGTTTGGAACCGTGACGGAGGGTATGGACGTCGTGGATGCGATTTTGGCAGACGCAGAGGCCAAGGGAATTTCAGACGGTGTGGCTCCAGTGGAAGATCAACCGGTTATTACGACAATTAAAATTTTGGACTAAGAAACAAACCCGCTCTTTCGGATAGATTTCCTTCCGAAAGAGCGGGTTGTCTTTATATTTGTCTGTGTTTTTTCAGAATCAGCGGGTGCGCAAAAAGAAAAATTCGCGTGTTTTAAGAATAAGGTTGACGTAATTGCACGGCGCGCCATCGTTTGACGAAAAGTTATCCACACTTTCCACAGGGTTTTCCACAAGGCTGTGAAAAGAAACTGGGGAAAAATCATGGATTTTGGACAGGAAAACTTTCGGCGGACGAAGGTTTCCACAGGCTGGTCTCGGAAAAAGGATTACATAATCTCCGATCATTCTTCGGACTTGCAAAAGAAAATACAGTTGGTATAGAAACGGCGGGAATGTCCGCCGCCGAAAAAAACGGAGCCGTTAACAGCGGGAAGGCGCGTCGATTCCCAAAGTTGGATACGCGTTGAGGTCTGTTCCGGCCCGCGTACCGGCGAGATATTCGTAATATCCCTGGCAGGCGATCATGGCGCCGTTGTCACCGCAGAGCGAAACGGGGGGAATAAAGAGCTGGAGCCCATTTTTTGCACAGCCTTCTTCCAGAGCGCGGCGCAGGAGGGAATTTGCGGCGACACCGCCGGCGGCGGCTAAAATTCCATGCCCGCTCTGACATGCGGCCTCAATCGCGCGGGGCGCGAGTTCCTCCGCCACGGCGCGGCAGAAAGAGGCGGCAAGACCCGCACGGTCCAACGTCTCGCCTTTTTGTGCGGCGCGGTTGGCGGTGTTTAAAACCGCAGTTTTTAAACCGGAGAAGGAAAAATCCCACGGCGCTCCCTCTACCTTGGCCCGGGGCAGGGAATAGGCCCGCGGGTCGCCGTCCGCCGCCAGGCGGTCCATTTGCGCGCCGCCGGGATAGGGAAGTCCCAGAACCCGGGCAGCTTTATCAAATGCTTCTCCGGCGGCGTCGTCCCGCGTAGAACCGAGGATTGTCATCTCTGTATATGTGCGCACGTCGGCAATCAAACTGTGCCCTCCCGAGACGACCAGGCAGGTAAATGGCGGCTGAAGTTCCGGGAATGCGATATAATTGGCAGAAATATGTCCCCGAATGTGGTGAACGGGGACCAGGGGTTTGCCTGCGGAAAAGGCCAGCCCTTTTGCAAAGTTGACGCCGACGAGCAGGGCACCGATCAGCCCCGGCGCATAGGTGACGGCGATGGCGTCCAGGTCTGCGACGGTGATGCCCGCGTCCTCCAGCGCACGGCTGACCACGCCGTGAATTCCTTCAACGTGGCTGCGTGAAGCAATTTCCGGGACAACTCCGCCGTAAATGGCGTGCATATCTACCTGGGAGAGAACGACATTTGAGAGAATTTCGCGTCCGTCCCGACTGACGGACGCCGCAGTTTCATCACAGGAACTTTCAATTCCGAGAATCAGCATAAAGCCCTCCGATCCGCCTGATAACGCATCAAAATCGCGTCTTCGGCTGGGTTTTCGTAATAGTTCCGGCGAACCGCATAGCGGGAGAATCCCATCTTTTCATAAAGCGCGCGCGCGGCGGCGTTGGAGTCCCGCACTTCCAAAAAAACCTGCGTAAGGCCGGGGTGCCGCCGGAACAGTTCCCGGATGAGCGCTTTCGCAAGGCCGTTTCTGCGGTAATCCGGAAAGGTGGCGACGTTGACAATTTCTGCTTCGTCGCAGACGATGTGCGCGCCGAGAAAGGCGGCCAGCCGTCCGGTTTTCTGGTCCACGGCGCCATACCAGTGCGATGTGGTGTTTAAAAGATCGCTTTCCAACCCTGCACGGCTCCATGGAGCGGAAAAGCAGGCCT
The DNA here is from genome assembly GCA_944376195.1 of uncultured Clostridia bacterium. GTDB lineage: Bacteria > Bacillota > Clostridia > Oscillospirales > QAMX01 > Allobutyricicoccus. The sequence continues at coordinate 35,720 of CALWBW010000002.1, read as the reverse complement.
GTTCGACTCGTTCCACTTCCCGAAGCCATTGCGCGGAGAGTTCAATCAGCTCAAAATGACGGTCCCTCATGACGGGTCCTCCTTGATTATGGCGTCCAAAGCGGCGTTCAGCGCTGCCGCCGTACGGCGATAACAGGCAAGATCCCCTCCATAGGGGTCGGGAATACCCGCGTCGTTTAAAAGACGGCATTTTTCCGCGCAATCCGGAAAGAGCGCCGCCAGCGCTGCCAGATGCGACGGCGTCATGCAGTAAATCCGGTCGCAGCTTTTCAAAAGATCCGCTGTAACCACACGGGCGCGATGTCCGGAGATATCGGCGCCGTATTCCGCTGCCGCCGTCACGGCGTTTGGCGTGACGGGATCGCCTGGAACGGCGAAAATGCCGGCGCTTTCCGCCGGCGTAAGGCCGCGCGCCGCGGCCTTTTGATTATAAATCCCTTCCGCCATCGGACTGCGACAGGTGTTACCTGTACAGACAAAGAGCAGTTTCATTGTATTATCCTTTCGCACTGTACCAGTCTTCCCCGACTGCCGCGTCTGCAACAAGCGCAACGTCGAGAGGCATGGCATTCTGCATTTCTTCGGTAAGGAGGTTTTTGACATATTCCGCTTCTTCACGCGGCGCCTCGACGATCAGTTCGTCGTGTACCTGCAGGATGAGGCGGGCACGCAGGTTTTCCCGCCGCAGGCGGCGATAAACCGCCACCATGGCAAGTTTGATAATATCGGCGGCGGTGCCCTGAATGGGGGTATTGAGCGCCACACGTTCTCCAAAGGAACGGACGTTATAGTTTGTCGAACGGATTTCGGGAAGAGGACGGCGGCGGCCGGAAAGGGTGGCAACGCTGCCCTCTTCCTTGGCACGAGCTTTGATTTCCTCCATATACCGGCGTACACCGGGAAACATGGCAAAGTAATTTTGAATATAAGCGCGCGCAGAGGCCCGGGTGATCCCGAGGTTGGCGGCCAAGGTAAAGTCGGACATCCCGTAAACCAGGCCGAAATTGACAGCTTTGGCACGGGAACGCATTTGCGGCGTCACTTCTTCCGGTGGTACGCCCTCGACCGAAGCGGCCGTCATGCGGTGAATATCCCCACCGGCGGCAAACGCCGCTTTCATGCCGGGATCATTGGAAATGTGCGCCAGGATGCGCAGTTCAATCTGTGAATAGTCGGCGTCGACAAGCAGCCAGCCGTCTTCGGCCACAAACATCCGCCGTAATTCCGCGCCGCGTTCCTGCCGGACGGGAATGTTCTGCATATTCGGTTCGGTGGAACTGATGCGGCCGGTAGCAGTGGAGAGCTGGTGGAAACTGGAATGAATCCGGCCGTCTATGGGAGAGATGACCTTGGAAAGGCCATCCGTATACGTGGATTTCAGTTTGGCGAGCTGGCGGTATTCTATGAGCAGCCCCGCTATGGGGTGAAGCGGTTCCACTCGATGAAGCGCTTCGATATCCGTGGAATATCCGGATTTGGTTTTTTTCCCGGCGGGAAGCCCGAGTTTTTCAAACAAAATTTCCCCGAGCTGTTTGGGAGAATTCAGATTAAATGGTTCGCCGGCCGCTTCATAAATGGCGTGTTCCAGGTAGGCGATGCGCTCCGCCAGTTCTCTGCCGTACTCGTCCAGACGCGCCTTGTCTACGCGGAAACCGATGACCTGCATATCTGCCAATACCTCCGTAAGGGGCAGCTCCATGTCAAACATCAACTTCGTCATGCCGAGACTTTCCAGCTTGGCGGAGAGCGTTTCCCGCAGACGTGCGATGGCCGAAAGATGGGAGGCAATACTGGAAAGTTCGGCCTGATTGTCGGAAAGAGGCGTGAAGGCGTGATCCGACGCATAAGCCGCGGGAGGGAGTTCTGCGTCCAAATAGGTCGCGGCAACGCGGGGCAGTTCGTATTTCCCGGTTGCGGGATTGCAAAGGTACGCAGCAATCGCGCTGTCAAAGGCAAAACCACCGAAGGGAAGTTTCTGTTCCAGCAGCCGTACAAGGAGACCCTTGATGTCGTGACCGGTTTTGGAGACCTTCTCCGAAAAAACTGTCGAAAGAAATGCCGTATAGGTCTCCGGTGAGAAATCGGCGCGGCGCACGACAACCGCCTTTCCGCCGACAGAGAAGGCAATCCAGTCCAAATTTTCCTGACAGAGCAGAGGGATCGTTTCCTGCGATGCGCGCAGGGTATCGGAAATCGCCGCCAGCGCGTCGGTATCCGGGATCAATCGCGCGGCGGGAAGCGCCGCAGACGGTTGCGGGGCAGATGCTGCAGAATCCCGGAAAAGCTGTGGCTTTGTGAGAAAAGAACGCAGTTCCAGACGGCGCAGAAGCTCCCGCAGTTTTTCCGGGTTCGCCGGAAGATCAATGGCGGCCTGCGGTGTGAAAGAAAGGGGCGCTTCCCGGTCTATTTCCGCAAGACGGCGGCTCATCACGGCGCTTTCCCGCCCGTCTTCCAATTTTTTACGCAGCGTATCGCGAATGTCAAGAGTATCCAGCTTTTCGTAAATATCCTGAATACCGCCGTATTTCTGCACAAGCGACAGCGCGGTTTTTTCTCCGACCCCCGCAACGCCGGGAATATTGTCGGAGGCGTCTCCCATGAGCGCTTTGACGTCGATCATCTGCGCGGGCGTGACGCCGAAGGTCTCCTGGATCACATCTGGCGTATAATCCGTTGTGACGGGACGGCCTGCTTTGGTGGTGACAAGCTTGATGCGTGTCGAGGGACCGGCAAGCTGGAAGCTGTCGCGGTCTCCGGTGAGGATGACGCAGTTGCAGTCCGGGCATTCCTCGCAGATCCGGCTGATGGTACCCAAAAGGTCGTCCGCCTCGTAGCCCTCCAGTTCACAGCACTGTACGCCCATTGCCGCAAGAAGTTCTTTCATAAGCGGGATCTGCGACAACAGTTCAGGCGGCGTTGGCCGCCGGCCAGCCTTGTAAGCTGCGTATTCCATGTGACGGTAGGTGGGCGATTTGAGATCCCAGCAGACCACCGCCGCATCCGGCGACTCCTCGTCGCAGGTTTTAAAATACGTGGAGAGAAATCCGTAAATTGCATTGGTAGGAACGCCTTCCGCCGTCGTAAGCGGGCGGATGCCGTAAAAGGCGCGGCTTATGATGCTGTTGCCGTCAATCGCTAATATTTTCATAAAATCTCCTTCTTGGGCCCGGCTTTTTCAAAATATCTGCCTAAATTATAACACTGTGCGATATCTGAATCAAGCGGAGGATTTGGCGCGGCGCGCCGGGTGGAAAATCTTGCAATGCCAAAAACGGCATGCTATAATGAAAACATGAAACAAGATCGAACGTGCTGAGATAAGGTGGTGCTTTTGTGTTAAAGAGAGCGTGTCTCGTGATCGCAATTTTGTTCTTGCTGAGTTTGTTCTCCTCGTGCAGCATGGGAGAAAAAACGCAGGAAATGTGCGTGACGCCCAGTGAATTTTCCCAGGAAACGCGGGATGTTCTGGCCGCTATTGGGGATGAAACCGCGTTTTTTGACTATCAGATAGATGAGACCGTGCAGTCTGTCCGCTTTTATGTCAAAATTTATGAAAACGGTGCGTGGATCGATGGAGGCAGCACGGAGAATGATGTGTCGGTGGATGGAACGTGCCGGTTTGGCCTGCGCTTGGGAGAAGAGACCTGTGAAATCTTTGTATTGAACGAAGACGGCTGGATGCGCGCCTCGCTGTCATTGCCCGAAGGGTTGGCGGATTTCCCGTTGGCAGGCACCATCAAACGGACGATGGCGCGGGAAATTGTACCGGAGGAGCCGATTACGCTGCTGGTAAAGGCCTGGACGGATCAGGATATCTTGGGCAGCGTGGATTTGGACGATTATCAGGCGGGGGAATATGAGGCGGCAGTGGCAATTGAGGCCGTTTTTTCGCAAGGAGATAGGACGGAAACGTAAAAACAAGGATAACCTGAAGGAAACGAGGTGCATACATGAAAAAAATCGCATTTATCGGTGCAGGAAGTTTTGGATTTACGCGTAATCTGGTACGCGACATCCTGTCGTTCCCCGCGTTTCGGGACGCGCACATCGCGCTGATGGACATTGATCCCGTACGCCTGGATTTCAGTCGCGCCGCCTGTGAGAAACTCATTCAGGAAGGCGGTTATCCGGCCCGTCTGACGGCGACGACGAACCGCCTGGAGGCGCTGGAGGGCGCCGACGGCGTGCTCATCACCATTCTGGCGGCAGGCGTACAGGTATGGCGGTCCGATATTGAAATTCCGAAGCGCTATGGTGTGGATATCAACGTGGGCGATACGCGCGGACCGGCAGGGATTTTCCGGTTCCTGCGCACCGCGCCGGTGATGCTCGATATCATCCGGGATGTAGAAAAAGTGTGCCCGCACGCCATTGTTTTAAACTATACCAACCCCATGGCGATGCTTTGCCGTACCTTGCAGGAGGCAAGCAGCGCCAATGTGACGGGGCTTTGCCACAGCGTGCAGGGAACGGCCGAAATGCTGGCGCGCTGGATTGGCGCGGACATGCGCGATGTGACGTATCTCTGCGCGGGTATCAATCATCAGGCGCATTATCTGGAATTCCGGGTATGTGGGGAAGACGCGTATCCGCGCATTCGGAAGGCGCTTGAGAATCAGGAAATCTATAATGAAGAACAGGTGCGCAATGAGATGTTCCTGGCACTTGACTATTATGTCACGGAGTCGTCGGGGCATAATTCGGAATACGTGGCGTGGTTCCGTAAGCGCGAAGATCTGATTGAAAAGTACTGTACCAAGGGGACTGGCTGGAATCCGGGTCAGTATGCGTATATTTTAAATGAGTATCTGGATCGGGAGACGACCTGGCAGGATTCCATTCGGGAGTGGCTTGCCCAGGATCATGTTTCGCTGGAACGGGGAAATGAGTATGCGTCTTCGATTTTCAACGCGGTATTTGGAGACGGGACGATTTTTGAATTCAACGGAAACGTGCGGAATTTCGGCCTGATTGACAATCTACCGGAGGGCGCCTGCGTCGAAGTGCCTGTCGAGGCGTCGCGCGCGGGACTGCGTCCCATCCATGTGGGTCCGCTGCCCCCGCAGCTTGCAATTTTAAACAATACTTCCGCCCGGTGCGAAGAACTGGCGGTGGAGGGGTTCTTTACAAAGAGCCGCCGCAAGATTTATCATGCGATTGCGTTTGACCCGCTGACGTCGGCGGTGTTGAGCCTTTCGGAAATTCAGAATATGGTGGATGAGATGTTTGCCGCCAATGAGAGCTTCCTGGCGGATTACCGCTAACGGGGAAAATGGCGTGCCGCCGTTCCATGCATTGCATGGGACGGCGGCTTTTTTTAGGTAAAAAGGCCTGGGAAAATCGCGGGAGAAAGTCGGGACGACTTTCTCTTTTTTTATTGGTATGCTGAAATCAGTCAAGCGAATGGCGGAAGAAAGCGGCGGACGCGCCGCTGGTTTGTGAGGAGAGGAGAGATGCCTGTGAATGAAAAAAAGCCGTCCGAAAGAAAACGGCATACCCGCGATCCGCGCCGGCTTGTGACCGCTTTTTGGAGCGGGATTGTCGAAGACGACGGCGCCGATATGAAGGACCGTTTGAAAGCGTCGGAACTGCTCGTAAAAACCGCACCGCAGGCGGCGGACGACACAGTGACGGCAATTGAAGTACGGATCGATTATGGGGACGGTGGGACGGCGTGATCCGCCGCATAACGCTGGAGGCCAATCCGGTGTTCCGGCCTGTGCATGAGTCTACATGCCGCTATGTTGCAATGCGCGGCTCGGCAGGCTCGGGAAAATCCATGGATACCGCGCAGATGTACGTTTTACGGCTTATGACGGAGCGGGGGCGCAACCTTTTATGCGTGCGGAAAACGGAGGAATCCAACCGCTCGAGCACGTTCGCGGAGCTTTCCGCAGCTGTAAACCGGTTGGGTGTTGCCGACCTGTGGGAGTCGACGACGTCGCCGCTTACCATGCGGTGTCGCCTGACCGGAAACATGGTGCTCTTTCGCGGGCTTTCTGACGACCGGCAACGGGAACGGCTGAAGTCTATTACGTTTTCCTCCGGAAAGCTGACGGACGTCTGGATTGAAGAGGCGACCGAACTGGAGTCGGGTGACTTTGAGATTATTGACGACCGTTTGCGGGGCCGTTTGCCGGACGGGCTTTTCTATCAGATTAAGCTGACCTTTAATCCGGTCAGCGCGAACCATTGGCTGAAATCGCGGTTTTTTGACCGGAAGAGCCCGGACGTGCTGACCAACCATTCCACCTACCTTGACAACCGCTTTATTGACCCGGGATTCCGGGAAAGGATGGAACGCCGCCGCGAACACGACCCCGAAGGATACCGGGTGTATGGTCTCGGCGAATGGGGCGTGACGGGAGGGCAGTACTTCCCGGAATGGCGCGAGGGCGTCCATACCTGCGAGGACTTCCCAATACCACCGCACTGGCGGCGGTATGTCACGCTTGACTATGGGCTCGATATGCTGGCGGCCTATTTCATTGCGATGGATCCAGATGGCTGCGCGTGGGTTTATAAGGAAATCTACGAGAGCGGGCTCATTATCTCGGACGCGGCCAGAAGAATTCGAAGCCGTATCCAGGACGGGGAGGAAATTTACCAGTATTTTGCACCGCCGGATCTCTGGAACCGGAGGCAGGATACAGGAAAGTCCGCTGCGGCGATTTTCGCCGAAAACGGCGTGACGCTGACGCGCGCGGAAAATGACCGTGTGGCGGGATGGTATGACCTCCATGAGTGGTTGCGGCCCTATCGGGACGAGCAGGAACGGATGCGCGCCGCGCTTACGGTGTTTCGCAGCTGCGAAAATTTGATCCGTACGCTGCCGTCTTTGGCCCGCGACCCTAAAAATCCCAATGATGCCGCCGTGACGCCGCATGAACTGACCCATGCGCCGGACGCGCTGCGCTATTTTGCGGCTGGCAGGCCTGTTCCGGCACGGGAAGAAACGCGTGTTCCCCGCCTGTTGGCGCGATTGGGAAAAAAATCGCACGGAACCGTGCTATAAAGCAGAAAAGGAGAATGATATGAACGCAATTTATGATTATCAGTCGCCTGCGGCGCGAGTCAGGACAGCGCAGTTCCTCCATACGTATGCGAGAAATTATCGCGCCGAGGCCGATGAACGGTGGCGTCTGTGCTATGACTACTACGCGGGCCGCCATCGCACACAGCTGGAAATTGCGGAGAGCTGCCGTGACGCGGGGATTCCCTGGATTGCCGCTATGTCGCCCGACCCCTACTTGCAGGTGGAGAGCCAGATCACCTCGGAACTGCCGGATTTTGAATTCCGAGGCCGGGACGATGACCTGGACAGCGTTCGTGCGCGGCAGAGGGAGGATGTAGTGCGCTATATTCTCGCCCGCAACCGCGTGGCCGATGAAATGGCGGCAAACGACCGCCGCTGTCTGATTACGGGCAGTTCCGCCTGGAAGGTTTACTGGGACGATATGGGCGGGGGCGGAGACGTCCGCGTCGTACCGGTGGATCCGCGGCTTTTGTACCCGGATCCCGCCGCAAAACGGCTGGATGAATGCGAGTATCTGCAATTTTTGTATCCGATGCACCGGCGTGCGTTTGAAAGGCAGTATGGTGGGGAGCTGAAGCGTCTTGGCCTGGATATGGACGAATTGACGCGTGGACTTACTTCCGATGAAGTGCCGGATCCGGAGACGTATACGGCACAGGACGACGTGATTTCCGTACTGGAACACTGGTACCGTGATGCAGACGGCGATATTTGCTGCAGTATTCAAGCGGGCGGATATGAGCTTCGTCAGATTGAAAAATACTGGCAGCGCACGGCTCCTTATAATACCAGTTACCCATTTGTGATCCAGTACCGGGTATCTGATCCGGATCGCTTCTGGGGCTCCGGTGATATTGAACCGATTCTTACGCTGGTGGATGCGGTGGATCGGGAACTGAGTATTGCCCAACTTTCCAGCGCGTTTCTGGGGAACGATATCATCCTGGCGGAGCACGATGCATTTTCCGAAGAACCGGAGAACCGGCCGGGCGCGCTTTGGCGTTTGAAACCCGGCGCAATGGGAAAGGTGGCGCGTCTGGGCGGTTTTGGCGGCAATTCCTCGCATTTGGAGATGACCGCAAAATTGCGGGAGATGATTTCCGAGACGTTGGGGACGTTGGATATCGACAAGGGAATTATTGAGACCAGCTTGACGTCGGCTGCGGCGCTTTCTCAGTTGATTGAACGCAGCGACGCGCGCAGTGTTCCGAAAAAAAGCGAACGTATCAACGCATTTGCAAGACTTTATACGTTGATTGACTGGACGGCGCTGGAATTTTATGACGAAGACCGTGTGATTTTCTTAGGCGCTGCGAATGGCAAAGAGCCGAAGGTGTTTACGTTTAACGCCAATCATTTTCTGGATGAACAGGGGTATTTCCCGGTCGTGGACGCTTACGTCAGTACAAACGACGGGATGCGTCAAAGCAATACATTTACGCTGAGTGCGATCGACGCACTTCTGGGACACCAGGTGACGCGTGAGAATTATCCGCTGGTGATGGATGTCCTGCGTCTTTTGGGACTGGAACGTGCAGGAGAAATCGAAGAGCATTTTGAGTCTATTTTCGCGGAAGAAACCGAAAAAGAGCAGGAAACGCAGGTATCTGCGCAGGATGCCGGCGGTTCGGCACCGGAAATACAGGAAGGACAGGAGGACTGAAGTATGGAAGAAGAAAGAAAATATGAAAGCGGAACCGGTTTGGACGCGCATTTCAAGCTGGCGGCACTTTTCCCGGATGTGCCGCAGGAAGAGCTGACGGTTGAAATCGAAGAATTCCAGAGGGAGTATCCGGATGTGGAGCTGGAAACGCTCTGCACCGATACGCAGTTTGTGTTGTTTGCCAGGGGGAAAACGCTGGATTTGACGACGATCTATGGGGATTATCTGACGTTTTGCGAGGCGGTGGAACGGAAATTGACGGAGAAATACCGTGCGCGCACGAATCGTGCCACCGGAAGCGGCAGCGCACGCACAAGCGCTTCCTCTGCGGGATTGACCGACGCACAAAATCTGTTTTTAAGTGAGTGGAACCGCGAACATCCCGAATATGCGATGACCGCGAAAGAATATGCCGCCGCCTTGAAAGGCTGACGGCACCGGATCAGTGAAATTTGTGAGGAGGACGAACAATGGCTGTAACCAACATTAACAATGCCTGGAAAAATGACCTGTACCCCCTGATTGATAAGGTGTTTGACTACGAATACCGCAACCGCATCGGCGCTCTGCGCAAAATCGTTTCCGAAGTGGATTCCCGTTCGGCGGAGTATCGTGTCGAGGGAATGGGCGGTTATGGAGAACTGCCCGAATACACGGGAGAACTGCACAATATGGATCAGCGCCGCGGTTTTGTAACCGTAATTCGGCCGGTACAGAAGGCTGGGTCCATTGATATTGATTATAAATACGCAAAGATTGACAAGTCCGGAGAGGCGAGAAGTGCCGGCCGCCGTGCGGCGTACTCCGCTGCTATGAGCGTTTATATGGGCGTGCTGCGGATGTTTGGCAGTGCGTTTAACGCAGAAGTGCTTGGCGGCGACGGTAAGCCCTGGGCGGCAACCGATCATCCGATTGCGTCGGATCACGACGAAGAAGGTGTGGCAATTGCCGATGCGGAAGCCGGCACGTATTCGAACCTGATTACGGAGGAGCTCTCCGTATCCGCCATTACAAACGCCAATATTATGGCAAACCGGTTTGTGACGCCGGACGGCCTCCCGTTTTTGACCGATTATTTCTCAAACGGCATCCTGCTTGTCTCCCCGGAGCTGGAAGGCAAGGCACGTGAAATTTGTGGCCCGCAGGCAAAAATGTCCCCGCAGCTGAATCCGGACAATGCCAACAATGCTGCAAACCCGGTTTGCGGGATGCAGTATATGGTCATCGGCGGCGGAGACGTGGGGTTCACGGCAAAGCAGTGGGCGGTTGCGGACGCGAGCCTTTTGCGGGAATGCGCAAAGGTTATTTACATCAGCCGTCCGACGGTGATTCGCGCGGCACTGGATAATCCGCTGATTGCACGCGTTGTACCGTATGTGGATTTCGGCGTTGGCTGGACGGACGCAAGACCCATCATTTTTTCAAATCCCGCGTAAGCGGGGACTTTCCCCGTCCGGTCCAGCCGGACGGGGAAATCCTTACAGGAGGTGTGCTATGACATTGGGCGAATGCCTGGAGAAAACACGGAAGCTCATCAATTACTACAGCGTTTCCGGAGATCCGATTACAGCCGCAGACCCCACGTTTCTGGACGATGCATCCCGTGCTAAAAGTGCTGTGGATACCGCACAGAAGGAACTGGCCAAACGGTTTCCTCTGCTGCGCCGCGTGACCTATACGCAGCATGCGCTGCGCCCACTGGATTCCCGCGCGGGAATGCACCTGCTCAAGGGCCGCATGGTTTTGTCGGCAGAGGGTGCGTCGGCGTTTTCCCTGTTGTGCGACGGAGATTTGACAGCGATCCTGGAGCGGAATACCGACGGCGCGTGGCAGGAGATGCTGGCTGTCGGCTATATGGGAAACGGGCGGCTGGAGTGTGTGCACGGAGAGCTGGACACACGGCCCGCCGAAGAAATTCCCATGCGTCTGGTATTGGAATCGGAGGGCGCCTATGTTGCGGCGGTAGGTCTTTATCGGGAGTTTCCTCCGTATGAGGAAATCCCCCTGCTGGACACGAGGCGGTTTCATCCGCTTCCCGCAGATTTTGGAGGCGTGCAGTCCGTGAAGCCTTCGTTTCGCTTTGTAACGCGGGGAAGCGCGGGATTTTACACATTGGAAGAAGGGAAAATTGGGTTCCCTTGGGAATTTGACGGCGCGGTGGAACTGATTTATACCGTGTATCCCCAAACAATCGGGGAAGACAGTGCGGAAACGATGACGCTCGGCGTGCCGGAAGAGGCGGCAGAGGCGATTCCCTATTACGTCGCCGCGATCCTTTTAACGGACGAAGACGTGAACCTCTCCCAGCTTTTTTTCAATCTGTATGCGGACAAGGTCTCTGTGCTGGAGCGCGGCGGCAGCCTGCGCATCCACAATACGTTATTTGGAGGACGGAGGGGATAGAATGCATCTTCGTTTTTCCCCGGTTTTTTCAAAACGGGAGACCTATGAGCTGCGGTTGGGCGGTTCGGACGGGCGGATTGACGGTGGATTAAACGCGGAAGATTTGCCGCATACGCTGGATCCATCGCAATCGCCGGATTGCTGTAATGTCTGGTTTTACGAAGGGACCATCACAAAACGCTGGGGGCAGCGCGTCGTGGGAGCGCTGAATCTGAACAAAGGCATTACAGCGGCAATTACAGACGGCAAGGGCAATGCTGTGCTGCAATGCGGTGCAAACCTGTACCGGATGCGGTTGGAAACCGGTATCTTTGAAGAAGTGGGAACGTTGCAGGGCGCGGATCCTGTGCCGGCAGGTACCTTCTTTCGTTATGGGGATTCGGTGTATTTTTTAAACGGTACGGATTTTCTGGTTTCGGACGGCGGTATGTTTCAGGCGGTAACGCCCTACATCCCGATTGTGCTTGCCGGGCGCTCGCCGTCCGGCAGCAGTGAAGGCACAGTGCGCGGACGGAATAACGTGTTGACAAACCGGTATCGAATTTCCTTCTCCGGAGATGGGAGCAGCACGGTGTATACGTTCCCGGCTGGATATGAGATTTCCAGCGAGGTCATTACGGCGGTAGTGGATGGGGTAGAACTGGTGGAAAACAGTGGGTTCAGCGTGAACCGTACCAACAGGACTGCAACCTTCAGCGCCGCGCCCGCGGCAGGCGTGGACAATGTCGTGTTCACATTGACCGGAACGTCGCCGGTTTCCGGAAGTGAACTTCTCTCCTGCCGTCATGCCATTGTCTATGCGGGGGACAGCCGTGTGATTCTGGGCGGAAACGGTACGAACGTCCTTTATTATTCCGAACCGTATCTGCCGACTTATTTTCCGGCAGAAAACCGGCTTCCGATTGGGAATGAGGAGAATATTACGGGATTTGGCCGGCAGTACGACTTGTTGGCGGTTTTTAAGGAACACGAAATTGCGACGGTGAGTTATAGTTACGTATCCGGTTCGACACAATTGAGGGCTTCCATTTTAAGTCCCGTAGTGGGTTGTGATATGCCAGGCAGCATTTGCAACATGGATAACCGAATTGTGTTTGCCAATACCGAGCAGGGAATTTGTCTGATTACATCGACCAGCCTGGAAAACGAGCGAAATGTACTGGCCGTAAGCCGGAACATTAACCCGATGCTGCTGGCGGAATCGCGGGAAGCGATGACGGAGGCTTCCGCCTGCTGTTTTGAAGGCCGGTACTGGCTGAGCGTAGGAAACCACGTTTACCTCTGGGACAACGTGGCGCGGCCGGTGCAGAACAGTACGAGTGAAGACGCCCTGCGGCGGCTTGCCTGGTACTACTTTGAAAATATTTCGGCCGCCGCATGGCTGCCGTATCAGAATACATTATATTATGCACGGCGGGAACCTGCGGGGGAGGAAACGGACGCCATTATCCAGTTTGGTCGGCAATTTCAGGATTTTGGCGAGGCAATTCCCGCCCGCTGGCGCAGTGCGGCGCTGGATTTTGGGAGACCGAACTGGTATAAAACACTGGAACGGATCTGGTTTGTCTGCCGGGGCGCCGTTCCTGTGGATATGGCGGTGTTTTATCTCTTCGACGGAAAGAAAAGCGATGTCTCTCGTGCGGAACCAGTGAATATCCAGGTATCCAGCTTCAGTTGGCGGCTGTTTCACTGGGGGAATTTTACCTGGGATATCCCGGGATATTTCCGTACATTTACAAGAAGGCCGAAAAGGAGACGAGTCCTGTTTTTTTCCGTAGAACTGAGAAGCGACGCCGGCGCGTGCGATTTGTCGTTGGCCGACATGGCCATTCAATATCAATTTGAATACAAGTTAAAATGAAGGAGGGCGGTAGTATGCCAAACGAACCCCTGTCTTTTACGGATTTTGCGTTTTCTCCGCCGGACGGATTGCGCGATCGCGCGTATTCTCCGACGGAACCGGAAAGCGAGGAGGCAATCCGCGGGCAGATTCAGGGCGTTTCTGATCAGCTTCGGGACCATATCAACGCTTTACAGGCACGTCTGCGCGCGGTGGAAGCAGAAAATTCCGGCGCACATTATATTGGCGCGGTGAAAATCGAGGGTGTGACGGGAGAAAATGTTGCGCAGCAGCTTTCATCCTTAAAACAGTTGCTTGATGAGACGGCTGTGGGAGCAATTCCCGACGATTCCATTGAGACGGTAAAATTACGCGACGGTGTTGTGACGAACGGGAAACTGGCCACAGGAGCTGTGTCGACGGAAAAGTTACAGGATGGTTGCGTAACTGCCGGTAAGCTTGCCGACGGCGCGGTGACCAGTGAGAAACTGGCGTCGGGAATGGGAGATTTTTGTCAAAAAGTCTTGATTACGCAGTCGTGTACCTGGTCGCCGCCATACGACGGGATTTACACCGTTACGCTAATGGGAGGCGGCGGTGGAGGCGGAAGCGGATTCGGAGTCTATGACTCGTCGCTCAACACCAATTCGAATTTTACGCGTGTATTCTTTTCGGGGGCCGGGGGCGACGCCTCTGTGCCCGTCACCAAACGAATCGCGCTGTATCAATCGGAAGTGTATACGCTGGTCATTGGCGCAGGAGGACAGGGCCGGACCGGTCATGCCTATGTGATGAAACAGGCTGGGAGCGGCAGCGATAAGGTGCCGACGTTTAGTTCCTGCGATGGGTTTGAAGCGCCAGGCGGCGAGACGTCCTTACAATTGGGCACGGAACTTATACTGGAAACTTCTCAAAGGGTCAAAGGCTGTGAATTTGGCTGTTATATTGCTGCATGGCTGCCCAGTTCCCAGACCACGCTGTTAGGCGGCGGATCCGGGGCGGGATATTTCCCCGGAAGCCGCAATTCCCTGGAAATTTCAGAGAACGAAATTTCTGCCCAGGGCGGAAATATTACAATCGAGGCAGGACACGGCCAAATGGGCGGCGGAGAGGGCGGACAATTCATCCGCAGCTATCATCTTGCCGGTACGCCACTCCATGCGGGGCATGCAAAGGGTTATGGCTGTGGCGGCGGCGGCGGAAGCGCACCGTATATCGATAGCGATACGCCGCGGTCAAACGGCCAATTTACCGGCGTGCACAATGGAGGAAACGGTGGGAACGGCTATGCGCTGATTGAATGGTTTGCACCGCTGGCCATGCCGCAGTCATAGGAGGATAGTATGAGATATGCTGTGATACGAGACGGCGTTTGTGTAAATATTGTGGTTTCCGACGCGGAGTTTGCCGGACAAATGGGGTTAGTTCCTCTTCCGGATGGTTTCGGCGTGGGGGATTTCTATGAAAAAGGCATGTGGAGACGAGCCTGAAAGGCTGGTTCTACGAATAAAAAGCCGTCCGTCCGCATCGTTTGCGGACGGACGGCTTTATGCATACCACGATAAAAAATCAGCGAACAAGATTTAAGGCAAACGTAGAGATCACCAGAAGGATAGAAAGGATGACCGTCAGACGGCTCAAAAGCGCGTCCATAGAGCTTGCCTTATTTTTCCCAAAGAACGTTTCCGCGCCGCCGGCGATAGCACCGGACAAACCGGCACGTTTTCCCTGCTGCAACAGGACCAAAAACGTAACGGCAACGGCCAAAATAACCTGAATCACACTAATAATAACATTTAAAGTTTCCATTGACTCTGTACACCCACCCTGCTTTTACATAAGTACGTTATACTATAACACAATCGTGTGAAATTTGCAAGGACTTTTTCATTTTTTGCGGTTTTACTTAAAAAAGAAGTTCAATCATCCAGCCCGCGCTTCCGTTTGCGCCGGTTAATATTCCGACGGCGTTTGTTATAGATAATGACAAACGCGATATAGAGGAGTAAAGCGGCAAACAAAAGTGCGACAAGCGCCCGAACGCCGGGTTTTGCAAAAAAAGCGCTAATCTGCTCGAAATAGTAAAGGCCCTCCGAACGTTCCACCGTGTTCATGGCCACCAGATCTACGCGCGCGTAGACTTCCGTTCCCCGTAAAATCGTCATCGTTCCTAACACTTCGCCGCTTTCCACCGGCGCGGTGATGTTTTCCCGCACAGAAATGGATTTCGTGAACAGTTCGTCCAAATCGTCGTCCTCGTGCAAAAACGCGGTGACGTCCTCTGCAGCACGGAGGATAACAAAATCCTGTTCCCGGGCAAGGCTGATTTCCAATTCTGTGACCAGGTCGGAAGAACTGACGATGGTCCGGTAACTGAAATGGGAAAACCCCCACAAAAACAGGTTGATGGAATCGACATAACTGTAGTTACGGCCGGTATCCTCGTCAATATAACCACCCAAAACGACCGCGATCAGTGTGCAATCTTGATCTTCTGCGGAAGAAACCAGACAGTAACCGGCCGGCGTCGTATGGCCGGTTTTAATACCGGTAGCTTTGCTGTAAAGGTTTTCGCTGGTAACAGCCTGGGAAATCAGCTGATTGGTATTGTTAAAATACCGGGGATGATCCACTTTGTTGGTTTCCGGAATGACTACCTGCGCGCTGCCCACGATATCCATGAATTCCTGATGTTTCATGGCTTCCTGCGTGACCTTGAAAAGATCCTCCGCCGTGGTATAGTGATTTTCGTCATGAAGCCCGGAGGGATTTGTATAATGGGTGCCTGTGCAGCCAAGTTCTTCCGAACGCTCGTTCATCATTGCGACAAATTGCTCCACACTACCGCCGATATGTGCGGCAATGACACTGGCGGCATCATTTCCGGACGCCACGAGCAGGCATTCGAGCATCTCATACATGGTGAGCACTTCTCCGTTTTGCAGTCCGGCAATACTGGAACCAGGGGTGACCGTATTCAAAGCGTCGCGCGTGACTGTGACGGGCTCGTCCATTTCACAATTTTCAAGCGCCAAAAGCGCCGTCATGATTTTGGTGGTACTGGCGGGAAATGCCTTTTGATGAATGTTTTTTTCATAAAGGATTTCCCCGGTTTCCGCTTCGCACAGCAGCGCGACGTTCGAACGAATTGGCGGTTCGTCCTCCCGTGCCGCGGAAACCCGAATACCGCAGGTTAGGGTACAGAAAACGGCAAACAGCAGAACCGCCGCCGTACAATTGCGTAGTTTCATGCACGCTCCTTCCAAAACATCAGGAATTTATCATAAACATATTTCAAAACGTTAAAAAATGTGGTATACTTCATTATATCCTGTTATGTTCCCGGCCGAACAGTACGAAATACCGTGCGTTTTGGAAAAAGCCGGGAAGTTGCATGGGGATCTGTTTGACCGAAAACCAGACGTGTTTTCTGCATAAAAGCGAATCCTTACGCCTTGTTTGGCTTATATTTTACTCAATTACGCAGGACTTGTCAAATGAAATTATGAAAAACACCGAGTCGGTTGCCGAAAGGAGCATGAGATGAAGATTCTGGTAGTAGACGATGAAAAATTGTTGGTGAAGGGAATCAAATTCAATTTAGAAAATGATGGGTACGAGGTGGATACCGCCTATGATGGCGAAGAGGCTGTCCGTCTGGTAAGCGAAAATAAATACGCCGTGATCCTTTTGGATCTGATGCTGCCGAAGATTGACGGTTTGGAGGCTTGCCGCCGCATCCGGGAGTTTTCCAATGTGCCTGTCATTATGCTGACGGCGAAGACGGAAGACAACGATAAGCTGATTGGCTTTGAGTATGGTGCGGACGATTATATCACCAAACCTTTTAATATTATGGAACTCAAGGCACGTATTCGGGCCATTCTGCGCCGGTCCGGGACTGCGGAACGACAGGACAGCGAACACCGGATTGTACGTGGGGGGATTGAACTGGATACGCTGGAACGCAGCGTGACCGTAAACGGCGTTCCTGTAATGCTGACGGTGAAGGAATTTGATCTTTTAGAGCTTTTCATGCGCAATCCGGGGCGCGTATACTCCCGGGAAAATTTGCTGAGCATTGTCTGGGGTTATGATTCCCCGGGCGATATCCGTACAGTGGACGTACACATCCGGCATTTGCGGGAAAAAGTGGAAGCTAGGTCTGCGCAGCCGGAGTATATACTCACGAAATGGGGCATAGGATATTATTTTAAACAGTAACAAAAACGGGTTCCTGCCGGATTTTGTGCATAGCCTGAGTTTTAAACTCATGGTGCTATTTGCTGGGATGATTGTGGTGATTGTATCACTTGTCAATACCTATCCGCTTTTGACTGCGCAGGACCTGATGGTGGAAACGAAGCGTGGAGATATGCTGCGTACGGCGAACCTGGTCTCATCAAGCCTTTCCGGATTGCAATCCTTGGACGGAGAGCGGGTTGCGGCTGTGATGTCCTTACTGGATATTTATGGAGATGGACGGGTCTTTGTGACGGATACAGCTGGACGAATTTTATTTGACAGCGCGGAAGATGCCAATCTTTCGGGGTGTTCTCTTGTGATGCCTGCATTGCTTTCCGCTTTGTCCGGAAATGATTACTTTCTGTGTTCCTATGTGGACAATGCGTTTGAATCAAGTGCCGCCGTACCGATTACCTATCGCGGGGAGGTTTTCGGTGCCGTCTATTTTTATGAATACGATGCGCAGCAGGGTGCGCTCCTGCGCTCCATGCAGCGCTATTTGGGATATATTTCGTCTGTACTGGCGATTTTCACTTTGGCGGTCAGCCTGCTCTTTTCCTCGGCATTGCGACGGCGGATTCGAAATTTGATCGTTGCAATTGGCGAAGTGCGCGAGGGAAATTACAGCCATCGTGCCCAGACCCGGGGACGAGATGAAATCAGCTTGATTGCGGATGAGTTCAACGAACTGTCCGGCAGATTGGAAGAAACGGAGAATTTGCGCCGTCAGTTTGTGTCGAACGCGTCGCATGAACTGAAAACACCGCTGGCGTCTATTAAATTGCTGGCAGACTCTATCTTGCAAAACCGCGGTATGAGTATGGATGATGTGCGCGATTTCCTGCACGATATCAGCGAGGAAATTGTCCGGCTGACCCGGATTACCGACCGTTTGCTGAGTCTGACCAGGTTGGATGTACAGCTGCATCAGGAATTTGTCCCGGTCAATGTTTCTTATGTGGTACGGCGTGCAGCCCGGATGCTGACGCCGCTGGCCGAGCATTACCGGATTGCCATTTCCTGCGAGACGGCGGATAATTGTCTGGTGAAAGCGGAGGAGGATGGAATCTATCAAATTGTATTCAATTTGATGGAAAACGCGCTGAAATATAACCACTCCGGCGGGTCGGTGCGCGTACTGACCTATGTAAAGGACGGCTTGGCATATTGTATCGTGGACGATACCGGCATCGGAATTCCGGAAGGCGATCTGGAACATATTTTCGAACGTTTCTATCGGGTGGACAAAGCCCGCTCCCGTGAAACGGGAGGAACAGGACTTGGCCTTTCCATTGTACGGAAGACGGTAGAGCAATATGGCGGGGAAGTCCGGGCGGAAAACCGGGAAAGCGGTGGCGCGCGTTTTATTGTTACCATTCCGGAATGGAAAGCGGAGGAAGGTCAGTTATGCTGAGAAAAAAATCCGGGATGCGTAGGAGACAGTTTGCATCTGCAGTGCTTTGTGCCGTGATGCTGCTGGCTGTACTGTCCGGATGTGCGGAACGAAGAGAACTGATGGAAGTCCGGATCGCGTACCGCAATACGGCGGACAGGGGGACGGTATTTGCTTTCACGGAAAGAAATCTGGTGGTCACGGACGGAGAACGGCTGTGTAATCTGGTGTTGCAGTTGGCCATGACGGAACCGGAGGACGAAACTTTAACAAGCGTTTTCCCGGAAAGGACCACGGTTCAGTCACTGGAGATTTCGGATATTGGCGTCATTACGGTAAACTTTAGTAAGGAATATGGGACGTTATCGGGAATCAACCGCACAATTGCGGATTACTGTACGGTTTTGACTTTGTTCGGCTTGGAACAGGTGGATGGCCGAACGATAACCGGCGTGATGATCCTGGTGGACGGACAGGGCAGCCGGCATGTTTTTACACCGGAGGATCTGGTGACGACGACGGATTATATGCGTTTACAAGATTATACGTTTGTAATCTATTTTCCGAATCGGGAGACCGGATATCTGGAACCACAACAGTTCTCCAGAACGCTTTCTGATGCAGAAGAACCGGCGAAGGAAATCGTATCTATTCTAATGCAGGGACGGATGGAAGATGGTACGATCAACCGCGTGGTTTCCAGCAACGCGGAGTTTTTGGATCTTTCCATTCGAAACCGCGTCTGTTATGTAAATTTTAACGAAGAATTTTTAGATCTTCCGCTTTTAAATGGGGAGGGGAAGAGCCTGAAGCTGTATGCTTTTGTGAACTCGCTCTGTGAGCTTTCCTACGTTGACCGCGTTCAGTTTTTGATTGAAGGAGAAACAGTGAGCTCGGACTTGTATGAAGGGTTTGGGGGAACCTATACGGAAGACGACAGCCTAGTGGCACAATAAATATGGGGGACCTGGCCTTCTGGCCGGGTCCCCCATGTGTTTTATTCAGAAACGTCTTTCCGTCAACCTCTTTGGAGTATGCGGAGTTTTGATACGCGGCTGACCCGCTCGACGGATTTACCAAGCAGACGGCCGACTACCGCTTCCGAGGGGCCATTCAAATCCGCCGTGAGTTCGCCGGCGGTGATCTGTTCCCCGTCAAACGAGCCGGCGCCGTGGAGCGTCAGCTCCAGCCGGTCTGCTTTTCCGGTACCTGCCGAAATGTCACCGGAACCGCTTACAAGAACAGAGAGATATTCCAGATCCGTCTCGCCCAGTTCTACATCGCCGGAACCGCTGACACGACAGGTGAGCTGTCCGGAGGCAGCGCCGAGCTCGGCGTCGCCGGAGCCGCTGATCTTTAATTCGCTGACGCCTTCAACGCGTCCGCCCTGAATGTCGCCGGAACCGGACACTGTGAGAACGGCGTTTTTAGCAGATACGAATGTGATGTCACCGGAGCCGCTGACGGAACAGATAAAGTTTCCTGCGTCGCCCATTTCCACATCGCCGGAACCGCTGATGGATACACGGCTGGACTGGAACGCCGGTTCACAGGTGAATTTTCCAGAGCCCCGTACCTTGACATCCAATTCGACTCCCTGCGAAAAGCCGGTGCAAATGTCGATGGAGTTTTTTTCATGACGGGAGAAAAATGCCGGGTTTTTATAAGGCCGGGATTCGATTTTTAAGACATTACCGTCTTCAATGCAGCGCAGGCTGTTTAAAAACTCCCGCTGTCCGCGCGCCATGACGCTCCACTGCCCGGGCGTACCGTTGTGTACGGTGACCTGTGCGCTCCCGGATACGGAAAGATCAAGCGAGTCGATGTCCGTGCCGTCCCAGGTGAGTTCGGATTTTGACTCCTGATGGAAGTCCGGGACAAAGGTTGCAGATTTTTTCTGGAGCGCGCGGTGAATCTGTTCGGAAATCAAGTCGCCGAGATTTTCCAATCCGTCTATTTGAGACTCCTGCAACGCAGATTCTACCTGTTTAACAATCTCTTCTTCAAAGACCGGAGAAATGTTGGTGGCATGCGGCTGCTTTTTCTGCGCGTTTTCCTGGATTTTAATGATGCCGCCGCCATAATTGACGATGGTCCGTGTACCCAGATCCGCACTGCTGCCATCTGGAAAACAGACGGTCAGGCCGTCGATACGTTCCGGTGTCATGTCGGAAAGGCATACGAGATTGAAGGCAGAGAAGACTTCCCGAACGTCCGGTTTTTCCTCTTCTATTTCCCGACAGGTTGGAGAAAGTTCGCCCGGAACAGGCTCTATAGGTTTCAATTCCGCAACCGGTTCTGCCACAGGTTCCGGTTCACTGAAAAGGGAATCGATGGTGGTTTCCAAAATGTTTGCGATTAAAGGAAGCATTCCGATATCGGGACATCCGGCCCCGGTTTCCCACTTGGAAACAGCTTGCGCGGAAATTCCCAATTCCCGGGCAAAGCCTTCTTGGGTGAATCCTTTTTGAATTCGAAGTTGGCGGATACGGGCTCCAAGGCCTGTTAAATCATACATAAAAGCAAACCTCCTTTTTTAAATACAGCGTTTTTTGAAAGCACCGCTGCGTTCATGATGTGGTGGTTTTGTGATCACGCCTAAATTGTATGAAAATCCAGTATAATTGTCAATGAACCTGCGGTTGTATCGGATAAAAATGCATCAACTATAAGTTGAACAACCAAAAAATCGGCAACTCAACGCTGCGTTGTATAAAAAACGGCTATTCTGCCGACATATAATCCCCCGTGCGTCATACCAACGCTGGAAGATTTCCGTTTGCAAGGAGAGCTGCACGCAAATCACAGCGTGCGCATACCATGAAGATAGAACGCCGGAAGGGGATGGGTGCATGGATCATACCAGGAGGATTGCCGTTATCGATGGAGACCAGAGGCAAAAGCTGCTTGCAGAATTGTTGGAGGCCGACGGCCACGAGGTGTGTCTGATTGATGCGGGCGGAGATCTTTCGTTTATCGAGCAGGCGGAACTGACTGTATTTCCACTTCCGGTGTGCCGGGACGATGGAATTTTGACAGATTCGGGAATTTCCGCATCCAGAATTTTTTTGCATATGGCGCCGGGGAGAGTCGCAGTGGGCGGTAAGGTGCCGCCGTTGGTCTATAATATGGCGGAATTGTGCGGCGTGACGTTTTTGGATTACGCTGAACGGGAAGACTTTGCCATTGTAAATGCTCTGGCGACTGCGGAAGGCGCAATTGCGCTGGCAATTGAGCGGACGGATGTAACGCTGCAGGGCGCGAACTGTCTGGTAATTGGAAACGGGAGAATCGGGAAGGTGCTTGCCCGGAAGCTTGCGCTGCTTGGCGCGCGCGTAACTGTCAGCGCGCGGCGTGCGGCGGACTTTGCCTGGATTCGAACGGAGGGTCATACCGCTGTACATACGGCGGAAATTTCGACAGTCGCGCACGAGTTTGCGCTATTTTTCAACACGGTTCCGGCACGAGTGCTTGACGCGGCGGTATTGGAACGGGTCAAACCGGAGGCGTGGATTTTTGATCTGGCGTCAAAACCCGGCGGTGTGGATTTTGACGCGGCGCAGGCAATGGGGCGGCACGTCGAATGGGCACTGTCGCTGCCTGCCAAAATTGCGCCGCGCGCCGCTGCCGGAACAGTACGCGATTGCCTGTATCAGATCATGGAGGAACAAGCATGAATACAGACACACGCATTGGGTTTGCCCTGTGCGGTTCATTTTGTACATTTGAAAGAGTCATCAAGGTACTGGAACAAATGACTGCCGCGGGCGCCTGCGTCTATCCAATTATGAGCGAGGTCTCGGCGTCGACGGATACGCGTTTTGGAAATGCCGCGGAGTTTGAAGCGCGTCTGGAGCGTGCGTGCGGGCATACTGTGATTAAAACGATTCACGACGCGGAACCGATTGGGCCGAAAAAACTGTTGGACGTTCTGGTGATTGCGCCGTGCACGGGAAATACATTGGGAAAACTTGCCGCGGGAATTGCGGATAGTTCCGTTACCCTGGCGGCGAAGGCACATCTTCGAAATGAACGCCCCATTGTCGTCGCGGTCTCATCAAACGATGCGTTGGCAGGAAATGCGGCCAATATCGGTGCACTCCTGAACCGGCGCGGCTACTATTTTGTGCCGATGACGCAGGATGATCCGGAGAAAAAACCGCGTTCCATCGTAGCAAAAATGGAGCTGATTCCCGAAACGGTAGAGGCGGCGCTTGCGGGACGTCAGTTGGAACCGATTATTTGTTAAAATCCCCTCGGGGTTTATGGAATAAAAGGCCTATACATGAGAAAAAGCTGCATACCATGTGGTATGCAGCTTTTTCTATCTTAGATTTCTGTGATGATAGGAAGAATCATGGGGCTTCGTTTTGTTTTGGCGTAAATCAAATTTGAAACGTCTTTTTTGACGGCTGATTTCAAGGTGGTCCAATCATGAACGCCTTCCTGTGCACAACGATCCAACGCGGCTTTTGCAGTATTTTTAAATTCGCACATCATATCTTCAGATTCCTTGACATAGACAAAACCCCGTGTGACGATTTCCGGGTTTGCCATCAGCTGGCCGGAAGAACTGTCCATCGTGATGATGATAGCAATCAGGCCGTCTTGCGCCAAATGTTTCCGGTCGCGCAGCACGACGCTGCCGACATCGCCGACGGACAATCCGTCAATCAGAATATTGCCGGAGGGAACCGTGCCGGAGAAGCGGGCGCCTTTCGCGGAAATCTCCAACACCTTTCCGATTTCGCCGATGAAA
This sequence comes from uncultured Clostridia bacterium, assembly GCA_944376195.1. Lineage (GTDB taxonomy): Bacteria > Bacillota > Clostridia > Oscillospirales > QAMX01 > Allobutyricicoccus. Next base: position 12,381 of record CALWBW010000002.1, on the reverse strand, counting down.
ATATTTTTCGGATCTATGCCCATGGACTGCGCCATCTCGCTGTGTTTTACCAGATGCCGGTGTTCCCCATGAACCGGCATAAAATATTTCGGACGCGTAAGCGCCAAAATGATTTTGAGTTCTTCCTGACAGGCATGGCCGGAAGCATGAATATCCGCCAGACGGTCGTATACAACTTCCGCGCCCTTTTTAAAGAGTTCGTTAATCATCCGGTAGACGGAGTTTTCGTTGCCGGGAATGGGCGACGCGGCGATGACAATTTGATCCCCGGGGCCGACCTCTACCTGCTTATGCCCGGAAAATGCCATCCGGTAAAGCGCGGACATCGGTTCGCCCTGGCTGCCCGTTGTGATGATGACGGTTTTGTGCTTGGGATGACGGTTGAGCGCGGAGAGCTCAATCAGCGTGTTTTCCGGAACATTCAAATAGCCCAGTTTGGTTGCAACGGCAATCACATTTTCCATACTGCGCCCGGAAACAGCCACTTTTCGCTTATACTTTGCTGCGATATCTAAGATTTGCTGCAAACGTTGCGATAATAATGCGCTTGTCCGAATTTTTCATGATGGAATCGAACGTTGCGCCGACTTTCCGTTCGCTGACCGTATAGCCCGGGCGCTCGACGTTGGTTGAGTCCTGCATGAGAAGGAGTACGCCGTTGTTGCCATATTCGCCAAAGCGTGTCAGGTCGGTCATTTCGCCCGCGACAGGCGTAGGATCAATTTTGAAGTCGCTGGTAAAAATCAGCGCGCCGAGCGGCGTATTGATGGCCAGCGCCGCGGAATCGGCGAGAGAATGGTTCGTCCGGATGAATTCCACAATAAAACATCCCATACGCACCGTATCCCCAAGCGAAACCCGGTGGAGCTTTGCACTTTGCAAAAGCTTATGTTCGGCAAGTTTGGTTTCGACGAGGCCGAGCGTGAGCGTGGTGCCATAGACCGGGACGTTCAACTTCTTGAGCACATAGGGGAGCGCCCCGATATGATCTTCGTGTCCGTGCGTTAAAAAAATGGCGCGCACTTTCTTTTCGTTTTTTTCCAGATAGGTGGTATCCGGAATGACCAGATCAATTCCCAGCATGTCTTCATCCGGGAAAGCAACGCCGCAATCGATGACAATGATATCGCTGCCATATTCAATGGCCGTCATGTTTTTTCCGATTTCATTCAATCCGCCAAGCGGTATGATTTTCAGTTTTTCCGTTTTTTCACTTTTTTGTTTTTTTGCCTTTTCCGGCTTTTCTGCTTTAATTTTTTCTGCCATAATTGTCCTTTCATAAGTTGTTGTGAGGTAAAAAGAAAGAGAAGCATGATCAAACCGGCCGTAAGGGAACCTTGCGGCGCAACAAAAGCAAGCCTGCGGAAAATATTCCGCAAGCGACCTATGTAGGGCGCGGCCGGCCACCCTGTTTCCGGCAGCCGGCGCACCCGGGATCATCATCCGTCGTTATGTGAAAGACGCACCCGGCGTTTCACATATCCCTGTCATCGGTTTCTATTATAACACGCCAAATAGGGAAATACACGTTTTTTTTTAAGGCATTCTTAAAATTCATGGAAATATCCACATGGGAAGAGGCTCAGGAATGGTTTTTTCGGCGTTTTATATCGTTATCCAGCCGCCGAATCCGTTCACTGATCCCGTCGCACAGTTCATGCGCCAGTTCCGCCGCATTGCTTTCTGCACAGATACGGACGGCACATGCTCGGGCTGAAGGCGTGATGGTCACCCATCCTCCATCCAGCGGAACCCGCATACCGCGCCCGTATTCGGGACAGGCGCCGGAAAACGTTTCGGATATGGCGCGCATGAAGCGTGCACGGTTTGAAGCAAGCGGAATCTCACGGCGTTCTGTATGAAACTGCGGTGTTTTTGCGGCAAGTTGTGCGATGGTCATCCCTCGTCTGGCGGTATAGGCCGCGAGATAGGCGGCACGATGAATGGCGTCGTGCAAAAATAGTTGTGAAGCCCAGAGCCGGCGGGCATGTTCGCCATCCCGCCCGATTCGCCAAACATGCTGTCCAAACGAGTCGCCCATGGCGTCATAGGCGGCGGGCGCTTCGAAGGGAACGGCAAGATCCTCGCCGGAGGCAAGCACGGCCCACGCCGCACAGGCCATGGTTCGTTCGTCCCCCAGATGATTGCCGGTTTCGTCAAGTAAGGAGAGCGCGAGTCCGTCGCCGGAGGGCTCAAATTGTACCCGTCCATCGCCGCGCGGCCCGATGCGCGCGCCCATCAGCCAGAGCGTATTGCAAAGCGCCGGGGCGGCAGCGGAAGAACGGACCGCATAACCGCGGCCGCGTGCGGGGCCATAGGCTGTTGCGGCATGGCAGTAGGCTTCCATCAGGCCCGATAGTTTCATAACCCGGCCTGTTTTGGCATAGGGGGCGCGCAGGAAATCCCCCTGCCGTTGGATGGCTTCTATTTTTCTTAAAAGTTCCCGTTCAAGTGGGAGCCCATCTGCGTCAAAAGCCCGCAGTATGACGTGGTCCTCTTCCAGATAAAAGAAAAAACAGAGATCAAACGCCGCATACTTTGCGGCAAACGCTGCTGCTGCCGCAAAACTGCCGCCGCAGCGTATCGCCCGCGCCCCGCCTGCTCGGACGCCGCATTCTAACGCGGAAGCAAGCATCCCGCAGACTGGGATGTTTTCGCAGCCAACCCCAATACGCGGATTCTGTCCGCACGCCATTGCAGCTGCAATACCCAAAGACGTACAAAATTCGGGCGTCAGCATGCCGTCCGGTTCTCCGGAAACCACGGAACCTTCTTCAAAGCCCAACGGTTCACGGGCGGCACGGGACGTAATGTTAAAACGGACGTCCGCGCCGGCTGCACAGGCTTTTCCCGGCCAGACCAATACGCCCGGATGAAGTTGTGCGCCGTCTCCGACCGCTGCTTTCTCGCCTATTACACAGCCGTCCTGCAAAACGGCGTCTTCCCCAATGGCAGCGCCGCGGCACAGGATGGCGTTGCGCAGCCGTGCACCGCGCCCCACGGACGCCCTGTGGATCACGCAACCTGTGATGTGTGCGTCTTTCCCGATTTTGGAACCTCGCCCCAGTACGGTGTAGGGTCCGATCCGCGCGCCGTCGTGCAACACGACGTTTTCGCCAATATACACTGGTGCGGAGACGGAAACACCGGGGGGAATAGGAGACAGCGCACGGATGCCATGTTCCGCCGGGGGAAGATCCAGCTTTACGCGTCCTGAGAGTGTATCACGAATACAGGTCAGGTAAGCGTCACAGCTGCCGATGTCGCACCAGTAGCCGTCGGCGGCTACAGCATAAACCGCGCGATTTTCCGCAAGCAGTCGAGGAAACAGATCGTGTGCAAAGTCGAATTTTTGTCCGGCAGGTACGTCTTTCAGGACAGAGGGAGAGAGAAGGTAGATCCCCGTGTTTGCCGCATCTGTAAAGACACTGTCCCAGGAGGGCTTTTCAATAAACCGCTCGACTCGTCCGTCTTCGTCGGCCAAGACCAGGCCGTATGCCAGAGGGTTGCTTTGCCGGGAAAGGATTACCGTAACTTCCGCGTGATGCCGCTGGTGAAATGCATAAAGCGGCGCAAAATCGAAATCGCATATAGCGTCGCCGGAAATTACCAGAAAATCTCCGTCCAGGAAATCGCGGCATGCGGCGACACCGCCTGCAGTCCCAAGCGGCGTCTCTTCATAGTAATAGTGAAGATTCACCCCGAAACGGCTTCCGTCTTCAAAGTATTCTTCAAAGACATGGGGCATGTAGCAAAGAGTCGCGGCAATTTCTGTAATACCATTCCTTTTTAAAAGGTCGATGGTATGTTCCATGACAGGACGGTCAAAGAAATCCGTCATCGGTTTCGGCGTGTCGCAGCTCAGCGGCCGCAGTCTGGTGCCTTCGCCTCCGGCCAATATGACAGCTTTCATCAAAACAACTCCTTTTTTCCTGTTTGGTAATAGTATTTGCCGCTTTTCTGCAAGATGATTCAGAAAAATAACGGTAGTGTTTGCAAATCAAAGCGTTTATGGACGGGATCTCCGTAAAGAAAAAATTAAGAAATAAAAAAGAGATAGAACCTGCTTTTTTGCCAGGCTTGTGTTATAATAAAAAAGCTGTTGGAATCCTGTTTTCCTTAGACATCTTTGAAACTTTTTGAAAAGGGTTGCGTCTAATTATAATGACAGGCAAAAGCGCAGTGTCTTGGCGCTTTTGAAAGTACGATTCGGCAAGGAGAGGAACATGAACAGAAAATTTTTGAAACTGACCGCGTTGTTGCTCGCGGCGATGATGTTGACGCTGATGTTGACTGCCTGTAACGGGAATACGGACTCGAATAATGGGGAAAGCGGTAATAACGCTACAAATGGGTCCGGCAATACCAACGGCAGTACGTCGTCTACGGATGATTCTTACAAGGATTTTGTGTATACGGCGGCGTATCAGACCCTGAAAATGAACGAGGACGTTCAAAGCGTTGACCGTCTGACCTATCAAGACGGCAAGCTTTATATGGTTGCCTGGATGGTTACCGGTACCGTAACGGAGTACTATGACGAGAACTGGAATCTGATCACGGATGAGGAAAAAATCGCAAACGGCGAGTATGCGCAGAAGAGCGAATATTATAAGACGGAAGCGACCCTCTGCAGCGTCAACATTGATGGGTCGGATTTCAAACGTCTGGAAAACTTTGTGCCCACAGCCTTGCCGGAGGGTTCACAGGGGAACAGTTACATCAATAATATGTGCGTAGACAGCGAGGGATGTATCTGGATTTCCGAGGAAATTTATGCCTACCATTACGATGAGGAAGGCACATATTATGACGACGGCTCGCAGTATACCATTCGCAGGTTGGATACAACGGGCGCGGAAATGGCAACGGTTGATCTTTCCAAGATTACGGAAGGTCAGGACTATTTCTACATAAACCAAATGATGGTGGATCAGGAAGGCACTCTTTATTTTACGGGTGGCAGCGATGGCAGCCTGTATGTGATTGACAGCGATGGTTCTCTGCTTTGCACTTTGACGACAGAGGGCGGGTGGATCAACACTTTGGTGAGGCTGAAAGACGGCAGTGTTGCCGCGATGTATTATCAGGATGGCGGCAGCGGTTATGTGCTGAGCAAGATTGATAAGACTGCCAAAGCGTTTGGCGAGGAAATTACCATACCGTATAACGTTTTTAATTTAATCGACGGCGGCGGCGAGTATGACTATTATTATAATGATGGATACTCTCTCTTCGGATATACGGCGGACACGGAAACTGCTACGCAGTTGATCAACTGGATCAACAGCGATATTGATGCGTCCACGTTGCAGAGTATTATTCCGCTTGCGGACGGCCGTATCCTTGGAATCAGCAGCAATTGGGAAAATGGCAAAACAGAGTATGAAATCGTGACGCTGACCAAGGCGGATCCCTCTACTATTCCGGAGAAGGAAATTTTGACGTTTGCCTGCATGTGGCTGGACTATGACGTCCGCTCAAAGATTATTGATTTTAATAGAAAGAGCGAACAGTACCGGATCAATGTCGTGGACTATTCGACCTTCAATACGGAGGACGATTACACTGCCGGTCAGACAAAACTGACGACGGAGATCATTTCCGGCCAGGTGCCGGATATCCTTGCGACGAGCGGGCTTCCGATTACCCGATATGTCGCGCGTGGGCTTTTAGAGGATTTGCGCCCCTATATTGAGTCTGATCCAGAGCTGGGCACGGATGCACTGGTGCCGGGCGCACTAAAGGCGTTGGAGATCGACGGCGGGATTTATCAGGCGGCGTCCTCGTTCAGCATTTCAACGGTGATCGGGGCGACGAATATTGTCGGCGATAAGATGGGCTGGACCATTGATGATTTGCAGGCGGCGCTTCAGAAGATGCCTGAGGGAGCGACGGCTTTCGGCAATATGACGCGCGAAAGCATGCTCTATTACATTTGCATGATGAACCAGAATAACTATGTCGACTGGACGACGGGTGAATGTGATTTCAATAATGAAGAGTTCATCAAATTGTTGGAGTTTGTAAAAACTTTCCCGGAAGAGATCGTGTACGACGAAGACACGTATGTGGACGATTATACCCAGATCATGAACGGCCAGGTGATGCTTGCGAACCTGTCGCTTTCCGATTTTGACACATTCCTTGTAAATAAGGAACTTTTCGGCGGAGAGATTACGTTTGTGGGCTTCCCGACGACGGAAGGCAGCGGCAGCGTCGCGCATTTCTCGGATGGACTTGCGATTTCCTCTACCTGTGCGAATAAGGATGCGGCCTGGTCCTTTGTCCGGTACCTCTTTACGGAGGAGTATCAGGGCGGTGACGACAATACTACCTATTTCTGGGGTTTCCCGACCAATCAGAAGGCATTTGACCGGATGATTGAGAAGGCCATGGAAAAACAGATGGGTACTGATGAAAACGGCAACGAGGTAGAAGTTTCCACCGGTTCCTGGCTGCCGTCGGTAAGCAATTTCACACTGAATACATACTTTCCTTCATGCAGTCCTGTAAACTCTTTCATATTATTCTCACTGTATTCACTCCAGATTCCTTTCTCACCACCCGTACTTAACTGATAAGAATATAGCACTGTGTGTGCCTTATTGAAGTTGTTTACACTATATTCTATTCGCATTGAATTTTGAGAATAAGGAATCACTATCGGTGCTGTATCATACAAATAACTGCGGCCATAAATAAGCGAATCACGCAATCCCGTCAAGTAGACTTTCCTGATTTGCAATGTCAACGGCATTTGTTGCACCGGCAGGCTATCCAGTGTGATCAGTGAAAAACCTTCCTCTGTTCCTGCCACTACCTTGTTGGCCTTATAAAGATTTACATCTTCAAAGTTTTCTATCAATGCTCCTTTCAAGAACTGTTCATTAGTTACCCGGCGATACTCCTGCTTATTGGCATCATAATGCAATACTTTCAATGCGCCATCTGCTACATACCAGATATTTTGCAATGAATCTATCTTCATATAGGTATATGCTGCCTTTCCTTCTAATAATTGTTCCAGCCAAATACATGCTTCCAGCGTATCACGGCTCCGATTATACTGCCACAGACCATAATGTGAAGCTATAGTAACTTCATCTTTCACCCGCAACAAACAAGCATCATATCCACGTGGAAAGATGATGCTATTATAGTCTTTCATCTTTTCCACCTTTCGTAAATCATCTGCCAAAGTCAAACGGCAAACCCCATTTTCTTTATTTCCAACCCACAATATATGAGTCGAATCTTCCATCAACATATCTTTGCACGAACGGGTAAACCCCTCTATATAGCTTTCTACCCTCCAACTCGTCCCTCTCTTCATGAGCAAATACAGTCCACTATAAGTGCCTGCAATCAACACATCCTTACGGTCATCCACCGATACAATTCCCCATACTCCTTTGGGATTGTTGAGATGTTCCATATGATCTCCATCCATAATAAAGATACCATTATCCGAACAACAGAACAACTTATCGTCATATTGGTGAAGTGACCACATCTGACCTCCTGTGCCTGGTACGAAGTCTACGGGATTTCTCTGGTTTAACTGCCCTGGGAGAGTAGAGCGATACAACCCCTGATTCGTTGCGAAATAGTACTTACCCTGATAACTACAAGATGCATATCCCGAACCAATCACAGGTTTACCTCCATAAAGTGAAGCAAGCCTTGCTTTCAAATGAATGCAGTCAATCCCATTATCCAACCCGAGCCATAGGTTGCCAGTCTTATCAAACAGCATACTCAACACAGTTTTGTTCTGCAAGCCATTTTCCGTAGATATGATTTCCATCTCATTCGTCTTCAGATTTAAAAGACAAACTCCACCCTGGATAGTGCCCAACGCCAACAACGAATCTTGCAATGCAGCACAGAAAACTCTATTTTTACGGCAAAAGTCCTCGGCTACAGTATTATATTTCTTAAAAACAGTGCCATCGTAAATAAATAATCCGTTATCCCGGGTTACCATCAACAAACTGTCCTGATGAGGTAACAATCCACCGACTTTGACAGTCGCTCCTATCCCCAAAGGACCAAGAACGGGTATAAACTCTGCTCCATTCAACATTAGCAATCCTTCGGCAGAAGTAATATACAGTTTGTTACGCAAGATAAACGAAGTGTAAATCTCTGAAGAATAATCTATTTTCTTCACAATGCCCTCTTCCCAATAAAAGAAACGACGGTCCGATTGAAAATACACCCGTTCTCCGTCCAATAAGATATTCCAGATGACTCCGACATTCACATTGGGAGATAAACTGTCAGAAAGGCAAGTATACTCCAACCCACCAAGACGATTTGGAGTAAAATAGCCAAATTGCTCCATTCCACCGATATAAATCCGCCCGTCATGTCCCACTTTCACAGCACGTGTTTTGGCATTATGAATCGGATATGTATTCCACTCCACACCGTCAAATTCCAATAAGCCTTTGTTGTTAGCTATATATATCCAACCGTTATCATGCTGCTGAATACTCCAATTCTGATTGCCGGCTTTATATGTATGCCGGGTATAATTTGTCACCGGACGTTGCCATCCGGCACTTACAGGAATAGATATCAAAAGAAGAAGAATATAAAACAGGAGGTCTTTTCGTTTCATAGCAGTTAACGTTTTATTCTTTGAAAACAAAGATAGGGTATTTTACCTACAAATAAAAGAATTATTTTTTAGATGTAGCCATATTATTATAATAAACATTTAATTATCAACAAAATAATTAATCCAAGAGAAAGTTCTGATGTAGTTAAAACCAATGAATGAGAAAGTTTTGAAGTAGTGTATTTTTAGGAAACACCCTTATCATACGCATATATTTGCAGCGGATAAAACCATTTTGTTAAACCTATATAAGTCGTACTAACATGAAAAACAAAAGACTATTCACTTATGTGTTTCTTTTCGGCCTACTGGTCAACGGTAGTGCATGCGGATCGGACCACAATGAAACAGACTTCCCCGAAACGCCCGGCGGTGAAACTCCGCCCTCCCCTAGTGGTCTACAAGCCTACATGCTTACTACCACTGACACCCGTACCTATGATTTAAGAGAATCCACCGTGGAATTTGAGCCCCAAGCCAGCATGTCGCCTAAAAACATCCTACTGAATCCACAGCAGATCTACCAAACTATGCAGGGATTCGGAGCGGCACTTACAGGATCATCAGCTTTCTGCCTAAAACTAATGAAACAGGAAGATCGGACAGCATTCCTCAAAAGAACCTATTCGCTAACTGAAGGTTATGGATGTAGCTATGTACGCATTGCCATTGGCTGTTCCGACTTCTCCTTGAAAGAATACACCTGTTGTGACACACCGGGTATAGAAAACTTTGCTCTGACTTCAGAAGAAACAGATTACGTAATACCTATCTTAAAGGAGATTATTGCTATCAACCCGGACATCCGCATACTGGGTTCACCCTGGACTTGTCCCTTATGGATGAAAGACTACCGGAAATACCCTATCTACCAAAATCGGGAATACACCGCAGGACAACTAAAACCCGAATACTATGCTGACTATGCCACCTATTTTGTGAAGTGGATACAGGCATTTCAGGCAACTGGTATTCCCATCAATGCCATCACCATACAGAACGAACCACTCAACAACAAGAACTCAGCCTCACTGGTGATGGAATGGAAAGAACAACGTGATTTTGTGAAAGTACTGGGTCCTGCTTTTGAGGCTGCTGGACTTTCCACCAAAATATACGCTTACGACCACAACTACAATTATGATAACAAAAGCGACCAAAACGGTTATCCCTACCAGATATACAACGATTCCGAAGCCGCTAAGTATATAGCAGGAGCAGCCTACCATGACTATGGAGGTAATCGCAGCGAACTGCTCAACGTCTACCAACGAGCTCCTGAGAAGGACCTGATTTTCACAGAATCGTCTATCGGCACCTGGAATAACGGACACGACTTGACCAAAACTCTCCTTTCTAATATGGAAAGTATCGGTATAGGCACCATCAATAACTATTGCAGTGCAGTGACCATCTGGAACCTGATGCTTGAAACAGACTTCAACGGAAGCATACCCAGTAACAATGGTGGACAACCTAACCGCCCCGGCGGATGTCAAACCTGCTTCGGGGCTGTAGACCTAAACATGAGTGATCTTAAAACTATCTACATGAACTCGCACTACTATATGATCTGCCACCTGTCGGCAGTGGTAAGACCCGGTGCCATACGAATTGGTACAAGCGGCTACACAGACAATGACATAGCCTACAGTGCTTTCAAGAATACAGACGGAAGTTATGCCTTTGTCATCATCAACAAAAGCAGGTCGGACAAGAACATTGTACTTACCGCCCCCGATGACGCCGGTAAGAAGCACTCGGCAAGTTGTACTCTGCAGCCGCGCTCAGTAAACTCTTTCAAGTGGAAATAACAGAGATTCAAACATAATAAATCACTTTTTTAATTTTAAATTTATAAATTATGAGAAATCGATTTTTGCTCGGCATGATGGCACTCAGCCTTATAGCTATGACATCATGCAAAGATGAGATTGACCAGTTCGATGATCATGGCAGCTCGACTATCGTATCCTTTGCAGGCACTGAAAAAGCCTACATGGGCGATAGCATCACCTTCGACTTTGAGGTGAAGAGCGGAGGCGTGAAAATCAACCAGGCCAAAGTTCAGCTCTATTATGGAGAAGAAATGGTATCCGAAGCCTTCTACAGTCTGAAAGCCGACGGAAAATACAGTGGAAAAGTGCTGGCTCCCTACCAGAAAAACACGCCTGACGGAGAAGCAAAGGTTATACTGCGCATCCAAAATGAACGTTTCAGCAATGACAGTAAGGAAATGACCGTTGCTATAGAGCGTCCAAAATATCAAACATTGAAACTTGTGGCTGCCAATGGCAAGGAATATACCATGACTCCCGTTCCAGGTAAAGAATATGAATACAAAGCACGTGAGGCTTTCCCACTCGACATGGAAGCATCTATCGTAGCACCAGCTTATTCCGATGGAACAGGTAATCCTTATTTGCAGGGCAATGAACTGAAATTTGGTATGGACAATGGAAAAATTGTCCTCAATGCCACTAAGAATATTGGCTTTGAAAACACAGGTTACGGTGAAGACGGCAAGTATGAAATCACATTCAATACCCTGACTTTCGAAGGTAGCCCATTCCCAAAATTCGGTGTACGTTTCGACACTCAGAATAAGTTCCTGGAATTCGATGGGTCGGGCAATGTTTTCTACATCGAAACCGAATTTAAGAAGGATGATATCATCAAAATCAGCGGTGTCAAAGAAGAATATGCTGATTATTGGAAGAACCCCACTTGGTTTGACCTCGTGAAGGAAGACGAAACTCTGCTCCATTTCCGCGGAAGAGACGGCAAGTATAAACTCACTCTGAACAAAGGCATGAATGCAATTATGATGGAACAGTTGGAGAAAGCTTCTTCATCAAGTACACAGAATGCTACCGCTATGTGGGTGATTGGTAATGATAAGATAGGATTCCCGTCATATGCCCAAAACAACATAAACTGGAATACGGACAAAGCATTCAATCTGGTTCCGCTCACCGATACCAAATATGAACTGATACTACTTGTTGGACAGAATGTTAACGGAGTCAACTTTAAGTTTTTCGGACAGAAGGGATGGGGTCTGGAATGGAAAGGCCCTGGAGCCTATACCGCAAAAGAAGGCGGTGATTATATCAAATATGCCAGTGACGGCAACTTCAACGCCAATGCCACCTGGCCATCTGGAAAATATATGGTGATGACTGTAGAAACCAGCACCAGCCCGAATGAACTATGGGTGAAGGCTTTGGACGAACTCCCCCCATACGAAATGGGTGAATGATAGACTTTCTTAAAGTATAGATAAACAATTAAGTATAGATATATGAAAAAAAGATATTACATAGCAGCCATGTTTGCCCTTGGTTTGGTAGCCCAGCCTGCCATCCTACGTGCCAATGCTGCTGACGAAGCTAACAGCATTGAGGCTGTACAGCAACAAAAACAACGCATCAGCGGTTTGCTGACCGATTCTAATGGTGACCCTATCATCGGCGCCACCGTCAGAGTACAAGGTACTACCAATCGTGGTGTTATCAGTGACGTCGAAGGACGATACTCCATCGAAGCTGCTCCCGGCGAAGTACTGGAATTCAGCTATATTGGATTTGTCAGTATAGAACACAGAGTGAAAGCTGATGAAACCACCTTCAACCTCCGAATGGAGATGGATGCCATTGCTACGGAAGAAGTAGTAGTTGTGGGATATGGTAAACAGAAGAAAGAGAGCGTAGTAAGCTCCATGTCCACCGTAGGACCAGCTCAATTGAGTG
>CALWBW010000001.1 GCA_944376195.1 uncultured Clostridia bacterium | reverse complement strand
GAGTACGCAGCTGTCTATCTCTGCCATCCGTGTTCTGCCAATGCCGATGCAGATATCCTCCTCCCCCATTCGGAGAAAATGCCGGTTTAGAATTCTAAAAAAGGCTCTTGACTTTGAACTTAATCTGTGCTAAGATATATCAGCGTTGAGGAATTCGCATATGCGGTTCCGTATGCTGGTGTGGCTCAGTCGGTAGAGCAGCTGATTCGTAATCAGCAGGTCGCCGGTTCAAGTCCGGCCACCAGCTCCATTTCGAGTGTTCATAACAAATTTAAGTTATGAACACTCGTTTTTTGTGTTAATCGCTTTTCCTAATATATACAGAGCAGGTCTTGCGCCTGCTCTTTTGTTTTATGTATATCTGGTAATATACGCAACAGAAACATCCTTTTAAGGATTCGTTTTGCAAGTTTCTCCGCATTCAGAAAGTTTTATAATCCCGATATACTTATCATGGATCATGGTCCGACGGTTTGTGCTTTTTCCAGTGTAGCAGAAAAATCCTCATTCATATTATTAATCATCTCCATTCCTGAATCCATGTGTCCTAATTTGATTAAAGCGTCGGAGTATCGAAAATCCTGATAAAATATGGAAAGATTTCCCCATGGAGCATACAGGCAAAAATCACCCTCATCGGGATCACAACCGTCCGGTTCTCCCTCCGTAGGAAGCTCACAATCCATATAAGCGATTTTTTCTATCCCGTTAAAGTCTTCAAAAGTCAGCTCAAGGGGCAGCATATCATAGAGTGCATTTGCAGTAGGTGTATCATAAAGGGTAACGGATAACTCCTGACCGTCAATAATCAATTTCACCGTTTTCTCTCTTGTTTCAGATATTTTCGTATCATCGCGAGAGGATTCTGCTTTCTGGTGCTGTATTGCTTGCGTAGCTAAACTATCATTGCCGTTTTGTATATCCAACTGCTCCTCATATGAATTTTGTTCATCAACAGGCAGTTCTGCCTGCCAGGCTGCACAAGCAGCAAGCCCAAAACAAAGCAACCAGCCCAAAAAAGTTACGATACCTTTTTTCATTTCTGTTCCTCCGTTTCTGCATCTGTCTTATTTACCGCTGAACACTGGGAAATAACTGAACTCACCGTAATCTTTGCAATCCAGCGTTTTTAGGGATTCTATATCCTCATTTGAAATATTAAAATCAAGATTTAAATCAGCTTTCATGTGTTCTAGATTTGAAGTTTTAGGAAGAGCAATCGCGTCTAGCTGCAAGACATATTTCACGTACAACTGGGGAACAGAAATACCATGTTTTTGAGCCATAGCGACAATAGCTTTATTTTTCATTGCTTGCTTGTGATAAAAAGCTCTTCTCTCGAAACACCGCAGCTCTTAATACCGCCATCTCGTTCATTCCCATAGGCTTGAGCGGTATCAATATGACGATATCCGATTTTTACAACGCAAATTACCGCTTCCTCTGCTTTATCGTTGTCAATAAATCAAGCATCGACTCCCAATGCAGGAATTTTCACATCGTCACTTAAAGTTTGAAACCCCATTAAGCTTCCTCCAATTTTTTCTTAAATTTTCGTATGAGTTTTGTGCCGTAATGGGCGATGAAAATACAAAGTCCCATAAGTGCGAGATAATCTATATAAAACAGCATTTTTGGTTCATTGTAATCTAAAAATACAAACTCGCTTTTCAAAAAAAGATAGGTAAAAAAATTTCTTTCGACAAAAGCATATGCGCCGTATCCAGAAATGGCCAAACCAGTGATAAAGGCGGAAGTACTGAGGATTTTGGAACGCCTTTTTATCCACACTGCTTTTTGGAGAGTTCCCAAAATCATACTCCAGTGCAGCCCCAAATGCAGACTCATAAAGAGGAATCCCCAATAGGCACCAAGGATATGCAGCCGCCTTGCCAAAGACATATTACCGCCAAACGGCAGAAAATCAAACACATATCTTGACATTACAACACTACTGTATATTTGAGCCAGCATAGAGATAAGCGCCAAAGCATTAATGACAAGCATGAAAATACGCATTGTACTGTACTTTCCTTTCGATAGTGCTTTATGCCAATGTCCGTTCAAAATATGGTGCGTGATAAAAAGAAAAAACATCCCTGTGCCGATCCATTCATGGGGTGCTTCTCCCCAAAATTGATAGCCCATAACCAAAAGCAGAGACAGCACCATGAAAATATCTACAGCGAATTTGGCAGCGGCTTTCGGTTTCATTGTTCTACCGCCTTATTGATACAGGAAATAGCGTTCAGGATACAAGGATAACCGATATATGGCAAGCACTGTGAAACGATTTTCATCAGAAAATCTTTGTCGTTCCCTATATTCATATTGCCCTTTGCGTGAGCAGTAAGCTGCGGTTCGCATCCGCCCTGCGCCATGAGAAAGCAAAAGGTAATGAGTTCACGCTCGGAAAGATCAAGACCTTTGCGGGTATAATAGTCGCCGAAGCAGTTTGAAGCCAGCCAGCGGCTGATATGATTTGTTTTCCAAGCCTCTTTCATATGCTCACCAAAAATTTCCGCCTGCATTTCAATTCCTCTTTCAAGCCGGTTTTCAAGCGTGGTCGTTTCCTGACCGTCAAGCGGCAGTTTTACACCTCTTTCAGCCAACAATTTGTTAGTAACATTAAGAAAAGGCAGCATCCTTCCATAGCCGAGATAATTCGTCGCCTGATAAACGATCTCCTTTGCGGCTATCGGTGTGACACCGTTTTTTAATGCTTGAGGCAGTATTTCTTCATATGCGTCTGTTCCGCCACAGCCTATCAGCGTTGCCAAAATCGCCATATAGCGCGTCTTTTTATCCAACTGCTGATTTTCTTCGTTTACGACCTCATCGAATGCAAAATATTCAAAGCGTTCTGCAAATTCAGGGTCTGTATTATGCAAATCCATTTTTACGCTCCCTTCAGATTTTTTGACTGCCCGTTGACCATACATGCTTATCCTTTGCGGCGGCAGGGGTGTTCTGCGCCATTACGCCGACCAATTTATGAGGGAAATAAGGTTCCTCCAAAAAAGCAAGTTCATCGATAGTCAATGTAAGTCCCACCGCTTTTGCCGCATCTACAATATGGTAGAGCTTCGTTGCACCTACAACAGGAGCGGTAACCTTTGTCAAAAGCCATGCAAGAGAAATTTCTGTCATAGACACACCGTATTGATCGGCAAGCTGTGCCACACGGTTAATGATAACACAGTCCTGCTGGACGGTAGCGTCGTATTTCAAATGCGCATAGCTGTCCTCCTGCAAGCGCTTCGAGGTTTCGCCGGGGCGTTTGGAAAGGCGTCCGCCTGCAAGCGCGCTGTACGGCGTCATCGCTATATTGTCTTCATGGCAAATCCTCGCCATTTCCCGCTCTTCTTCTCTAAAAATCAAATTGTAGTGTCCCTGAACCGATACAAATTTCGCAAAGCCCGCTTTTTCGGCAAGTGCGTTTGCCTTTGCAAGCTGATAGGCAAAACAGTTGGAAATGCCGATATAACGAACCTTGCCCGATTTTACGGCGTTGTTCAAACCTTCCATTATATCGTGCAGTGGCGTATTGTAATCCCACATATGGTAAATGTATAAATCAACATAATCCATACCGAGGTTTTGGAGGCTCTTATCAAGCATTTTTTCGATATGCTGCTGACCTGTAATTCCGGCTTTAATTTCCTCATTGGTACGGGGCAGGAATTTTGTTGCGATTACAACATCCTCACGCCTTACAAAATCTTTTATCGCTCTACCGAGATACTGCTCGCTTGTGCCGTTTTGATAGGCAATCGCCGTGTCAAAGAAGTTGACTCCAAGTTCTAAACCTTTTTTAATAATTTTACGGGAATGTTCTTCATCTATCGTCCAGCTGTGCTGACCGTTTCCGGCCTCGCCAAAGCCCATACACCCCATACATATACGGGATATAATGAGGTCAGAATTTCCTAACTTTGTATATTCCATAATATGCCCCTTTATCAAGCCGTTTTCTTTCATTCAGCTTACAAAATACTGTCAAGCCATTTTTTTAGTTCGGTTTCAGATACATGATTTAACATTTTTCCCTCTTCCCAATTTGCGTTTGGGCAAAGAATTTTTAATATTTCTACACTTTTACCCATTCCGCTGCCGCCGGAAGTAGCAAATGGGATCAACGTTTTGCCTGAAAAATCATAACTTTCCATAAATGTGTTGATAATGACCGGTGCAACATACCACCAAACCGGGAAGCCGATGAAAACGACATCGTAGTCCGCCATATTGGAAAGCCGTTCTGAGATTTCGGGACGGGAATCAGGATCGTTCATTTCAACAGAGCTGCGGCTCTTTTGGTTTGTCCAGTCGAGGTCCGCACGGGTATAGGGAACAGCAGGCTTGATTTCAAAGATATCGGCGCCTGCCGCCTTTGCCAAACGCTCTGCCGTCGCTTTCGTAACTCTGCTTGCCGAAAAATATGCAACTAACTTTTTGCCCATTTTATTTGTCCTCCAATTTATTGTATTCTTCATCCCTCACAGGCTCGCACCATTCATTTGCGGTATCTTCGCCCGGAACTTCCACGGCGATATGAGAAAACCAGCTATCCTTTTTTGCTCCGTGCCAGTGCTTCACCTTGGCAGGAATCGTGATGACTGTTCCGGCCGTGAGCGAAACCGCAGGTTTATTTTCCTCCTGATACCATCCTTCTCCCGCTGTGCAGATAAGAATCTGACCACCGCCGCTTTTTGCGTGATGAATGTGCCAGTTGTTGCGGCAGCCCGGTTCAAAGGTTACATTTGCAAGAAACACCGTTTCCTGCGGGTTTGTCAGCGGATTCAGAAATGATTCGCCGATAAAATACTGTGCAAATGTTTCGTTAGGCTTACCCATTCCAAACATATTGATTTTTTCAAATTTCCATTTATCTAACGCTTTCATCGCTTTAGTGTCCTTTCTTTATTGAATCCCGTTACTGCTCAGCCAATCAGTAACATCGCTCGAAAGCGTCGAACCGCCTGAATAGTGAATAGAAAGTGCCTCTCCCATAGAAGCATTCGGTGCAAGCTTTGCAATGGCAGTCAGGCTTTGTCCGAAGCGACCGCCGCCGTGAGAGCAAAACGGAATAATGGTTTTGCCGGAAAAATCGTATTCTTCAAGAAAAGACGCAACCGGCATGGGGATCGAAGCCCACCAGTTGGGATAACCGAGCATAATAGTATCGTATTCATCTATATTTTCTACATGGGTCCCAAGCTCCGGGCGAGCCTGCGCGTTCTGATCTCGCTGTGCTTCGTCTAAAACAGTGTTATAATCACTGGAATACGGATTTACCAATGTGATTTCAAACAAGTCTGCGCCTGTCTGACTCTGAATTTCTTCGGCAACGCCTTCTGTATTGCCTCCCCATGAGAAATAGGCGATCAAAATTTTTCCGCTTTCCGAATCTGTATTGTCAGTTTGCTGTGTTTCTGTTCCTAAAATTTTGCCGGAACCGGGCATAGCATTTAATACAAGGCGAATACCGAGATTAAAAATTCCTTTATTTTGTTCCAGTGTTGCACGATATGCCGAGCGCATATTTTTAGCAAAATCATTCCAGCCGCCGCCACGATAAACTCGCAGGTTCCCGGAAACAGGACCGGCAGGATCGGTTTGCTCTTCAGCCGGATATTCACCGTAATAATCCCATACCCACTCACTTACACTGCCATGCATATTGTAAAGCCCATAAGGATTTTCGGAAAAGCTGTCTACCGGAACGGTAGTTTCTCTGTACTCACCGGGTTTAACTTCCAAATTAGCTTGCGAAAAATAGTTATCCTCTATTTCATATGGGTAATGCCCGTAATAATTTGCGTCTTCGGCGCTCGGGGAATTTTCCATATAAAACGGCGTAGTAGTTCCAGCCCGGCAGGCATATTCCCACTCCGCTTCGGTAGGAAGGCGGTAGCCGTTTGCGCTTCTGTCCCAAGAGACATTCTGTCCGTCGATTGTATAAACCGGGGTTAAACCGTCCTTTTCGCTTCGGGCATTGCAATAAACAACTGCGTCGAGCCAAGAAATATTTTCAACAGGTAAGTTTTCGCCCTGGAAATTACTCGGATTGCTTCCCATGATTTCTTCGTATTCTTTTTGTGTCAATTCATATTTGCACATATAGAAATCACTTACCATAACGGTATGCTGTGTTTCATCTGCACTGCGCCACGCTTCAGACTCGGGACTTCCCATTTGAAAGCTTCCGCCTTTTATCAAAATAAAGTTTTCGGGAACCTGCATATCCGTTACCTCCGAAAAATTATTTGCCGATGGCTGTTTTGAAGTTGTGTCGGAATTCTTTGATTGACCGCAGGCCGCCAAAGAGAACACAATAGACAGCCATAAAAACAGAAATATTCCTTTTTTCATGCAGCGACCTCCTATTTCACAAGACCTATCTCATCTAACCATTCACTCACTGCATTTTCAGGGTTGTCTGCGGCATCATCTCTGATGTGCAGTCCATCTGCCACAGTAGCGTTTGGCTCAAGCTCCTTAACTTCGTTTTCCGTATTTGAAAGTCCGCTGCCGCCGCTGGTACAGAACAGCGCAACCGTTTTGTCTGACAGGTCGTAAGTATCGAAAAATGTATAGAGAATCATCGGCATATCGCCCCACCAGTTGGGAAAGCCTACATAGACTACATCGTACTGCTCAATGTTCTCAATGCTGCCTGAAATAGCAGGACGGGTATCGTTTCGCTGTTCCTCCTGTGCCAAATCCAAAACGGTATCATAATCATCGCTGTACGAGGTGGCGGGTATGATCTCAAAAATGTCTGAATCTGTTTGGCTCTGAATAGACTTTGCAACATTTTCGGTGTTGCCCGACCAGGAAAAATAAACGACTAATGATTTAGAGTCTGTTTCAGTAGAAGCAGAAGCATCATTTATTTCATCTGATTCTTCGTCGGGTACAGTGTTTTGCGTGTCTGACTGCTGCTGTGCAGGGGAAGAGTCGTCATGATTCGTATTGTTACTGCACGCCGCAAAAGTCAGCATCAAGGTAATTACCGTAAATACAGAAATTAATTTTTTCATTTTAAATGCTCCTTTTGGTTTTATTATGATTTTTCATTTCAAACCGCAGATAATCAAGTCGGTCTAACTGCCTTTCCTTAAAGTGAATTTCATCAAGCGTTCCGTTTCTTTTTCTTTCTAACATTTTTATTCTCTCCGCTTCGGTGGACACCCCCTCAATAAGCAGTCGCATATATTTTTCTATCTCATTATTGGTAAAACCGATGTCATGCAGTGTCATGATGATGCTGAGCCGTTCAATATCGCTGTCGTCATATTGCCACGAACCCATTACTTTTTTTACCTCTCCGCATAATCCCCAGCTTTCATATTCCCGGAGGATTTTAATGGGGATATTATATCGTTGACTTGCTTCATCGATTGTCATTTCAAGTTTCCTTTCTGATTGGAATAAAAATAAAGGTGCTCCGTCTCGGAACACCTTTATTATAAATTCGGTTGCGTGAAATGTCTAATACTTATATATCATTGTTAGAAATGCTTTTTAAGTATGCTCTTGCAAAATCGATAAAGGCGGAGGTTGTAGCAGTAAATATCTGTTCCTTCTTCCAACCCAAAGCAGTTGAAACACTTAAAACAGGCTGCAATGGAATAAAGCGCAGATTTTCATAGGTACAGTTTAAGCTTATACTGAGCATTACTCCTATATTTTCCTTGGCTAACACAGCTTCGTTATACGGCAGATTGGCCGTTGCCGCAATTTCTACTTGATCTTTGTAATCGCCAAGCCATTTTCCAATTCGGCTTTGGTTGAAATCGCCTGTCGCAGTCACAATTGACATTCCTATTAAATCTTCAGGAGATATGCTTTCCTTTTCAAAAAGTGAAGAACCCTTTGGTGCAAACACGCCCCATTGCTCTTGAACCGGCATATTGACAAAATTATATTTGCGCATATCAATAGGCTCCGACATCAATCCGATATCCAAAAGTCCTCTTTCAATATAATCACGAATGTTTCCTGCGTTTCCGCTGTATATCTCATATTTTACGTTAGGATATTTTTTGCGGAATTCTGCAATGATTTTTGCTAAATATTCTGTTGATCGAAACTCTCCACTTCCAATAGAAATCGTACCGGACAGTGTTTCATCTTTTTGTAAAAAGTCTCGTTTTGTTTTGTCTGCCAAAGATAAAATTTCTTGCGCCCGGCGTTTTAATATCATTCCGTCTTCAGTTAAGATAATATTATGATTACTTCGTACAAACAGCTTTACGCCAAGTTCCTGCTCCAAATCTGCAATTTGCCGTGACAATGTGGGCTGTGTAACATGAAGCTGCTGCGCCGCTTTTGTAAAGTTTTCTTCTCTGGCGATTGCCAAAAAGTAATTGAGTACGCGAAGTTCCATTATATTCACCTCACACTCAGTATAACATAAAGTTTAAAATATCACATATCTAGATTATAAACGCATAATAAAAACTGGACCATTTTCTTTTGAAAAAAAACACGCTGCAGACAATTACTGTCTGCAGCGTGTTAAAACTTGGAGCAGGTGAAGGGAATCGAACCCTCCTCTCAAGCTTGGGAAGCTTGCATTCTACCGATGAACTACACCTGCGAATCAGCTTTTATATTATAACGCGCCTCTTAAAAAAAATCAAGAACTTTTTCCATCATACATCCGTTAATTTTTTATTGCCTTAAAATTTCAGAAAAGCGTATGATTTCTGGGGAATTGCAGATACTGGATGAACCAAAGGAGGAGTTTTATGCAAGTTTCAGAATTAATGAGCACCAATATTGTGGCAGTTTCACCGGATTCGACCGCCGCAGAAGCCGCAAGAACTATGACGCGCAGCGACGTTGGCATTGTGCTGGTTTGCGGCCAAAACGGTTCCCTGCAGGGTGTTCTGACGGACCGGGACATCGTGACACGCTGTGTCGCTGTACAAAGCGATCCCGTCCAAACAAAAGTACAAGATCTCATGACACGTAATGTCGTTACCATCTCCCCAAACGAGGAAATGAAAACAGCCGCAGACCTCCTATCCGGCGAGCAAATCCGCAGAATTCCCGTCGTTGAGGGAACACGCGTTGTAGGCATGCTCTCATTGGCCGACCTAGTGCACAGCGATCTTTATGATATGGAAGCTGCGCAGGCGTTGACAGAGATCACCAGTCCCGCCCGGGAATATTGAGGGAAAACGTTTGAACGCGTGAAATCCCCATAACGGCGTACTTGTCTTTTCTTCGAGTTTGTATTAAAATGGTTGATATCAAAAGAAAAGGGGTAGTCAGCATGGAAAACAAGATCGATGTAAAAGGCTTTATCCAAGTATGTATCGTCGTCGAAGACATTGAAAAAGCTTTGGATCACTGGACCGCACTTTTTCAAATCGAAAGACCGGAAATTCAGGTGACGTTACCGTCCCGCAGTCCTGATTTGACTTATCGCGGAGAGATTGCGAATTACGGTATGAAAATGGCTGTCATGCAGGCCGACGGTTTTGTCATTGAGTTGGTAGAGCCGGACGAAAACCCCAGTACCTTCCGTGAATTCCTTCAAAAGCATGGCAGCGGCGTACACCATTTGGGGTTTGAAGTTGGGGACCGCCGGGATGCCATCATTGACGAATTAGAAAATAAAGAGGGCTTTGCCATGCGTACCATCGGATATTATCCCGGCAGCAGCTGGACTGTCGTTGATTCCGAAGACGCACTGGGGGTAAATATTAATATTAAGCCCAGACGATAACTTTTTCGGCCGTATATTCTTCCTTGCGACTTTATAAAGCATTGTCTTATTATTGCAAGAGCATTTATATGAAAAATCGCACACCCTCGCAGATCGTATAAATATTACGAAGTCTGTGAAGGTGTGCGTTTCAATTTTTAAGAAAATTCCAAAATACTAAATATGTTTTATACCTTTCTTCCCCAGATATCCAAAAGCTGTAATTTGCTTTAAAACGTTGCATTTTCAAGCCTTAAACACAGCTTCAATATAATTAATCTTCACCCCTTGCGAAGAAAAACGCTCCTCATACTCTGTCATGATATTCGGAATATCCGTCGCATGAAGATCACGCGTTACAGTCAAAAGTTCCATGCCGAAGTCCGGCAGCTCTGCCTCGGAGAAGTCAAAAAGCTCCACATTGTCCGTCTTAAAATAAAAATGACCGGACGATTTCATAATACGGCGGTAAAGCGCCAGGAAGTTACGGTGCGTCAGGCGGCGCTTTTCACGATGGCGTTTTGTCCAAGGATCGCAGAAATTCACATAAATATCGTCAATTTCCGCATCCGCAAAATAGTTGCACAGCTCTGCTGCATCGCCAATAATAAAGCGAACATTGGAGAGTTCCTGCGCCTTGACCTTTTCCATAGCCATGACAATGGCGCCTTTTTCGCGCTCCAACGCAATATATAAAATATCCGGATTCTGAGCAGCCAACGTCGTAATAAACCGGCCCTTTCCGCACCCGATTTCCAGGCAGATTTTGCGGGCGTCCGGCTTTAATGTCAACCACTGCCCTCGCAGTTCTTCCGGATTCTGGATTGTCACATCTTCACAGCGTTCCAAACGCGGCTCTAGATTTTTCTTTTTGCGCATTCTCATAAAAAAGGCACCTCTGTCTTTCTTTTTATCTCAGAATATGGTACAATAACACTCGAATTTTTACCTTAGAGGGAGATACTATGCTCAAACTGTTTCAAAACCGCGCACAGGGACAAACCGGCAACATTCAATGGGTTATCGCCGGGCTCGGAAATCCTGGCGCTAAATATGAAGGCACACGCCATAATGTCGGATTTCTGGCACTCGACCTATTGGCGCAGGAACTGGACGCAACGGTAAACCGTTCGCGTTTCAAGGCACTTTGCGGCGAAGGCGTCATCGACGGGCAACGCGTACTGCTCTTAAAGCCACAGACTTTCATGAATCTCAGTGGAGAAGCAACCCGGGAGGCACTCTCCTGGTACAAACTCCCCATAGAGCGGCTGATTGTTTTGCACGACGACATCAGCCTCCCGCCTGGACGCATCCGAGTCCGGGCAAAAGGCAGCGACGGTGGTCACAACGGCCTGAAAAGCATCATTTATCAACACGGTTCCGATGCGTTTCCCCGCGTCAAGATCGGCGTCGGTATGCCTCCGCGCGCAGATTATGATATGCCGGACTGGGTACTTGGCACCTTTGACGCCGCCGATGGGCGCGCCGTGACAGACGCCATCCGCCGCAGCGTTTCCGCTGCGCGTGAAATTATCACGCACGGCACAGCGTCCGCAGCAAATCTTTATAATGCAACGGATTTTAATCCGGAATCCCGCTGAGTTTCCGAATCACATATCCGGCAAGCATCAGACCGGCACATCCCGGCACCCAGGAAATACTTCCGGGGTAATTCCTGCCATCCGCGGCACGCGTCATTCCGCGCGGTTCTTCTGTACTGTAAAGCACCGTATGTGCGGCAACACCGCGCTTGCGCAGTTCCCGCCGCATGGCCCGCGCCAGCGGACAGACAGATGTTTCGTAAATGTCTGCAAAACAAAGTCGTCCCGGATCAAGCTTATTCCCGGTGCCAAGTGCAGATACAATGGGAATTCCTTTTAAGATTGCCGTGCAAATCAAATCGGTTTTAGCGGACACCGTATCAATTGCGTCAATGATATAATCGAAACTGCCGGTAAACAGCGTATCTCGTGTTTCCGGCGTATAAAACATCTTCAGTGGATGAATCACCGCATCGGGATTGATATCTGCTGCACGGCGCGCCGTCACCACGGTCTTATCCTGTCCTACGGTCGAGGTTAATGCGCAGAGCTGACGGTTGAGATTCGTCACGGAGACGGTATCAGAATCCACCAGCGTAATTTCCCCCACTCCCGCGCGTACAATCGCCTCAGCTGCATAGCTGCCAACCCCGCCAAGACCAACTATTGCCACATGCGCGTGACGCAAACGCGTTACAGCATCGGCACCCAACAACATAGCTGTTCGTTCAAAACGCTCGTCCATTTGTCAATACCCCGCCGGCCGGTAGGCCGGCAATTTTTTATCCAGAAAACGCAAGTTAAACCTTGCAAAACGCTGCAGGCCATGTTCCATAGGTACAGGTGGATTTTCTTCCCCAATGAGCGGACGGGCATAGGCAAGGAAATCGTCCGTTACATCATGTCCATCCGGCGTAATCCAAGCCCTCGGCAAATGACGCTCGGAATTTGCAATGGACGCCAGCGCCACCTTATCAAAATACGGGCAATACGACGTAGCATTCCGGCGGAGTATGGTCGACATATAGCCGGTACCTTCCGTCATTGCGATCTTTACGGCATTCCTTCCGTGCTCATACGCTTCATCAAGATCTACGGTAGAGGCCATCAGGGAAACGCCACGCTGAATCGTGCCAGGCAATTGTCCCGTTGCCTGGCCTCGCGCAGCAAGTTTGTGCGCGTTCAGATAATTGACCACCGCCTGCATGGCACTGATACCGGACGCACCGTACTCAATATGGCCAAACCCATCATGTTTTGCGCCGATTTCCCCCACGTTTAACCCTTCGTTGACGACCACAATACAACGCCCCGTCTTTTGAAGCTGCGCATTTACCGCCTCCGCCACCTGGTCCAGCGTCTCCTGCATTTCAGAAAAGAACATCAAAAGCGGCGTCCGGCGTTCCGGATCACCCAGACGGGAAGCCGCCGTGATGTATCCTGTTGTGCGCCCCATTGCCTGATACACGGACACACATTCGCTGCCGGAAATCGCACGATTTTCTTCTTCCGCATTCTGCATCAGAAGCGCCCAATAACGCGCGCAGCTGCCATATCCCGGCGTATGGTCGATCAACTGAAACTCTGCGTCTCCCACATCATTATCAATCGTCTTCGGTACTCCGGTTACAACGAGATCATATCCCTGTGCACGAGCCAGATCACTGACCTTTTGGGCCGTATCCATGGAATCATTTCCGCCAATATAGAAAAAATGTCCAATGTCATGTGCGCGGAATACCTCGATAATCCGCGAAAAATCAGGACTTTCCGTATCAGAAAGTTTGTACCGGCAAGTGCCGATCACACCGGAAGCCGGCGTATATTTTAGTCGGGCGATCTCCTCCTGCGGCTGTGCATAGAGGTCAATTAACTCTTCCAACAGCACCCCTTCAATCCCATGATACGCCGCATACAATGTCTGAATGTGATCCGGATAGGCACGGCAGGCATCGATCACACCTTGCAGTGAAGCATTAATAACGGGCGACGGTCCGCCAGACTGCGCCACCAAAGCGTTTCTTCCCATGAAAGTTTCTCCTTTCACATTAAAAGAAGCGGGCCTTTCCTACAAAAAGCCCGCCTTTCAGCACCAGTTTTCCAATCCGCCGGCAGGGCGGTAAAACCATACTTTTTTTCTTCGCTTCCGTCTTTACATCATCCGAACGGCATAATAAACCGCCATAATAAAAACAACCGCCAGTGTCGTAAAGGCCAGGTAAATCATAGCCACATTTGGCACGAAAAATGCTGCAAGCAAAATTACAGCAAAAAGCGCAACATACAGAAATGACGCACCATATTCTGCATCCGCGTCTAACAACCGAAACTTTTTCTTTCCCAGTTTTAGCACGCCGTCATCTTTTTTTAGGAAAAATAATAACGCACTCACCAACACGCATAACACCAATAAAATGCACTGCGCAGCAAGGAAACGCACTGAACCTTTATAAAACTGTGCAAAACGCCAAAAATACAAAGAAAGCAATACGCCCAGCGTAGTCAAAACACTAAACTCACGCTGATAAATCATATAGAACAGATAGAGCACGGCAAGGGCAGGAATCGCGATGTATAACAACCGAATAGAGCTGGAATAACCGCCGAATAAAATCAAAAACGCCGATATTGCCACAATGGCAGAACACACTGCTATGCCATGACCCGTTACCAATTTATGAGATAAGTCTCTGCCTTGTCTCCGGTCCACAATTTCCTTTACAATCCCCAAAAGCGTACCTGCAACACCGGCAAATCCAAAAATATAGACCGTATAGTATGTACCCACAAAGGTATCCACATTATCCAACCCACGATTCACCAGCATCAGCGCAATAGACATCGCAAACGCCAGCACGAACACAATCATAATTTTATTGGTAATGAAATCATTTTTTGTAAGCGTTTCGTTTTGCTTCCCCAATTTTAACACATACCTTTCTATTTCGTATCCAAAAATTACGCGAGCTCCCCGGCGTGAAACATCACCGCCGAAAGGGCACAAAGCGCCGCCGTTTCACAACGTAGGATTCGCGCGCCCAAATACGCCGTTTTTAAGCCCGCATCACAAGCCAGCTTCTGCTCTTCCTCCGTGAAACCGCCTTCCGGCCCTATGACAAGAGCAATAGACTGATATCTCTCATGCTCCAAAATTGTTTTTAACGGAACGTCCCCATGTTCATAGAAAAACAACGCCAAATCGCTCGACGAGGCGCTGTGCAACATCTCCTGATAAGTCAAAAGACCCCTTACTTCCGGAACAGCGCCGCGCAGTGATTGGCCCGCTGCTTCTCGCGCGATTCGCTGCAAGCGGAGAAGCCGCTTTTCAAAAGCGCGTTGATCCGGATCCGGCACACAAGTGGTACTTCGAAATACGCATATTCGTTCTACACCTAACTCCACCGATTTTTGCACAACCAATTCCAATTTATCCGCCTTCGGAAGTGCCATATAGAGTGTTGCATGCAGCTGCGGTTCCGCAACACAAGGAGCGGTTTTCTGAATTGAAACCACAACCTGCGATGGTGAAGCTGAAATAATTTTACAAAAATAATCTGTTCCTGCTCCATCACAAAGCGTTAAAGGTTCCCCAGGACGCATTCGCAGGGTTTTGGCTATATGTATGGCGTCATCGCCGGTTAAGACAAGCGAATTGTCATATCCCTCACCAGGAGGGATAAAAAACTTTGGCATACCGTCAACTCCGTCTGTTGTACATCGACAAATAAACACAATATTTATTTTATCAAAAATATTTTGAATTGTCCAGTATTTACGGGAATTTTCTCATTTGGAAATAAGTCTTGTACTTAAAATATAGGAATGTTATAATAAAAACGATAGGAAAACGCCTGAATGCGTTTGGAAACAGGAGGAAATTATGGACTTTATCGAGGCCGCCATAAAAACAAGCAGCGAAGGAATCGACACACTCGTCGCTATTTTAGAGGATTTTGGAATTACCGGTTTCACGATTGAAGACAGTCAGGATTTTACTGAATTTCTGGAAACCGTTACGCCTCATTGGGATTACGTAGATGAATCTCTTATGAAGCTGCTCGACGCACCGACGATTATTAAAATTTATCTTGTCAACAACGAGCAAGGACGTACAACTCTTCAAAACATCCTTCGGAAATTAGACGAATTACGCATACACGATGTTTCAAAAAAACTGGGCGACTTGACCGTAGATTTTCAAAACGTGCATGACGAAGACTGGGTAAACGAGTATAAAAAATATTTTAAGCCATTCCCGGTAGGTGATAAATTACTCATTAAACCATCGTGGGAAACTTGTGAAAATCAGGAACACCGCGTTGTGTTGGAAATTGATCCTTCATCCTCTTTTGGTACCGGCTCCCATGAGACCACAAAGCTTTGCTTGTCCTGCATTGAAAAGTTGGTCAAACCGGGCGATCACGTGTTGGATATGGGTTGTGGGAGCGGAATTCTTTCCGCTGCTGCCCTCCTTCTCGGTGCAGCGCACGTCACCTGCGTCGATATTGACGAGCATTGTATCACCACCACCCGCGAAAATCTTGCACGTAATGGCTTCTCGGACTCGTCATTCCGTACGTTTTGCGGAAACGCGATTTCCGACTCCCGTTTGGCTGACGCTATCGCTGCAAAACCATATGATTTCATCGCGGCCAATATTGTCGCAGACGTCATCATTGCCATGCGGCCGCTGTTTCACCGCTGCTTAAGGCCGGGTGGAACGCTGATTACATCCGGCATTATCGGCCCCAGAGCCGCAGAAGTTGCAGAGCAGCTGGAGGAAGCCGGTTTTACAATTTGTGAGAGATTTGAATTGAACGATTGGGTTCTTTATCGCGTTACGCTATAAATGTACGCAAAACAGCAGCCTCGTTTTAAACTACGAGGCTGCTGTTTATTATTGTACCCTTTTCAAACTCTGCGCCGCACTTTAATATGACCTGCGCGCCTTGATTTCTTGCCAATCGGACTTTGAAATTAAAAGCTGTCGCGGCTTCGCGCCGTCAAAAGGTCCGATAATGCCACGGCTTTCCATCTGATCAATGATACGCGCCGCACGTGCATAGCCCAGTTTCAGCTTACGCTGCAGCATCGATGCAGAAGCCTGTCCTGTCTGCATTACCACGTCAATGGCTTCATCCAACATCTCATCTGCATCCTCATCGTCCGAGAAACCGCCGCGTTCATCATTGGCACTGCGCTCCATATGCTCCAAAATTTCGCTGGAATACTCGGCCGTACCGGAGCGCTTAATGTATTCCGTTACAGCCTCCACTTCCTCCGAGGAGAGATAACATCCCTGGACGCGCATAGGTTTGGGCATACCCAGCGGATTAAACAGCATATCGCCCTTTCCAATTAGTTTTTCCGCACCGCCGGTATCCAAAATGATCCGGGACTCCATCTGCGACGCCACCGCAAAAGCGATTCGGGAAGGAATATTGGATTTCATCAAACCGGTTAAGACATCGGCAGATGGACGCTGCGTTGCGATAATTAAATGCATACCGGCTGCACGCGCCTTCTGCGCAATGCGGCAGATGCTCTCTTCAATTTCCTTCGCCGCCATCATCATAAGGTCTGCCAACTCATCAATGATGATGACGATACGAGGGAGTGGATTCTCCCCCTTGCCTACCGCAGTATGATTAAAGGAGTCCAGATCCCGGGCGCCATATTCAAACATCAGTTTGTAACGACGCTCCATTTCTACAACTGCCCAATTCAATGCGCCTGCCGCTTTCTTATAATCCGTTACAACCGGCACCAGCAAATGTGGAATTCCATTATAATTCCCCAGTTCCACCATCTTGGGATCAATCATAATCAACTTAACTTCATCGGGCGAGGCACGGTAGAGCAAGCTGATAATAATGGAGTTGATACAAACCGATTTTCCGGAACCGGTTGTTCCGGCAATCAGCATGTGGGGCATTTTCCCAATATCACCCACAATACTGGTACCTGTAATGTCTTTTCCCAATGCAAACGCAAGCTTTGATTTATTTTCCGCCATGGGACGTGACGTCAAAACATCCCGCAAAAAGACGGTTTGCACCACTTTGTTCGGAACCTCAATCCCTACCGCCGACTTATCCGGTATCGCCGCGATACGAACGCCGGATGCGCCAAGCGCCAAGGCAATGTCGTCCTGTAAAGCCGTCAGTCGGGAAAATTTAACACCCCGATCCAGCAGAATTTCATAGCGTGTGATAGACGGGCCGCGAATGACATTGATAATTTGCGCCTCCACGCCAAAGCTGGAAAGCGTATCGGAAAGCTTGTGCGAACGCACACGGAGTTCTTCCGTCACGTCATCCGCCGGAACAAAATTATCCTCATGCAAAATAGAAATCGGCGGAAAATCATATTCACGTTTTGCTGTTGCCTGGGCCCGCGTCAGGGCATCCTCACCCGGCGAAGCATCTTCAGAGAATTGATGCGTATCCACAACGACCGGTTCGGCGCCGGGCTCCAGCGGTTTGAGCGGGATGGTTTCCGTCGGCACTTCTTCCACCACAGGAGGAACATGGATATCTGCCGGATCCAAGGGCTCTTTTTCCTGCTCCAGGTCTAAATCAAACGGAGGTTCTTCTCCATCATCAGCATCGTCCAAAGGACGAGGCGGTTCGTATGGTTCCTGCTCCTTTTCAGGAAAAACGTCGGGAATAGGATATTTCCGTCCCGATTTTTGTCCATCCAGCTCCAAATCAGGCGTCTTTACTTCCTCTTTCCCGGAAACAGAACGTTCCGGTTCCTGCGGCTCGGGCGGTGCCTTCACCACGGGCGCAACTGCCTCGAGAGGAAGGTCAATTTCACTGCGCCGACGTGACGGGGATTTTTCCTGTGCCGGACGCACTTCTGTATGCGCAGATTTCGGACGTTTGGCAGGGAGCGGCGCAACCGCTTCCCGAACCGGGGCTTCCTCCTCTTCCTCAAACGCTTCATCATAGAAATCAACCGGTTCACGGCGCAGCTCTGCCTTCTCGTGGATTCCAATAAAAAACTCTAAAATAGTTTTTAACTTAATATTGATTAAGCGAAGCAGTAAATACGTAAACAGGATAAAGGAAATAATCAAAGCGCCGACATTAGAAAGTGCAGCCGATAACAACGCGCCAAGACCTCCCGCAATCACGCCGCCGGATTCCCAGGTTCTACCCGTCTTATAAAGTGTAGAAATCACATGTTGATCAAGCGTCACATCGGAAAACAGAAGATGCGACAATACACCGGTCATAATTGGAATAAGCAAAACTGTGATAACACGCGAAGCAATCGGTTTCCCTCTGGCAAACAAAATCGTCCCACAGATAACAAGCAGTGAAAAAGGCAATATGTATGCGCCAAATCCAAGAATACCCTTGCAGAATGACGACAAAGCTTCCAAAAGAAAGCCCTTTACATTGAAGACGGCCAATGACAGCACCAAGGAAAGGAAAAAGGTCACCACCACCCAGATTTCGCGATGCTGTTTTTCCACAGATTTTCCCGCTGCTGTCTTCCCACGTCCTGACTTCTTTGCAGACGACGCATTTCGAGAAACCGGCCGTTTCGTCTGCCCACTCTTTGCAGGCGTCTTTTTAGCAGTCGATTTTGGTTTTGACTTGGTTTGTGAAGCCATAGTATCGATCCTTTGTGATTAAAATAACAGGCTGGCGCCAATCGTAATAACGCCGGCCAAAGCGCAATATACCACAAACGGGCGGAAATTA
The DNA here is from genome assembly GCA_944376195.1 of uncultured Clostridia bacterium. Taxonomy (GTDB): domain Bacteria; phylum Bacillota; class Clostridia; order Oscillospirales; family QAMX01; genus Allobutyricicoccus. Next base: position 77,315 of record CALWBW010000001.1, on the reverse strand, counting down.
CGCCGCTTTACCAACATGTTCATGAATTTGATTGCGGCAATACCGGCCAGAGTCGCAACTAAAACGCCCACAATGCACGGCATTATCAGCGCAGGATCCAAGCCTTCGCGAATTGCGTCTGCTACAGAAAAAATATTCGCGCCCAGAATGACCGGGATTGACATGATAAAAGCAAACTTGACAGCAAATCCACGGGAGAATCCCCGCAACGCACCACCGGTCAGTACCGTTCCAGAGCGGGAAATGCCCGGGACAATAGCTACAAGCTGCATAACGCCAATTATAAGCGCATCGCGCCAAGAAGCCGTGGAAGCATCCTTTCTTCCAAACCCGTGTAAATCCGTGACAGTTAATAAAGTTGCCGTAATAAGCAGCATAAACCCTACCAAAAGCGGAGAGGTAAACAAATTTTCTATCACATCATTTACAAAAACAGCGGCAATCATCGGCACAGTTGCAATCACGACCATCAACATCTGGCGACGCATTGGTGTTTTATTGGGGTTTGCTTTACCTCGAGCAATATCCCGCAGCAAATAGAAAAACTCGCGTATCATTTCCACAATATCACGCCAAAAACAAATAAAAACGGAAATTAACGTGCCGAAATGCAGCAGGACACTAAAAAGCAGCCCCTGTTCCTCAATCCCGAACATGGCCTGCAACAGGGTCAAATGGCCCGAACTGGAAACCGGCAAAAATTCTGTCAATCCCTGTACCAGACCCAGGATTGCAGCTTCCCAGATAGTCATATATTCCCTCCGGTATCTTTTTACTTTATCTTATGCGGCAGACAAGTTTACTTATTCATTTTACAACGTGCCGCGATATTCGTCAATCGAAAAAAGGAAATTTCCCCATGCCGCACCGCAAAGGGCAGCATGGGGAACACACTTTAAAACTCAGCTTAATCCATAACCGGGAAACGAGCACAAAGTTCTGTTACCGCATTTCGAATAAAATCAGCGTTTCCTTCAAAATCCGATGCAGCACGGTAGATCAGGTCTGCCAAGAGTTCCATTTCCGGCTCACGGAAGCCACGCGTTGTAACAGCAGGGGTACCAACACGAATGCCGGAGGTATAGGCAGGTTTCTGGGGATCATTGGGGATTGCATTCTTATTTACGGTGATATACACCTCATCCAACCGGCGCTGCATTTCTTTTCCGGTCACATGGAAATTCCGCAAATCCACCAGCATCAAATGGTTATCCGTACCGCCGGATACCAAACGGAATCCCTTTTCCATCAGCTTATCCGCCAAAAATGCCGCATTTTTGACAATCTGCTGCTGGTATGCCTTGAATTCCGGTTTCAGCGCCTCGCCAAAACAGACAGCCTTCGCCGCAATGACATGCATCAACGGACCGCCCTGCGTGCCGGGGAACACGGCCTTATCAATTGCCTTGGCCAGTTCCTCTTTGCAGAGGATCATGCCGCCACGGGGACCGCGCAAAGTCTTGTGCGTCGTCGTCGTTACGACATCCGCATAGGGAATCGGGCTCTGATGCAATCCAGCCGCAACCAGTCCCGCGATATGCGCCATATCTACAAACAAATAAGCACCGACCGACTTGGCAATTTCCGCGAATTTATCAAATCGAATCTCACGCGGGTAGGCAGAAGCACCAGCAATGATCATCTTCGGCTTTGTCTGCTGCGCCAAATCATACACTTTATCGTAATTTATTTCTTCCGTCTCATCATCCACGCTATAAGGCACAATATTGTACTGCGCGCCGGAAAAATTCACAGGGCTCCCATGCGTCAAATGACCGCCATGCGCCAAACTCATGCCCATCACAGTATCACCGGGCTTCACGAGCGCAAAATAAACCGCAGCATTTGCCTGTGCGCCGGAATGCGGCTGAACGTTTGCATGATCCGCGCCGAAAATTTCCTTTGCGCGCGCAATTGCAATCCGCTCCACCTTATCCACTTCCTCACAGCCGCCGTAGTACCGCCGTCCCGGATAGCCTTCTGCATATTTATTGGTAAGAACTGTCGCCATTGCCGCCATCACGGCAGGACTTACGAAATTTTCTGAAGCAATCAGCTCTACATTGCGCACCTGCCGGTCATACTCGCTTTTTACAGCGGCTCCTACCTCCGGATCAGCCGCGCTAATTAACTTCATCATATCCTGAATCATACGAAACACTCTCCTTACAAATTATCAATCAAAGAAACGCAGTCGAGATTGCAGCACAGCGCCGTCATTACAAAGCAACCCAACCTTTCGATCCACATCGCGTGTAGGAACCGGAACCGTAACAAAAGAAGTAAACTCCGCTGTTTCTGTCACAATCCTCGCATGCAGGAAAAGTGCCAGCACCATTGCGGCCGTACAATGCCCCATCCGTACATAATGACGATACACCATTTCGCCGGAATCCGCAACAAAGTCCGGAGCGTCATCTGCCCAGTCAATCATTTTTCTGGAAGCCAGGTGCTTTGCAGCGTCAATAATATCCGCTGCAACGGCACTAGCCGTTGGGAGTTTCCCCGCGCCCCGTCCATAAAACATCACTTCGTCAATCGCATTTCCGATGACAATAATCCCATTAAACACACCGCTGACGCCAGCCAAAGGACGGTTTACAGAGATGAGATGGGGCGCAACGAGAATATTGACACGACCGTCTTCCCGACGAACGACACGGCCTAAAAGCTTGATAACATATCCCTCTTTCTCTGCAAAACGCATGTCCAACTGCGTAATTCCAGATATACCCTCCGTTGTGACAGAGGAAGGGGCGATATGGTGTCCAAAGGCAAGATCTGCCAAAATACAAATCTTCCGGCAAGCATCCTGGCCATTGATGTCGGCGGAAGGATCCGCCTCGGCATACCCATTTTCCTGAGCTTCCCGTAAAGCCGTTTCCAGCGCGACGCCGTCTTTTTGCATACGGGTCAAGATATAATTGGTCGTGCCATTTAACACACCGGTAATTTCATGAATATCATTTGCGGAAAGGCACTGCGTTAACGGACGAATAATCGGAATTCCTCCACCAACCGACGCTTCAAACAAATAATTGACATTGTGTTCGCGAGCCAGCCGAATCAATTCCGCGCCTCGTTCGGCAACCAATTCCTTGTTAGACGTCACAACGCTTTTCCCGGCAAGAATAGCCCGACGCGTATACTCATACGCAACACGAAGACCGCCAATTGTTTCAACCACAATCTTTATTTCCGGATCCTTTTCAATGATTTCAAAATCATGGATCACTTTATCTGCAAAAGGGCTTTCCGGGAAATCACGAATATCCAAAATATATTTCAGCTCGATATCCCCGTCGGCATGTGCACGGATTGTTTCGGCGTTCTGACTCAACACTTCAGCAACACCCGTGCCAACGGTACCGAATCCCAGTATGGCAAGTTTGACCACGCAATCCCTCTCCTATCCAGTTGATACTTATTACGACAATTGTCGGAGTACGGCAAATTTTGTCCGATATACTTACTTATGATAGCATATTAAAGCGCAATACGCAATAGTCACTTTTCTCAAATATTAATTTTATGCAAAAAAAGCATAGAATCACCTTTATTCCAGGTCAGATGATTGAATTATATGAAAAAAAAGGCTATACTAATAATGCTTTGATTTTTCCCGGCAGCAAGGGGGCTTGTACCATGCCTGAAAACCGTCATCTTCGATTTTTGCTGATTTTGTTTTATTTTATCCTTGGCATTCTCGGCACCTATTTTATCGTGCAATATCTTTTGAAGTGGCTTCTTCCTTTTGTCATTGCGTTTGCCATTGCGGGGATTTTGAAAAAACCTACTGCCTTTATTACGCGAAAACTGCATTTATCCCGAAGTTTGACTTCTATTTTACTTGTCATTTTTGTCTACGGTATTGTAGGAACCGGCGTCGGCCTTTTTATCTCCTTTTTGATTGGGCAGTTTCGTGCATTCTCCGCAGATCTGCCAAACTATCTCTCCGCCCTGCCGGAAGTGCTTACCGCACTCTGGGAAGATTTAACTGCGCTGGTACAACGACTGCCAGAATCTATAAGTGAGCCAATTTTAAATTCCATGGAATCTTTGATTACCGAAGCGCCCCTGACGACAGTGAATTTTGGCTCTCTGTTTGGTACAGTGAAAACGGTGGCATTTTCCATCCCCACCATTTTGATATTTACCATCGCCATGATCATCTCCACGTTTTATGTTTTAAAGGATTTCGATCGTATTATGGCTTTTATTGCGGCACAAATACCCAAACGAATCCGGGAAAGTACCACTCGTTTGAAAAATCACATGGTTACAACTCTGGGTCGTTGGTTTCGGGCCATGGGAATTATTATTCTGGTCACTTTTACGGAATTAACCGTTGGATTTCTCATTATTGACCTGGATTATGCCGTTTTGCTTGCCGTCCTCGTCGCCCTTATTGACGCGCTTCCGGTTTTTGGAACCGGTACCGTATTGATTCCTTGGGCCATTTACATTTTGTTAACAGGCGAGATTTCCCGCGGCTTATACCTTGCAGCGCTATACGGTATCATAACTATAATACGCAATATTATAGAACCTCGAATTTTGGGGGACCATATTGGACTCAATCCCCTCGTCATGCTAATCTGCTTCTATCTTGGATATATGACGCTGGGATTGATAGGTATGTTTGTTTTACCGGTCCTGCTGGTATGTCTGGATAAATTACAGGAATGGGGCTACATTCACCTTTGGCATACGCCGGAACCTCTCCCGGAAGAGGTCGTACCGGTTAAAAAAAAGCGACGTTCTTCTGAAAAGAAACAATAAAAATTGTACGAACAAAGAACCGCCCTGCTGTCACGCGCATGACAGCAGAGCGGTTCTTTCTCTAATTTTTTTTCAAAGGATGATGCAAATCAAACCTCCGCTTCCCTCATTAATGATCCGCTGGATCGTCTCACGAAGCTTGTTGCGGGCTTCGTCGGGCATATGATTCAATTTGGCGTTCAAACCTTCCGTCACGAGTTCATGCAGCGATTTTCCAAAAATGTTGGATTGCCAAATTCGTCCTGCATCCCCTTCAAATTCTTGCATGATATACTGCACCAGTTCCTCACTCTGCCGTTCGGATCCAACAGCCGGCGAAACCTCCGTTTCAATATCCGCGCGAATCAAATGAATGCTCGGTGCGCTGGCACGCAACCGCACGCCAAACCGTCCCCCTTGCCGCACCAGTTCCGGTTCTTCCAACGTCAATTCTTCCTGCTCTGGCATAACAATTCCGTATCCAACATTACGGACCCGTTCCAGTGCGGGTGCAATCCGGTCATATTTCCGTTTTGCTTCAGCAAGTTCCCGAAAAAGTGGAATAATTTCGCTCTCGTCGTGAATTTCCAAACCGGCTTCTTCCTCAATGATACCATAATAGACTTCTTGCGGAATGTCCAACGTCGCAATTGCCGCACCACGCCCCAAGTCAATGGATTCCACTCTCGCTCCGCTGATATACGGACAAGAACATAACGATGCAGTCATAGGATAAATGCTGCGGAGGCAACTGACATTCCGTGCAGCGGAAAGCAAACTCTCGTAAATCGCCGCCTTTACCGCATGGCCTTCTTCCAGTCCGGAAGCCCAGGAAGGAAGGATCAAACCCAATTCCTTCATGGGGAATTCGTATAACACAGATTTTAGCAGTTCTGTGATTCCTCGCTCTTCCAATGTCAAACAGTTGACCGCGCAGCACGTAACCTTGTGTTTTTCTGTAATCTCCTCACACACCTGGCGAGCCGCTTCGCCATCCGGGTCACGCGAATTTACTACGACCAGAAACGGCTTTCCGATTGCCTTTAACTCTGAGATAACACGATCTTCCGCTTCCAGATAATCGTGACGGTCAATTTCTGTAATAGTTCCATCCGTTGTGATCACAAGTCCGATGGTAGAGTGTTCGGTAATCACCTTACGTGTTCCAATTTCTGCTGCTTCCGCCATCGGCAATTCCGTATCGGACCAGGGCGTCATGACCATACGCGGTACATCATCTTCAAATTGCCCCAACGCGCCGTCCACCATGTACCCCACACAGTCTATCAAACGTACCCGCATCGTCGCGCTGTCGTCAAATTTGATTTCCACCGCTTCCTCCGGCACAAACTTCGGCTCTGCCGTCATAATGGTACGCCCGGAGCCGGACTGCGGCAATTCATCACGGGCGCGTTCCCGCATGTAGACATTTTCGATTTTCGGCAGGACAATACAGTCCATAAAACGTTTGATAAACGTGGATTTTCCCGTTCTGACCGGTCCGACAACACCAATATAAATATCACCGCCGGTACGCTCCGCAATTTGTTCATAAATATGTTCCATATGTCACACCTCACTTTTTCATGGGGATCAGCAAAAGTTCGCCCTTTGTAGGCATCCCGTTCGCGTTCATCTGATTGGCAAGCGCAATTGCGTCCACAGTCGTATGATATTCTCGCGCGATATCCCATAAAGTTTCTTCGCCCGTCACCCGGCGTATTAACGCCGTCATACGGCTGTATTCATTTACGGGATACTCTTCTCCCCACTCCACAGCGTCTACCATGGCAACACGCCGGGCTTTTTCTTCTCCCGCAGATACTGTTGCGCTGATTTCCACATCCAGTCCGCCGGATGGCGGAGCCGTCACATCGAAAAGCTGAATTTCCGTTTTGACACGAGTGGGGACTTCCGCCCCAGCTTCAAAAGAAAGCGGAATCCGTCGGACGAGATTATAATAAGCGCCGTCGTCTCCCACGCACAGCACCGAAATCATCGCACCTATGGTAGCGCTGGTTTCTCCCGGCACATGCTCCGCCGCTTCTTCTACCTGAATTCGCTGATCGATCATTTGCTTAATAGGTATAGCGGCATCAATATGCTCCGAAGCGTATGCTTTACAAGACCGTGACTCTGAAATTCCCGTTAATACAACGTCCCGCATGACAAGTGAAGAGCGCCGCCGGGTTCCATAGAGATCCGTGACAATTTCAATCTGCGTGTTCTGCGACACTTCCATATTCATGATAACCCCGGCGCTCAGCGAGAGATATCGGGAATCACCGGACATATCCAGCGCAGGATCCAATTCAAAACTGCGAAGTCCAAAGTCCACATTTGCAGTCAGTGATTCATCCGCACCCGGGACATCTGCCATTTGCGTGAAACCAAACGTCCGTTCCACCCGGAGATATTCGCCTTCTGAATTTTCACATAATGCGATTACCTCTGCTTCCGCTTTCACGACAATACGATTGGCCATCAATTTTACGTCAACCGGTTTGATACGCAACTCCGAACGCAAAACCGCTCTGATGCTTCCGTTGTTCTCCGGAATATCAATATCCTCAACTAAGGTGAAATTTTTGTAGGAAACCGCAGATACAGCGGCATAGGTCACCGTCTCCGTTTTAATACAGCACTCGCGAGTATCGTTCACACCAGTGGAAAACGATTCCTCTGTCTTCGCATAAAGCCGGGGCGTGATCGCCACATTGACACGCACGGAAATTTTACGTGGATTCATAGCGCGTGCATCCGTACAGACCAGTGAGCAGGAACACAGCACATCGCAGTCCGGTTCGGCGCCGCGCAATTCAATCCTTTGTGTAAAAGAGATCGGCGTCTCCACTTTATAGAGTTTTTGGTCCTCTTCCGCCATATATAGGACAGACGTCCGTACGGTACATTTGACAAGTATTTCGTCCGTACCCAACTCCCAATCCCGAATATAAGCGGTACCCGTCGCGTCTACAATTCGCGCAATATCCGGCAGCGTGTCCGGCACGATGCTTTCCGCGCTTTCTTCACAATATGCGGTCTGCCGCGCGACCTGACGCTGATAGCGTATTGTGTTTTTCAGTAACTCCACCGAGCAATCCTCCCTGTTTCAGCCGGCCGCAGCCCGCCAATGATGGTTCATTTATATGTAAGGAGTTTTCAATTCAGAACAAAAAAAGATCGGCATCCCTGCTACAACATAATAGGGTGCCGATCAAGTCGGTATTCGCGTTGATTTTTAAAACAAATTTACTTTGTTCGGAGGAAAAGTCTCCAAATACCCCGCAGAAAAGCGGGAGATTTCCAAACGATGATACGCACTCCAAAACCCTCCTTTTTCATTCAACCCAACACCAGCAAAATTCCAAGCACAATCACTACCACAGCCAATAAGGAAGCAATGAGCCAGACAGGGAAAAGCAACGCGGCTACTGCGCCGGCGGCAAGCGCCAGCAGGATAGAACCAATACATTTATAACGTCTGCACACAGCACCAACCTCCTGACGATAAAAACCGGGCTGCGCCCGATCATGTCTATACAACATCATCATAGCGCGCAGCCCGGTTTTTGCTACCGCATCAGCCACGGTTTCCCATTTTTTTTAAATCCCATTCGTGGATGTCCTTCATACTTTCATAAAGCATCAGATAGCTTTCATACCGACTTTCCGGAATTTCCCCCGCCTCAACTGCCTGCCTCACTGCACATCCCTGCTCTTTTACATGGTGGCAATCTGCATATCGGCAGTTTGGTATAAAGTCGGCAAATTCCCGAAACGCATGCGCCAGATCATCCTTTAAGACCAGGTCCATCCGCTCCACATCAAACGATTGAAACCCCGGCGTATCTGCCACATAGGCACCAGAAGGCAATTTGTAAAGTTCCACATGGCGTGTTGTTTGACGCCCACGTCCAATCCGTTCGCTTAGCGCACCCACAACGGCCTTTCGCGTGGGATCAATCCGGTTGAGAATACTGGACTTCCCAACACCGGAGTTACCGGTCAGGACAAAAATTCCTTCTGTCATGACCGAACGCAGCTCGTCTATTCCCTCTCCGGTTTCCGCACTCATAGGAATTACGCGAAAGCCAGCCTTTGTATACACATCGATCAAACTCTCTCCGCGCTTTTGGTCGCACTTATTGACGCAGAGGATCATATCAATGTCCTTATGCCCGGCAATTGCACTTACACGGTCAATCAGGAATGGCTGCGTAACCGGCGGGGCCTCCGATGCAATGACAACCAACGTCCGAATATTGGCCACCGCAGGACGGATCAGGCTATTGGTACGCACACAAACTTCTCGAATAACCGCTTCTCCGATACCGGGGCGCACAATCAGCACACGGTCGCCCACCATAGGTTTTAGCTCAGACAATCGAAACTTCCCCCTGGCGCGGCAATCTACCGATTCTCCCTCACACTCCACCGTATACAATCCACCCACACTGCGGATAATTAATCCCTCGTACAGCGTATCAGTCATACACGGCAATTTCTTCCTCGACCAGCGTACCATTGACGTAAACGCTGACCATCGCAGAACCACTGCCTTCCAATGTGACAGGGACCGTCTCATACTCGGAGAGATAGGTCTGCTCAAACAATACCTCACCCATCGACATGATTACCACGATGGAATATTCTTCGCTGGTGTCAAGCGGCACCCAAATAATTGCAGTCCCGGTTGTTTCCCCGTCAGACGAATTGTTTTCACCTGGAATATCCGGATCATTGTCCGGAACATCCGGCTCCACATATTCGTATACGTAAATATCAACCGCCGTTTTTTCCGAAACTTCCGTATCCGCCGCAACGCTCTGGTCATACACCAGACCGTCTTCCTCTTCTATATCCGTTTCTTTCGGGATAACACTGCCCAACACCAAATTCTTGATTTCGAGGGCTCGCTCCGCTTCGCTCTCCGTCATATCAATCAAATTCGGGACCGTTGTAAAGCGCTCCTCCGGGCCAAGGCTTACAACCAGCGTGACAATCTCATCCTCGACAAGTTCCGTGTACGGTTCCGGATCCATCCGAATTACATACCCTTCCGCAACCGTATCAGAAACTTCATACTCCATGGAAACCAACAAATTCAACGATTCCAAACGGAGTTTTGCCGCGCGCGCTTCCACGCCGATCAAATCAACCAGAGGAATTTTCTTTGGCCCCAAACTGACCGTGACATAAATCTCCGTTGTAGCCTTAATCGTACGGCCGGCCGGCGGTTCCTGAGAAATAATCACGCCTTCTTCAATGGAATCCGAATAGACGCTTTCATCCTCTACAATATTGTACTCCGCATACTGAATGCTGGAAACTACATCGGAATAATTTTTGCCAACCAAATCCGGCGCTGTGATGTCATCCATCTCCGCCGTATTTTCGGCTCCGAAAATTGTGGAAATGATAAAAGCCGCACCACCAAAGAATATCGCAGCAGTCAAGATGCCTGTAATTAAAAACACAAAGACAGGCGTCCTGGCACGCGGACGAAAATCATCATAATCATCGTCATAATCCGAGTAATCCCGATATCCCCTCCTGCGCTGATCCTGGCGAACCTGCGCCCTGGACGGCCTATGGGAATCCATTTCTTGCCGGGGCCGCTTTGACGGCAACCGTTTTTCCTGAACCGGGTCAAATAAGACGGTCTCCTCCGCATTCGGTTCTACCACCGGTTCCGGCTCTGGCTCCGGTTCATCCGTCACATAAGGGCCGGGCTTTACCACACCGTAATCAAACACAATATTGGGATCATTTTTGCACAAGTCCAAATCAATCAGCATTTCTGTCGCCGAAGCGTAACGATCCTCCGGCGCAGGACTCATGGCCTTCATCGTGATTTCCTCAAGTCCTGTTGGAATGTCCGGCTTGATCTCAGAAGGCAAAAGCGGTATGGAGTTGATATGCTGTAGTACAACCGCAACGGGCGTATCACCTTCAAACGGAAGCCGCCCCGTCAGCATTTCATACATGACAACACCGAGGGAATAAATATCCGAACGCGCATCGATATTACTGCCTCGCGCCTGTTCGGGCGAGACATAATGAACGGAGCCGAGCGCGTCTCCCGTCATAGTTTCCTGCTGTGATTCTGCCATACGGGCTATGCCAAAATCCGTAACCTTCAAACTTCCATCGCGTAAAATGATGATATTCTGCGGTTTAATATCCCGATGAATAATCCCACGCGAATGCGCATGCTCCAGAGCCGAAGCGATCTGCGGCACAAAATGCAACGTTTCCGCGGCACTCAACGCACCTTTACGCTCCATATATTCTTTTAAAGTTACACCCTCAACCAGCTCCATCACGATATATTCAATATTGTCGGAGCGGTTCACATCGTAAACCGAAACAATGTTGGGATGGGATAACATGGCAACCGCTTGGCTTTCCATATGGAAGCGACGGCGAAAATCCAGATCACGAGCGAACTCATCTTTTAAGATTTTAACAGCAACGAAGCGGTTTAAAAGGCGGTCTCTTGCACGATAAACCACAGCCATACCGCCGGTTCCGATAATTTCAAGAATTTCATACCGGTTATCCAGCAGTTTTCCCAAATATCTATCCATGGTTTCGCCTCCTTTCAAACAGTGAGAATCAACACGGTAATATTATCATGCCCACCGTGCATATTTGCGGTATCAATTAGACGTTCGCAACAAAGTTTTATGTCATCCTCATGCAAAATTTCAAATAACTCTTCATCCCTCACCATTGTAGAGAGTCCATCCGAGCATAACAACAACTTTTGATCCGGTTCCAGTGTCAATGGGTAGTAGTCCGCCCCCACTTTCCGGCTGGTTCCCAACGCACGGGTAATCAGATTCCGGCGAGGATGCTCTCTGGCCTGTTCCTCCGTAATTTCGCCGCGCTGTACCAGCTCCTCCACCAGCGAATGATCCCGCGTAACGCGCTGGATTCCTTCCGGCGAATAGAGGTACGCCCGGCTGTCTCCTACATTAGCTATCATCACCTGCGTCCCATTTGCAAAACCGCCAACCAGCGTCGTACCCATACCTTGATATTCATGAGACGACTGCGCCGTGCGATATGTATCATAATTTGCAAAATCCACCGCATTTCGGAGTATCGATTCCATATACTTCGCGCTCATGCTGGGGCGAATCTGCCGCTCAATCTGCTCCACAAAAACATTTGCGGCAATATCGCTTGCCACATTCCCGGCACGTGCGCCGCCCATGCCGTCGCAGACGACGAAAATCGACTGGGCACCCTCGTCCCGCATCTCATAAAGGCAGGTATCTTCATTATTCTCACGGGCGAGGCCCACATCGCTCAACCCAAAGATATTCATCGGGTCACATCCCTCCGTTAAGCTCAAATTTCCTGCGAAGTTGGCCGCAGGAGGCATCTATATCAAACCCAAGTCGACGGCGAACGGTCGCCGTCACTCCGCTTTTATTCAAAATATTGCAAAAACGCTGCGTCGTCTCCGTCGTAGACGGTCTTAACGGGCTTTCTGCGATTTCATTCAACCGAATCAGATTCACATGTGCCAGCTGACCACGCAACAAGGAGACCAATTCTCTCGCACAGGCGTCCGTATCATTAAATCCGCGAATCAGCGCATACTCATAGGAAATACGTCGATGCGTTTTTTCCGTGTAAGAGCGGCAGGCCGCCAACAATTCTTCCACCGGCCAGCGCCGGTTTACCGGCATAATTTGCGACCGAAGCGTATTGTTCGGTGCATGGAGAGAAATAGAAAGCGTAATTTGCAATGCCTGTTTTTCCAATTCGTAAATTCGGTCTACCAAGCCGCTTGTGGAAAGGGATATGTGCCGTTCACCAATTCCCAATCCTTTTTCATTATGAACCAGCTGGATAAATTTTAATACTGCATCCAGATTGTCAAGCGGTTCGCCCGTCCCCATCAGGACAATATTGGACACACGTACACCGGCGTCAAGACCAGCATACAGCACCTGCTCTAAAATTTCACCGGGTGTTAGGTTTCGCACAAATCCGCCTTTGGTCGATGCGCAAAAGACACAGCCCATCCGGCAGCCAGCCTGCGTCGACACGCAAACGCTGTATCCGTGCTTATATTCCATCAAAACCGTTTCTATACAGTTTCCATCGGAAAGACCCCAGAGATACTTTCGCGTTCCATCGCGCGCCACTTGTTTTTTTAATTCCACGGGCGGCGTTACCGTATATCGCTCGGACAGAAATGCACGCAGATTTTTGGGAATATCGGTCATGCTATCAAAACTCCGCGCACCGGATTGCGCCCATTTAAAAAGCTGGCCCGCTCGATAGGCAGGCTGACCTGCCTCCCGTACCAGTGCTTCTAATTCTGTTTCAGTGAAATCGCGCAGATTCAGCATAGGAAACCTTCTTTATCAGTTTTGATAGGAAAAATCCATCCGTACCATTTCTATGCGGCCAGAGTGTGACCATACCATCCGGCGCCTCAATTCCGCCGGGAAGTGAAAACGGTTCCAAAGAAAACTGTGTATGACTAGCAAGGAACGCACGCACTACCGCCTCATTCTCCTCTTCCATCACACTGCAAGTCGAGTATATCATAATTCCCCCGGTTTTTAAAGTATCCGCCGCGTTTGACAGAATCTTCTTCTGGACTTCGGGAAGCTGCAAGATTGTATTCGGATCTTTATACCGAATTTCCGGCTTCCTGCGTATAACTCCCATACCGGAACACGGCGCATCTACCAACACACGGTCAAACCGCTCCCAAAATGCCGGTTCCGGCTGCGTCGCATCGGAACATTTCGTGGTTACAATCCGAACGCCAAGCCGCTCGGCATCTTTTTTCACCAAACCCAATCTCTGCTCGTACAAATCACACGCCTGAATTTCCCCGCAATTTTTCATCCGTGCAGCCGCCGCAAAGGTCTTGCCGCCGGGAGCCGCACAGAGATCCAGCACCCGTTCGCCGGGCTGTGGATCCAGCGCCAGTACGTCCAGCTGAGAAGCCGCGTCCTGTATGGCAATAAGTCCCTGTTGAAATGCCGTCAATGTCTCTATATTCCCGCTGTGTGATAAAATCAATGCATCCGGCAGCCATTCATGCGCGCAAACCTCCACGCCTTCCTTCTCAAGAGCCTGTATCGCCTCATCCCGAGAAGCTTTCAGCGTATTCACACGTGCAGTAACCGGCGGCGCAGCATTATTTGCCGCCAGAGCAAGTTCCGCTTCTTCCCCCAGCCGTTTTAAAAAATGATCCACCAACCATGCAGGATGGCTGTATTTTACGGAAAGATACGAGACACAGTCGTCCGCATCCGGCAGACGGACCGCTTTTCCCTGTTCGCCAATCCGCCGCAAAACGGCGTTTGCAAAACCTGCAGCTCTGGGATTTGCTGATTTTCGAATCAATCCCACCGCCGTATTCACGGCAGCGGAAGGCGGCACCCGATCCATACAAAGAATTTGATAAGCCGCCACACGCAGCGTATTGAGCACAAAAGGAGATATTTTATTCAGTCGCAAGGAGGAATATGCCGCAATTTGATAATCCAACAACGCGCGGTTTTGCAGCACGCCTGCGCAAAGCGCCGTACAAAACGCAGCATCCCGCGCGTCTAATCCTTCTTTCCGCATCGCAGCGGCCAATGTCAAATCGCTCCAGGCGCCTCCGTCTACCGCCAAAAGCGCCCGTACCGCGACTTCCCGCGCATCACGCATGTTGTACACCAATCCCGTCAAATTTTTCCGGCAAGGCATGTCCCCTGGCGTAATCCGACACCGACATTCTGCGGCTACCCGGCGCCTGAATTTGACCAATCGCCACGGAACCGGAACCGCAAGCCACCAGCATACGACCGTTTTCTACCCCCAGGACCATTCCCGGTTCGCCTGTCTTTTCCGATACAACCGCATCGGCAAACTTGTAAACCGCTTCCCCGCTGCTTGCAAACGCGCCGGGAGCAGGCAGCATGGCGCGAATACAATCCGCCACTTCGCGCGCCGTACGCATCCAGTCAATACGAGCGTCTTCCCGGGTGATCAAATGCGCATACGTGGATTGGCTTGCATCCTGCGGTGCACGTGTTGCAGTTCCATCCTCTAAAGCGGAAAGCGCGCGCACTAGAAGCGACGCACCCAAATGAGAAAGCCGCATGGTTAACTCTCCAGCAGTCTCCGCTGCCCCAATGGGAGTCGAATCCGCCAGGATCACATCGCCCGCATCCAGTTCTTTTGCCATATACATAATGGTAACGCCCGTTTCCTGTTCTCCAGCCATAATGGCACGCTGAATCGGCGCCGCACCCCGATATTTCGGCAACAGCGAGGCATGGACATTGATACAGCCATACTTTGCCGCTTTCAACACATAGGGAGGCAAAAGCTTTCCATATGCAGCAACCACAATGACATCCGGCCTAAGTTCTTCCAAAAGGGGTTTCACCGCATAACCACGCAGCGTTTCGGGTTGATAAACCGGAATGCCCAACGCCTGCGCCGTCTCCTTGACAGGAGGTGCCAGCAATTTCATGCCGCGTCCCTTGGGCCGGTCCGGCTGCGTCACCACACCAAGGACCTCATGTCCAGCCTGCAGCAGAGCCTGCAGCGGGGGTACCGCAAAATCCGGCGTTCCCATATACAACACTCGCATCATTTACTCTTCGTCCTCTCCATCAGGATTGACAAAACGAATAGCCTTTTCTGTAAACAGGACGCCGTCTAGATGATCGACTTCATGGCAAACGATCCGAGCGGCATAGCCGTCCGCACTGAATTGAAATTCCCGACCGTCTCGATCCTGCGCCCTTACCACGACATGATCCGGACGCACGACAATTCCCCACACATCCGGCACGCTGAGACAACCTTCCATTCCCTCAACCGCGCCGGAACGTTCTAAGATTTCCGGATTCACAAGCGTCATGGTCGTTTCCGGGTTCGGCTCCACAATCACTACGCGACGCAGAACACCGACCTGCGGCGCCGCAATCCCTACGCCTTCCTTTTTATGCATCGTTTCAATCATGTCGTCGATTAACGTGTGAAGCCGTTCATCAAACCGCTCCACAATGCGGGACTTTTTCGTCAAAAGCGCATCGCCGCGAATTACAACATTTCGAATTGCCATTTTATCCCTTCCTCTACAAATAGATATCTGAATAAATTGATATAGTTCGATTGGCCCCATCTCTGGAAAACTCCAACAAAATGCCGGTCAAAAAGGTGCGTTGCCGGCGTGAATCTTTACAACGGAGCGTCAGAGTATACCGGTAGCGGTTGTTTAATTTAAAAATCGGTGCTTCGGCTGGTCCCAGCAAATCCGCTTCCAGATCTGCATAGGGACCTTCCAGCAAGGCCCGAATTCGCGCAGCAAGACGGCGCGCGCCATGCCACACGTCGTTTTCTACCGGTGATGAGAGTGTAAGCTGTACCATCCGGTAAAACGGCGGCTGCCGCAACGCCTGCCGCAGAGCCAATTCCTTTTCATAAAATGCCCAATAATCCTGATGTGCCGCCGTTTCAATGACATCATTTTGCGGCGACAGGGTCTGAATTACGGCAAACCCGGGTTTCTCTGCACGTCCCGCACGTCCCGCCACCTGGGTAATCAGCGAAAATGTTCGTTCGGCACTGCGAAAATCCCCCGTATATAAACTCATATCCGCGTCCACCACAGCGGAAAGCGTGACATTGGGAAAATTCAAGCCTTTTGCAACCATTTGCGTCCCAATCAGAATATCCGCTTCCCCGGCGGCAAAACGTCCGAGCAGTTCCAAGTGCGCGCCCCGACCGGAAACGGTGTCGGAATCCATTCGGATCACACGCGCTTTTGGAAAATGGATATGCAATTCTTCTTCCAACGCCTGCGTTCCAAAGCCGATTGGTTCCAAATAAGGGCTTCCGCATGCAGGACAGGACTGGGGCAGTTTTGTAGAATATCCGCATTGGTGGCAAATCAACCTGCTGTTTTCACGATGATAGGCCAGGGCAGTGGAACAATTGACGCACTGCGGCACATAGCCGCAAGCCATACAGGAGAGGCTGCGAGAAGCGCCACGCCGATTTAAAAACAAAATAGCCTGCTCCTGGTTTTCCAACGTACATGCAAGCATCTCCGTCAATTCCAATCCCAGACAGCCACGATACCCGGCTCGATACGATTCACGCCGGTCAGAAACAATCACTTGGGGCAATCCTGTAGAAACAGCCCGCTGTGTCAACGCAAAATATGCATACTCCCCCATTTTGGCAGCATACGCAGTATCAATGGAGGGCGTTGCAGATCCCAGAAGCAACACTGCATTCGCTGCACGGCAACGATATTTTGCCACTTCGCGTGCATGGTAACGCGGATCGTTTTCTGAATGAAACGTATGTTCATGTTCCTCATCTATGATGATCAGGCCCAGATTCACAACAGGCGCAAAAACCGCACTGCGTGTGCCAACCACGATATGCACGGCACCTTCTCGAATCCGCTCCCACTCGTCAAGCCGTTCGCCAACAGAAAGTCCGCTGTGTATCACGGCAACTTCATCACCGAACTCATGATAAAATCGGGAGGTCATCTGAGGGGTCAACGCAATCTCCGGCACCAGAACAATGACACCGCTCCCCTTTGCAAGCACTGCGGCAATCAGCTTAATATACACCTCTGTCTTACCGCTGCCTGTTACGCCAAAAAGGAGTGCTGCTGCAAACTTTCCTGCTGTAAGAAGATCTGATATACCAGCAACCGCGCGTTCCTGTTCCGCATTCAGCTGCACTGGAGTACCGAGATACACATCTGTTTCCGGACGGCGCAACACACGCCGTTCTTCCCGATCCAAATACCCCTCTTTATATAACGCAGCAACCGTTGTACGAGAAGCTCCGGTATAATACGAAATTTCATGCAAGCCGGCACGCTCCGTATGCGCAAGAAAGGAAATCACTTCGCAGCGCACCGGTCCTTTCAGCGTACAGGCGCCATCCGCCACAGTAGCAAAACCCTTTTCAGTTAAAAAATAAACAAAATCAGTTTTTTCCGATGCCGCCGGTTGAAAATGTTCCACACGGTTGAGGATTCCGCGTGCCACTAAGGTTTCTGCTTTTTCTTCCGTTCCCAAAAGAGCGCGAAGTTTTCGCTCCGTCAAAGCTCCCGGATGTGCAGAAAAGTGATCAGACAGTTTTTGCAAAACCGGATCATCCGCACCGTTTGAAAACGCGCCCTCCACGGGTACATAAAGAATTTCGCGGCGGAACCATAGTCCCGCCGGAAGCATGGAACGCACAATCGCGTAAAAAGTACAGTTGAGCCGCTCACGAAGGTGAACGGCAAGCTTTAATAGACTCTCATCAAGCACAGGCGTCTCGTCGAGTACATCGTCCAGATATTTCAGTTTCTGATAATCCGACTGATCTGTTACAGCTAAAATCATGCCTTCCTTCCGGCGATTTCCCCTACCAAACGGTATAACGACACGAACACCGCGGCAAATTTTCCCCTGCAATTTTACCGGAACCCGGTAGTCATATAGCCGGTCTATCGACGGAAGCGCGACGTCAACCGCGACGCGAACCACCACATTCTCAGACAAAATTACAACTGCTCCTGCTCCGCGCTGTCCGTTTCTTCTTCAGGAACTGCAACGCTTTCTGCACGCTCAAGATCTTCTGAAGTTTCCTTGGTTTCTTCCTCATTAGACTCTTTTGGGGTATCTTTTACTAAAACCACTTCCCCATCGGCAATTTCATGCAGTGCAATCGTAACAGGTTTATTATCCAGCGTTAGTTCCTCTTCTTCCGCCTTCTGAGAAATCTCTCGAGCCAGCTGCGCGGTTACATTCACCAACAAATACCGGTTATTAATATGTGCCTTTAATTCCCCCATAGAAGGGTCCAACATACTGCCATTATGTTTCATTCTCTATCTGCTCCTTACTACAATATTCCCTGGCGTCAAGCCGTTTTTCAAAATTTTTGTGTTCAAAAACGCCGCTTATTCCTCTTCGAGTTCTTCCGGATCATCGTCTTGCGCATCCGCACGATCATACAGTCGATTGGCAACTGTTTCCGGCTGAATCGCCGAGAGCACAACATGCCCCGAATCTGTAATGATGACCGCACGCGTTCTGCGCCCATAAGTCGCATCAATACATACACCCCGGTCCTTGGCTTCCTGTACAATTCGTTTGATCGGAGCGGATTCCGGGCTGACAATCGCCACCAGTCTGTTAGCCGATACCATATTGCCAAATCCAATATTGATTAGCTTCATCTTTCCACCTCATTCAACGTTTTGAATCTGCTCCCGAATTTTTTCAATTTCTGCTTTCATATCCACAACCATGCGGGTGATTGCAAGGTCATTGGCCTTGGAACCAATCGTGTTGGCCTCCCGATTCATTTCCTGAACCAAAAAATCCAATTTTCGGCCAACCGGAATCTCTGCCTGCAGCATTTCCTCCAATTGCGAAAGATGGCTCTTCAAACGCACAAGTTCTTCATCAATCGCCGTACGATCCGCAAACAGAGCAGCTTCCGTTAACAACCGGCTTTCATCCGGCTGAACACCATCCAGGATCTCCCGTATGCGCTGGGTTATCCGCTCGCGATATTCCACAACCAACTGCGGAGAGCGAGCGGCAATTTCATCCACCATGCGCCCGATTTCCGCACCACGTGCGGAAACATCCTCATACATACGAAGGCCTTCACGCTCACGCATCGCGCCAAATTCCAGCAACGCTTCCCGTGTTACAGCAAGTACATCCTCGCGCAGTTCCTCAGCGTCGGCTTCCTTTTTCCCAACCGAAAACACTTCGGGATATCTGCCCAGAGCCGTCACGGAAATATCATCCCGCAGAGAATAACGTTCCGCCATTTCCTTCATTGCGTTATAATAAGCCTCAAAAACATTCTGATGAAACACCACTTCCACATCATCCGAGGCCGTATCATCCAAGGAAACATAAACGTCTAATTTCCCGCGTGAAACATAATTTTGTGCTGTTTTTTTTACTGCATCTTCAAGAAAAGAATATACCCGTGCCGTTTTCACCGTGCAGTCAAAGTAGCGATGATTCACACTTTTAACCTCTACGGTAATTGTTCTGCCGTGGAGCTCTTTCACGGCCCTTCCATACCCCGTCATGCTTTTTATCATGTCAGAACCTCTTACTTCTTTTGTATTTTGGGAAGTATCACGCGAATATAATACGTTAAAAGCCTGGATAAGCCAATATCAAACACCACAAATGCCACATTCCCCGCTAAAAAAAGGATCCCAAAAACATTTGCCAACTTGGGCACTATTTCCGCAAAAATAGCAGGCAGCAAAAACCAGAGCAACAAAAACGCCGCATTAAAGGCCGCCAGCTTGCAAATCCATTCGATCGCCAAGCGGTTAATCCGCTCCACCAAACATTTTACAGTTGGATACCAGCCAAAAAAAGCGACATACAGCCAACCGGATGCCGGCGACAACAGCATGACCAAGACCGAAGACGCCGCATAACACAGCATTCCATAAACCGGGCCATGTTCCGCAACAATCAACGCAGCCGCAACGCCGGCTATTGCTACAAGGGAAAGTTTCATTGTCGGCACAATTTGTGCCAAATATACCAACACTACAGTAACAGCCGTCATAAAAGCAGCGGCTGTTATCTTTCTCGTTTTTTGATTCATAGGCTCAGCAACAGGGAATCAGGTCGCCGCCCATGCATTCACAGCAACAATCAGCGACGAGCAAAGAGGAACAGACATCACAAAATCCGGCTCCGTTTGTCACGCCACGGTTTTGATTGTAATAGGCAGTTGTATTGTTCATATTCTGAAGAGCCATACGATATTCCATGTTGTTTGGATCCATGCTGCAAGCGTTTTGGAAATACCGGCGTGCCTCATCATACCAGCCGCGCCGCAAATAAATACTGCCCATCAAAAAATGCCATTCCGCTCCGTGGTCCGACGACGATGAAAGCTCTTGCTCCGCCGCATCTAAATTTCCCGACATAATCAATTGACGGACTCGCGCAAAGGCCGGGCTTCCCGTATTTTGTGTATAAGATGAGGAATATGTCCCCTGCGACCTGCCGGCTGAAGATCCGGAAGACCGCTGCTTGGTAATCATATCATACGCCTCATTAATTTCCTTCATCTTCTCTTGCGCCAAATCAGCAAGCGGATTATTGACATAATTGTCCGGGTGGTATTTTCGTGCCAGTTCCCGATACGCTTTTTTTACTTCATCATCGCTGGCATTCGGTGAAATACCCAACACTTTATATGGATCCATGCCTTGAACTCCTTTGTTTTGTTGTACCTTCCATCACGGACTCCGCCATAGCCGGAAGCCCCATGTATAAAATATTCTTAACTACCGGGTCACTCCTGCCCAAATCCAGAAGCTCCGAAGCCGCCGCAGCCGTCTGCGCGGACTGCAAAAGTGTCAAGCGTACCGCCTCTTTCGCCTCGGCAAGGCCATCGGCGGTTGTGACCGCAAAGCGGGCAACAATCGCATTATAACTTCCGCTTTTCAAATCATCCTCTAAATCATCCCAGGCATCGGTGATATAAACCCATCTGCCGATATGATATAAAATCTGTTCCACCGGACGACGAATTTTTTCTTCCGGAAGACCAGCAGCTGCCTCCCGCATGATAGAGGCAAAAGCGTCGGCTGCCCGATCCAGCGAAGGGACATTTTCCCGTTCCAGCGCATCGAGCCTGTGAATTCCTTGTTCCACTGCTTTTGCAAAATCCGGGAGCCGGTCGGAAGCCTTTCGGTATTTTCGGCGCAGAAACCAAGCGCCCCATTTGGCGCCCAATACCCGCATCCCGTGTTCGTCTTGCACACTGTCGCATAACTTCCAATAGGTTAGTATCACAGAGCAATCTGCAGCAAAATCAAGCGCCAAATCTTCTCGAACACACGCCCGTTTTTGAAACAATGCCGCCGCACAACGTTTTTGACACGTTTTAATACCACAGCCTGTCACACCAGCCATTAAAATTGCCAAAAAGCACATGTCATAGCTCAAAAGCATCCTGCTTCCCACGCCATAACGAAGCTTCAGCGTGTGGCAAAGGCCGCAATACATCGCGCGAAAACTCTCAAAATCCCGGACTTTCATTTCCGGTTTATATGGCCGAACATATCCAAACACGCTCTTGTCACCCCTGTTCGCCGTTATCCCGAATTTCCACAACCGTACAGGCTGGCCTGCCTGCTTTTTTCTTGTTATACCCCCTTGCAACAAGAAAAGAGAGTACAAAACTACCGGACGCACAAGCAATCGGCACATATTCTCCCGTGCTGATTGCTTGAACAGCAAAATACACCACCAGAAAGACAATCAGCGGCAAAAGGTACACCAGCACCGCAGATAACATAACCGTATTTGTCTCGGTTTCCACGACTACAGTCTGTCCACCCTGCGCACCGGATGGATTATAAGCATCCACATAAAGCGGCTGCCCTGCCTCACAAAACCCGCAGCCCTCACAATCGCCCGTACAGGCGGAGCTACGCAGCACCATCACGCGGGCAATCGTACCGCCGCGCACCACTTTTGCTTCCTGTTTCAAAAAGCTGTCTTACCTCTCTCCCGTGCTGATAACATTGATAATTACACTATACGTTCCACACACATCATATCCACCTATACTGGACCGTACTGTTACCGGCACCATTTGGCGCCCTTCTACCAAATCCAGATCGGTAAAGTCTACCGTTGCACGGAATGTGCTTGGATCAACCGATTTCAACTTGTCTGTCTGGCTACGTACCATAATCTCCAGGTTGGTCGTCTCCAAATCGATTTCCGCCGTTTCCGGCACATTTTCTAAGGAGATGCTTGTCACTGTCACCTGGGTGGTATCAATCCCTCGAAGAGAGATATGCACATTCACCGTCTCAACCGGATCTCCAACAAAACTCACACCTTCCGGAAGCGTAAGTGCAAACTCATCGTCATAGGTAAGCACAAAGTCTCGCACATTCACTTCACCTAATTTTATGGATTTTAACGCAGAAACATCCTCTGCATGTCCATATACTGTAATTTCCTGCGGTTCGTATGTGGTTACAACACTGGTCTTCGGCACGCCAGCACTCGCTACAATGCTAACTTCTACCGGAATAGTTTTCGTTAAATATACCGGAACATCCACTTGAACGGTTCTGTCAACATAACGTGTGAACTCAGAAGTCAGTACATTTCCTTCTTCATCAATTACGCTATACTCACATTCGCCGGAATAATCCGATGTCAGCTCCGAAGCGTCCAGCGTCACCAACGCGTAGGCAGCCTTTTCCATCATGCTGGACGTACCGGAAACTCTTACAACCGAAGGCTCTACGGTTGCTTCATCCACAGAAATACCATCGGGGAGTTGATTTTCATACACCACGCGAACCGGAAGTTCCTTTTCCACAATTTCCTCCACCACAATCGGGATCAGGCGCGGCCTACGGTCTTCAATTGTCACACCATCCGGAAAGCTGACTTCATAGGAAATCGAATCTTCTCCCGGTTCTGTATATTGGGAGACGTCCATACGCACTGTGATATCACTTGTATCCACCTTGCTCAACGCACTAAATGTTCCCTTTAGCGTGATGGAGACCGTCTCGTTTCCAATTTCTGAAACTACAAGTCCGCTATTCTGCAACAATGTAGACTCACCCAGAATTTCGACCGGTATATCGGCAACATCCAACGTACGTTCTGGATTTTCATTATAAATAACAATGCCCCACAAAATGACTGCAAGCAGAAACGCCAAAAGTTTCATCCAGACATGATGCTTTTTGATAAACTCTCTCATTTACTCTTCCCCTTTCGAATGTTGAAGAGGTTCCGAGTTTTCTCCACGACCTCGTTCTTATTTTCCTGCTCCTCAATCAATTCATGAATTAACAGGTTTTCCAACGTTTCCGGAGAAAGATTCCGACGAATCGCACCGCCCTGCGCAGCAGAAATTACGCCGGTCTCCTCTGAAACAATCACCGAAACAGCGTCCGAGCTCTCCGTAATTCCAATGCCGGCACGATGTCTGGTACCCAGTTCCTTCGGAAGCGCTTCATTTTCCGTCAAAGGCAGAACACATCCCGCCGCTTTGATGCGGGCCTGACGAATCACCATTGCGCCATCGTGAAGTGGTGCCTTTACAAAGAAAATATTCTTCACCAGTTCACTTGTCGTTTTGGCGTCCAATTCTGTTGCCGCCGTCAAAATTTCATCCAACGGCTTATTCCGTTCAAATACAATCAACGCACCAGTTCGCGACCAAGACATGGAACTACAGGCATCCACAACTTCCCGAATCATAATACGAATATCTGTCTCATCCTCATCGCGACGAAGAAGCGTGGAAAGTTTACTGCGGCCAAGCGATTCCAACATTTTTCGAAGTTCTGGTTGAAACATAATCAATACAGCAACTAACCCAATCTGCATGGTATTGGCCAGGATATAATGAATCACATTCAGCTGAAGAAAATCTGCCAGGAAATAGACCAAAATTAAGACGATGATACCTCTTAAAACACTTTCAACACTGGTTCCACGAACAAACTTCAATACCTGATAAATCAAAAAAGCCGCTATTAAAATATCCAGAACATCCACCCAGGCAAATGTTCGCAGATAATTATAAGCCGTACTAAAAATATTTTCCATACGCAAATACCCCGACTATATCAACTAGAAACCCTGCTAATTTCCCCACTCTAACCTATGTTCATGATACCACAAACCCGGTACGATGTGAACACCTTTCATAAAATTTTACGAATAACCGGGCTTTCACACAGACCATTCCGCGTAAAAGTCAAATTATTCTTCAAGATGGACAATTCCATTTGCTATACGGTAAAAACCCTGCCGCACGCAAAAAAAGGCTAGTCGGCAGGGTTTTCCATTTTCCTTTTGGATAAAATTATTCAAAATGCGCAGCATACAGTTGCGTCATCGTCTCGTGCGTAGGGGAAATAAACAGTGCAATATAGAGTCCCCGGACATCGACCGCACACTTTTGCGCAATGGCATAACTCTCTGCGTCATAACTCTTACTTTGATTTAAAACTTCCTGAAGCCTATTATCCAACTTTTCACAAATCCGGTTCAATGCTTCCTCGTTTTGCGCTTTAATCATGATAACTTCATCCGGGAAAATGCCACTCATGGATATCAGGGAAGCCTGTTCCGCAATATCTGAAGCCTGGATTCCGTAAAAATCAAGAAGGTCTGTCTCCGTCATCTGCGACGCGCCGTCAATGGAAACCGCCGTTTCCAATTCTACCAATATCTCAGACAGAGAAACATCCGGCTCGGAAGCGCCGCTGCAACCTGTCAATCCGATCGTCAATAAAACGAGAAATGAAAATGAAAACGCAATTATTTTTTTCACAAAATTTTCCCTCCTTTTTTTATGCAGTATGCGTATAAAGATAATCCAACCATGCCTCACAAGCCGCATTGGTAAAATGGATTCCCATTCCACCCGACGACTTGGGATCGCTGCAATACTCTGGCGGAAGGTCTCCATTCTCGTCACAAAGCGCCGCATAAACATCAATAAAATAATAACCATTATCCTCACAATATTGCAGCAACCGTTCATTATAGCCGCGAATAATTTCATTATTCAACTTCGTCGTTTGAGAATCCGCCGTACGGGG
Organism: uncultured Clostridia bacterium; assembly: GCA_944376195.1. Taxonomy (GTDB): domain Bacteria; phylum Bacillota; class Clostridia; order Oscillospirales; family QAMX01; genus Allobutyricicoccus. Next base: position 51,907 of record CALWBW010000001.1, on the reverse strand, counting down.
GGTAACCGATTGGAAATAAAATACAACATCCGGACTCTTTTCGAGAATTCGCGAAATCACCGTTGTCAGATTCTCAAGCGTCGCATCATACCGGCCACCTGCAATATCATTCATGCCAAGCATAATGTAAAGCTTTTTGGCGCCGCAGGCCGCGATAGAGTCTTCCAAAAGCATCTTCGTTCCCTGATAAGAAGGATGTACTGATTCTTCGCTCACAGGTTTCAATGCATTAATATAACTAAAACTCCCCGCCGTTAAAAATTGCGCTTTCCCCAAAAAAGTCTCATCAATTTGCCGTTGGTCGCGGACATAGTACTGTAATTTCAAACTTACAGAATCTCCAATGAACACCACATCATCAAAATATGAGGTATCTACTCTCTCCGATTCCGGAATTCCTCCCGGTACAATTTCAACTGGTGTTTCCGTCTCATTTCCTTCGGCGTCCGTTTCACCGGGCTCCTCCCCACCTGAATCAATCTCCCCGTCAGAATCCGCGTTTTCCAAATCGTCTTCAACGATAACTGGCGGATCCTCTTTTTCTTCTACCGTATGCGGCAAGGACAACCCTCCGAGTACGTGAGCAAAACCATCATCTATAATTTTTCCCGAAACATCTTCCTTGATCTGTATCACATGAGCAGACATCGTAAGCATCCACATACATGCCAACAACTCTATCAATGCAAGCAGACGCACCGGCAATCTGCAAAAAAACCTCCGCATCAGGTCAAATCTCCGTTTCTCATCGCGCGCGTTTCGTCTTCGTGTTTACAAAACACTAGTTTACATAGTACATTATTTATTATATTAGAATCCAACAAATTTGCAAGTCAAAAATCAAGATTTTGACGACTTTTGACACGCACCCGGGTGGCGAAAAAAGTCGCCGTAAAAAATCCATTTTTTGTATTATTTGGATTTTCCAATTTTAATACAGCCCTGCAAAAATGGAGGCGGCCAACACGGTGAACAACCCGCAAACTACAATTGCCAGGCTGCTGATTGCGCCTTCTTCCTCGCCGATTTCCCGCGCTCTTACAGTTCCAATCGCATGAGCCGCCGCACCGATTGCCAATCCTACCGCCGCAGGTTCTTTTAGACGGAACAACCGGCAAAGTGAACGTGCGCAAATATTTCCAAAAATGCCTGTCACCATGATTGCAGCAACTGTCAAAGTTGGGATACCTCCCAACTCTCCTGAAAGTGCAATGCCAATTGCTGTCGTTATAGATTTCGGCAGCATGGAAATATACTGTTCCTGCGTCAAGCCAAAGAGCATGGAGAGCAAGAGAATAGAAGAGAGACTTGCCAACACACCGCAAAAAGCACCCACAAAAATGGCCTTCCAGTTTTTCTTCAAACGTTCATACTGTTCATAGAGTGGAATTGCGAAACAGACCGTTGCCGGTGTTAAAAAATATGTAATGTAATCCGCGCCTTTATTATATACCTCATAATCGATCCCCATAACAGTCAGGACGAGGATAATAACAACAATGGCAATCAGCATAGGGTTAAAAATTGCATATTTCCACTTTTTCTGGATCACCGTACCAAGCCAATAGGCCAAGACACTGATTACCGCGCCGAAAAAAACGCTTTCTTCAAAAAACTCAGCCACGTTTTCCGCCTCTCTTCCGCCAAATCATCAACTGCGCAGACCATCCGGTCACCGCCAGAACAAGCACCGTCGTGACAATCGAAATCAAAGCGATATATAAAATCGCAAACCCCTGCTCTCGATAAATATCCATAAAACCAACGCAGGGGCCAATGAACATTACCGGCATCGCGTCCAACAAAAAGTTTGCGGATTTCCGTATTTTTTCTAACGGAATCAGCCCTGTTTTCAAGCATACAAACATGAGCACCAAGCCGTAGATTCCCGCCGGAATCGGTAACGGAATCAACGCGTGAAAAATCTCACCGGCAAAAGTCACCAACAAGATCACACCAAATTGGAATACGTACTCCATAAATTTCTCCCTTTCCTAATCACCATCTCTATTATTCAGGGCACAGTATAGCACGAACCCTTGAAAAAAGAAACTGCCTTCTGCATGCCTGTGCAATTTTCATCAATTGGCAAAAAGGAAGACCTTGGCGCAGCTGTATTTCTGGGAAAAATGGCGGATTTGCTGTGAAGTAAACGGAAGCAAAATTTTACGCAAAAAAGAACATACTCTTCCATATTGAGTGAGCAGAAAGAAAACACATCTCATTTTTATCTATTAGACGAATTTGGATTTCAAAAAAATTATTCTCTTTTACTAAAATACTTGTTTTTACAAAAAATTTGCAATTACAGTTTCACGCTCTTTACTTTTTTGGATTGTGGGAAACAAAAAGCCTGTCAACTTGGAATAATTATAGAAAAATAGATTTCCTTTGACTGGTTCAAATTAACGTTCTTTTCAATACGGTGATCAGGCCCTCCTCAGGGACGACAGGGGATATTTAGGCGGAATAGAGAGTTTTTTGGCGCAGAAAATGGTTTTAAGCACATGATCAAAAATATTGAATCACAACGCAAAAGCGCCTGTGCTTTTCGCACAGGCGCTTACTGATTCCTCACAAAACCCTATCTATTGGCAAAAACATCCGCATGCAAATCCGGAAAAAGGAGTGGAAGTTCCTTCAACGAAGCAATTTCCGCATCCGCCCTTGCAAACCGATCGTCCCAGGTAGCATAGGCAGAAAACCAGACTGTATGCATCCCCACACGGCGCGGCGCCTCAATATCGTTTGGCGGATAATCCCCCACATAAACGATCTCTTCCGGCACAAGCCCCATTTTATCTGCTACATACCGAAACGGAAAGGGATCCGGCTTATCCGGACCGATTTCTCCGGTCGCAATCACGAACTCAAACCAATCCCGAAAACCTGCCACGTCTACTTTTCCCTGTTGTAATACCGGCGTTCCGTTCGTTAAAACAGCAATCCGGTATCCCTTCCGAGGAAGTTCCAAAACACAGGCGGCATCAGGCTCTCGGCAGGTACAATAGGGATAATAAAAATCCCACATTGTCTTAAAATCCCGGTAACCTGCCTGATGGGTCCATCCGGTACGTTGCTGGAATACCGCAAAGCACTCGCGTAAATCTGCGTATCCGCTTTCAAAGCATTCCCCAAAAATATTGGCAATCGATTGCTGTTCTTCCGCGGTACGATCTGAAAAATAAAAGCGGTTTACATAATAAGAAAGCTTTTGGAGTGCCAACCGGCGCACGATCAACGTGTTATCCAGATCAAAAAGAACGGCCTTACAATTTTGAAATATCATCTTGCTGTAATCCATCCTTTTTCTGTGCTGTTCCCCCGTTCCACAATACAGAGGCAGCGTTGGAGAGGCAATAGAGACATAACGCAGCATATACGATCAGACGAAAGTCCGCCTGCATGATAAAGTGCGTGCTTCCAGTAATATAAAACGTCATCAAGCGTCCAAGTCCGCTTACCAACAATAAAAACACTGCCCCAAGCGAAGAAAACAAGGCCACACGCACATGCGTACGTCCGAATATCTGTCCTGCCGCGCTATAAATGGACAGCAGGGAAAAACACATGGCAAGCAAGTCATAAGCATACAACAGGACAACAGGTTCCACAGGATGTTCCATAAAAACCTGAACAAGCATAAAACAGCCCCAGAACACGGTCACAACCGCGCCCAACCCCGTCATGTCCGGCAATTTCTCCTGTTTTCTCGCCGCCGCAAGCGCAATAAGAGAAACACCGCAAAGCAGTGTCAGTACACCAAACAATAGACTGGAATACTTCCCATCCGTCTGAAACGAAATCGTACGCATCAGTCCAGCCGCCAACATGACAACGCCGGAAAGCATGCAGAGCATCGCGCCCGGCACCCCACAGCGGTAAATTTCCAAATAACCGCGGCTGTCCGGCCCTTTCCACAGTGCCACAAACAGGCAAAATGCAATAACAAGTACAGACATGCCCACCAGGACATATGTGACCGGAGCAACCGTGTATAATCCGGTGCTGTCATCGTAACATCCCGTTAATTCCATCCCCCGCAGGACACCGCCGGCAATTCCTGCAAAAACAACAAATACCGCCGGAAGGATCTCTTTGAATCCCTTTTTCATAAATCATTCCTTTTTGGGAAGATGCAATTGAATATGCAGTTCATCAAGCTGACGCTGCGTTACTTCACTCGGTGCATCCATCATCAGATCCTGCGCGTTCTTATTCATCGGGAACGGAATAATTTCACGAATTGATTCTTCCCCTGCCAGAAGCATGACCATACGGTCGACACCCGGCGCGATCCCAGCGTGAGGCGGCGCGCCATAACAGAAGGCATTATACATGGCCGGGAATTTCGCCTTGACATCCGCTTCACCCAGACGCACCAATTCAAATGCCTTCACCATGATGTCCGGATCATGATTTCGAACCGCACCGGAGGAGAGTTCCACACCATTGCAGACAAGATCATACTGATCGGCAGTAATCGTCAAAGGATCCACTTCTCCGCGTTCGGCCGCTTCCAGGACTGCCAAACCTCCGGAAGGCATGGAGAACGGATTATGGCAGAATTCCAATTCCCCGGATTCCTCACCCACCTCATACATCGGGAAATCCACAATCCAGCAGAACGCATACTGCTCCGGATCCATATGACCCGGTACACGTGCGCCAAGCGTTTTAACCATTACGCCAGCCGTTTTTCTGGCAGCATCCAGCGTACCGGCAGAAAGCCCGACAAAACAGCCCGGCGTCAGCTGCAATGCAGTAATTACCGCGTCATGACGGTCCGAGAGGAATTTGGAAATTCCACCGACAAACTCGCCGTTTTCGTCCATGCGGAACCAGTACATTTTGCTTCCTGCCTGCACTTCCACGTCGGCACAGACTTTATCAATAAATTTTCTGGTTTCTTTAAAACCAGAAACCACCACAGCCTTTATCCGATTTCCCTCGGCAAATGGTTCAAACCCGCAGCCGGCAAGCAAGTCCGTTGCATCGGAAACAGTCAAGTCAATACGCAAATCCGGTTTATCAGAGCCATACTTGTCCATGGCTTCCCGATAGGGAATGCGTACAAAAGGCGCGGAAGAAGCGCGATGATATGCGCCGTATTTTTCAAAAACAGGCGGAAGGACATCCTCAATCACAGCAAAAACATCTTCCTGTGTGGCAAACGCCATTTCCATATCAAGCTGATAAAACTCGCCGGGCGAACGGTCGGCACGGGCGTCCTCATCCCGGAAACAGGGCGCAATCTGGAAATAGCGGTCAAAACCCGCCGTCATCAGAAGCTGTTTAAACTGTTGCGGAGCCTGCGGCAGCGCATAAAACTTTCCCGGATGGTTTCGCGCCGGGACAAGATAGTCGCGCGCACCCTCCGGCGAAGAGGCAGTCAGGATCGGCGTTGTAATTTCCAAAAATCCATGCTCGATCATGCTGGCCCGCAGCGCAGCAACGACATTACTGCGCAAAACCATATTGCGCTTTACCTCCGGGTTGCGCAAATCCAAAAAACGATATTTTAAGCGAACCGCCTCATCAGCCTCCCGGCTGCGGTTCACCTGAAACGGCAACTCATGATAACGGCAGCGGCCCAGTACGCTGACCCGCTCCGGCACCAATTCTATATCACCGGTATCCTGCTTCGGATTGCGGCTGGATCTCTCCCGCACCACGCCGGTTACCTGGATAGTCGATTCCCGCGTGATTTCCTTCAATTGCCGGATCATTTCTTCACAATCCGCCACAATCTGTGTTGTCCCATAAAAATCACGGAGCACAACAAAGATTAAATTCGCGGAAACTTCGCGGATACTATCCAACCATCCGACAAGCGTCACCCTTTTTCCGACGTCGGCAAGGCGCAATTCTCCACAGGTATTGGTACGTGACTGGAACATATCCCGGTAATCCTTCTTTCTGTGTATTTTATTCTTCACTCATTTGCCGATTGCCGCGGCAATCGAATCTGCGGAAAGCAGACAATCCCGCTGTTCGCCCGTCTTCATATCGCGAAGGCGGATCATACCGCTGGAAATTTCATCGTCGCCAATCACAGCCGTATAGCGCGCGCCCAGCTTATCCGCATATTTCATCTGTGCTTTCACAGACCGGGCACAAAGATCACGTTCGGCAGCAATCCCTGCGCGGCGAAGCTGCAAAGTCAATTTCTGCGCCGCATTGGAAGCTTTTTCTCCAACAGGAGCCAGATACACATCACAAACATCTTCACAGGGTATGTCCACGCCCAAGGCCTCCATCACCAGCAAAAGCCGTTCCAGACCTGAGCCAAACCCCAATGCAGGCGTTGGTTTCCCGCCCAACTGCTCAACCAGTCCATTATACCGGCCGCCGCCGCACACCGTTCCCTGCGCGCCAATATCATTCGATACAAATTCAAAAACCGGGCCGGTGTAATAATCAAGACCGCGTACAATCCCCGGATCAATTTCATAGCCAACGCCCATTATCTCGAGCAACTCCAAGACTCTGTTAAAATGCGTCCGGCAGTCATCACAGAGATAATCTAACGTAGTGGGTGCATTTTTAGCAATTTCCCGGCATATGGGACTCTTGCAGTCCAACAAGCGCATGGGGTTTCGTTCAAAACGCTCCTGACATGTCTCACACAATTCCGCAAGATGAGGACGGAAATACTCCCGCAACGCCTCATGATAATTCGGCCGGCAATTTGGGCAACCGATAGAGTTGATGTGTACCGTAATATCATGAATTCCCAACTTATGCAGGTAAGTATCCGCCAGACTGATCACTTCCGCGTCCGCCTCCGGATAGGGACTGCCAAAACACTCCACGCCAAACTGATGGTGCTGGCGAAGACGCCCCGCCTGCGGCTTTTCATAACGGAAATTCGGCGCGATATAATAACATTTTACAGGCAGCGCACCGGTAATCGCACCGCTTTCAATCAACGCACGCACCACAGACGCCGTTCCTTCCGGCCGCAGCGTGATAGACCGCCCGCCTTTATCCTCAAAGGTATACATTTCCTTTTGGACAACATCCGTCGTATCCCCAACGCCACGGATAAACAACTCTGTATGCTCAAACGCGGGAAAACGAATCTCGCGGAAATTAAACGCCGCGGCGACATCACGCAGCGTTTTTTCAAGATAATGCCACCGATATGATTCCGAAGGGAGCACATCATGTGTTCCCTTCGGCGCTTTTATAATTTCTGCCATATTTTTACCTCATACAAAAAGCAGGTCAAATAATTCTGCCTTTTTTACTATTTTTCGGATTCACCACATCGCGCCAACTCAAATAACCGTTGTCTAAGCCAAGGATTAAAAGTTCAGCAGTTGCGATATTCGTGGCAATCGGAATATTATGGAGATCGCAAAGACGAAGCATAGCCGCCACGTCCGGTTCAATCTGTAACTCGGTCATGGGGTCCCTTAAAAAAATGACCATATCAATTTCATTATAAGCCACACGCGCACCAATCTGCTGGTCGCCGCCTTGCTTTCCGGAAAGGAACAAATCAACATCCAGTCCGGTCTCCTTGGCAATCAACTTACCCGTTGTTCCCGTCGCGCACAGGTTGTGTTTGGAGAGTATACCGCAATAAGCCATGCAAAACTGAACCATTAATTCTTTCTTTTTATCGTGTGCAATCAGGGCAATATTCATATTACACTCTCTCTTTCCTTTTCCCTATCGGCGCCCTAATTTTAAAACCGGCGCCTGTTCCCCTACTAACCGTTTCGCGATATTGCGGTACGCGCGCGCCGCGCGGCTCCGCGGCGTCAAAAGCGACGGAACACCATAGGCCGCTGATACAATGACGGACTCATCTTCCGGCACATATCCCAAAAGCTGTACACCGGAGGAATCAATGGCGTCATCAATATTGGGCAGGCCACGATCCATAAGGCCCGGACGGACACGATTTACCACCAGACGAAGATTTGCCACGCCGCAGGACATCAATTCCTGCGCAGTTCTCTCGGCCCCGCGCAGGCAAATCGGGTCGGCCGTAGCAACAATCACTCCCGCATCTGCGGCACAAGCTGCCATCCGGAATACTTCTCCAAGACCCGCAGGCGCATCGATCAACACAAAATCATAAAGATCCATTTCCCGAATGTTATGTGTGATCGTACGCAGCGCATTCGTTCCTACTTCCTCCAGATCGGGAGGCGCCGCCAACACGGACGCCTGTGGAAAATCCGCCAGTGGAACTGCCGCGTCCGCCAGCGCAATATTCCCTCGCGCCGCATCGGAGAAATCAAACGCCGCGTAATTATGTACGCCGAGCGCCATATCCAGGCTCTGCATCCCGACGTCGGCGTCAATCAACAGGCATCGACGTCCCAATTCCGCCAACGCACATCCCACTCCGGCTGTTATGGAGGTTTTTCCCGTTCCGCCTTTTCCGGAGGCCACAACGATTGTCTGTGTCAATGGCCCACCTCCGGTCACAAAATCTTCCGATGATTATTATACACCAAAATCACAGCTAACACAATCATTTTTTACTCAATGACACTGGACAAGTTTCATTGCCAGACGTTCCCATTCCATGAGGTTCTCCGTCCGTCCGCAAACAGTTGTAATATCTTTTAAAACCAGGTCGCAGGTGCAATCATACCGATAACAGGCATCCACAATTGTTTTGATTTCTTTTTCAATTGCATCAAGATCCAAAGACGGCAAAGCCACAAGGCCGGGATTTGCTTTTGCGGACACAACAAAACGACCGTTAATCGCCTCAATCGCCATATTGGCATCCGCCCATGGCGTAACTCCAATTTTTCTTAAATGCGGTATTTTCTCTACAATATGGATTTTTCGATCTAAAGGCTCACAACATCCATAGTAAACCAATCCAAAAGGCTCCATAGCACGTATCTGATAGGTAATATCAAATTCATCATGCATTTCCGGAGAAACAACGCCCAAAATCTGCGCCGCACCACGTCCCCATACCTGATTCAGTTTTACATGCTCTCTTTCCGGATGCAAATCATTTGTCAACGCCGGCGTACAGTGAAGATCGTAAGAATCACCCTCCAAAAGTCCCAATTCCTCATATTGGCGCATGCGATCCAAAAACACATCTGTAAAACGGGAAACCAGCGCATGCATCAATTCCGGCTCATCGATCATATTATATAGAAGGTCATCCATATTCATATAACGCGCCAAGAGATCCCATGGTGTATGAGAGATGCCCATCACGGCATACATTCCCACCAGTTTTACCGGAATAATATCACCAATTGCGTCCGCGACGCGCTCATACCGGCGCATAGTCGCATGGCGGTCATATACAATTTTTTCAAACTGAATCTTCTCAACATCTTCAAGGGTATGGAATTGTGTAGCATACTGATGAGCCTGAACCTCGTTCTCGCTCTTTCTGTCAACTTCCGTATAAACCGGCTGCAACCCGTCATTTTCTGTAAAAACTTGTTTTTGCACACCAATAAAAGGCGGTATCACCATATCGCCGGGAAAGTATTTTTTTTGGAAAAGAGTCCTGCGTATTTGTGTCTCCACCATGCGAAGGACCGGATCCTCGCACACCGGCTGCAATTCCTCTGCAGGCTGCAATTCATGCCATGGGATTTCGGAAAGCAGCACCACCGGGCGCGTTCCTTTTTTCATATCGTTTGAAGCACGGTGAAGTTCCATTTTACGGTAATTCTCATCACTGTTTGCATAGGCAGCATATTGCGCGGCAAGCTTTCGTAGCAGTTTTATATCCTGATCCATCTTAAAAACCTCCGGGCAAATAAAATTCTACTTTATTATATCATAGGAAGGATGCCGTTTCAACGGATGATTGTGATTCTGCGTCTCTAAATAAAGTTTTGTACATTGCACGAAAAAACGCTTGACAATCAAAAGGATGCGTTGTATACTGTAAAAGCTGTGAATGTCCGGGTGTAGCTCAGTTTGGTAGAGTACTTGAATGGGGTTCAAGGGGCCATGAGTTCGAATCTCGTCACTCGGACCATGCGGAGTGTCCTTATAGGATCTGAGTATCCTACAAAGGACACTCCGCATTTTTTATTGCCAAATCTATATGGCAATCTGTGCAGGGGCGTAGCTTAATGCTACGCCTTTTCTCGTTTCCAAAAAGGCTGCTACCGTTTATCTTCCAGCTTTTTCAGTTCCAGACGCAGCGCCTTGATTTTTCTTAAAACATTAAAAAGGTATATGAAACCGTAAATTGGCACAGACTAGAGTTATCTTGAATGCAAGGGGCTAAAAATATATGATCGAACAAGATACGATAAAACTGCTGCGGGAATGCGACGCAGGCGTTAAGATGGGGGTTGCGTCTTTTGAGGACGTTTTAGATCAGGTCCACAGTCGCACCTTGAAACAATATCTGTCAGACTGCAAAACCGAACATGAAAAACTGAAATGTGAAATTCAAACTCTACTTCACCAATACCATGATGACGGAAAAGACCCCAATCCGATTGCAAAAAGCATGTCTTGGATCAAAACCAATGTAAAAATGGGAATGGATTATTCAGATCAAACAATTGCAGATTTGATGACAGACGGTTGCAATATGGGCGTCAAATCTCTCAATCAGTATCTAAACCAGTATGAAGCGGCGGATGAAGTTTCCAAAGACATTACAAAACGACTGATCAACCTGGAAGAACGCCTTGCGGTGGATATCCGAAAATTTTTATAATAATTAAAAAGACCGCCTTAGCCATTCAAAAAGCAGAAGGTGGTGTTTTTTTGCGACGTTGCCGCAAAACTTTACTTTCCAGGAAAAAATGCATTTTATCCGTCTCAGAAAATCCCCTGCAGCAAAAAACATTGTTTCCATTTAAAAAGTGTTGTAAAATAATAAGCAGATCATTAGAAAGGGGTATTTGTCATGAGTGTCTTTCGCGATGTCCTGGAACTCGGCCTTCCCGATATCTTTGCGTATCCTGCTCCTGTTTCTCCTGAAAATTTGACATTGGAGCTTTTTCAAAAACGCCGCACGGACATTTTGTCGTTGCTTGCACGTGAAGAATACGGTTTTTTACCGGAGTTAGACTGTGATATCCGGTATCAAAAAGAACCATCTCGTAGTTTCGGCGGTGGCAGCGCAGAATTTTTCCAGGTAAATATTTGCATCACAACGGCAAACGGAAGCCATACCTTTCCTCTCTATTGTGTGATTCCTATAGCAAACCGACCCTGCCCCGCTTTTTTACATATCAATTTTCGTGACGCAGTACCGGATCGTTACATGCCTACGGAAGAGATTGTCGATCATGGATTTGCCTGTTTTTCCTTCTGCTATCATGATGTAACGCATGATGACGCCAATTTTACAGACGGCTTGGCCGGTCTGCTGTTTCCCAACGGAAAACGCAAGGCCTCGGATCCGGGAAAAATTTCAATCTGGGCCTGGGCAGCCATGCGGGCAATGGACTATATCCAAACCCTGGAAACCATTGATTCCAAAAATATCGGAATTGTTGGACACTCTCGGCTTGGCAAAACTGCCCTTTGGACCGCTGCCAACGACGAGCGTTTTGCCTTTTGCTTTGCAAATGAATCCGGCTGTAGCGGCGCGGCATTATCGCGCGGCGTAGCCCGCGAAGCAGAACATCTTCGCGATATCTGCAATACGTTCCCTTATTGGTTCTGCGAACGGTATCAATCGTACGCGGGACAGGAAACGAAGCTGCCGTTCGATCAACATTTTCTGCTCTCGCTGATCGCGCCGCGCCGGCTCTATATTGCCTCCGCCGACGCCGATCTCTGGACGGCCCCTACCTCTCAGTACCGCGCATGTTGGGCTTCTGCGCGAATTTGGGATTTCTATGGCATGTTTCCCTCTTTTACCGGGCCAGACCGCTATCCTGTTGCAGGAGAAGCCTTCCACGAGGGATACATCGGCTATCATATGCGCGCTGGTGACCATTTCCTCAGCCGGCGCGATTGGTTGGAATTTTTAACCTATTTCCAAAAACATCGAAACAAATAAAAAGGAGTATTGCATGAAAACCATCTCGCATCCCGCTTTTCAAACTGCTTCCGGCGCATCTGTCGTGCGTCTTGGACAGGGCACCTGGCATCTGGGAGAAAATCACAGTCGCCGTTCCTCAGAACTTGCTGCACTCCGTTGTGGAATCGAACGCGGCCTGAATCTCATCGACACTGCGGAAATGTATGGCGGCGGACGCAGCGAAGCGCTCATTGGCGAGGCCATACGCGAAACGGACCGCGCTTCCCTTTATCTGGTCTCCAAGGTTTATCCGCACAATGCCGGACGAGCGAATATTCTTAAAAGTTGCGAAGCTTCCTTAAAACGGCTTGGCACTGACTATCTGGATCTCTATTTGCTGCACTGGCGCGGCAATATCCCCTTTTCCGAAACCGTGGAGTGCATGGAGGAACTGATATCACGAGGACTTATCCGCCATTGGGGTGTTTCCAATTTGGATACTTCCGATATGCAGGAACTAATTCAGGTTCCAAACGGAACACACTGCGTCACCGACCAGATTCTCTATCATCTGGCGTCGCGTGGCGTTGAATTTGATTTATTGCCCTGGTTGGAATCTCATGGCATGACCGCAATGGCTTACTGCCCTCTTGCACAATATGGAGACCTCGAACGCGGTTTGATCGGAAACCGTGGATTGACGGCAGTGGCGCGCCGTCATCAGGCCAGTACCGCGCAAATTCTTTTGGCTTTTACTCTCCAACGGAGCCATGTCATCCCCATTCCGAAATCTTCCTCCCCCACCCATACGGAAGAAAACGCCAAAGCTCTCGATATTTCGTTGACTGCCGAGGATTTGGCGGAACTTTCCCGCGACTACCCTGCTCCCACTCGTAAAACCTGGCTGGACATCGTATAATCCCTTTTTTCTAAAAAATCTGCGTCCTTTTAATGGGGCGCAGATTTTTTAGACGTGATATCAACCAATAGTAGAGTGATTTTTCTACTTACAGTTGTGATTTTGCGGGCGATTCCCAGAACAGTTGATTGATTTTTCCTACATATCCCCATACAATAAAAGCAGGAAAAACGCTTTAGGCGGTTTCATACAACATTTATGGCGTAGCAGGTTGCATGCCTGCCGGAAACCGTCCCCCCACAATTAAAGGAGGTATTTTTATGGAACAGAGTCTTGGAAAAAAATTATTTGCGCTTCGCCGTGAACATGGATTGACACAGGATACGGTTGCCGAGCGTCTCGGCGTCTCCCCGCAGGCAGTTTCCAAATGGGAAAACGATTCCTCCTGTCCTGACGTCATGTTGTTGCCACAAATTGCCCAACTATACAACACCACCATTGATGCGCTGTTAAACAACAATCCGGAACCGGAGGTGGCCATTTTGCCTGCTGAAAAACGAAAAAATACAGACGATATGATTTTACATATCATTGTAAACTCCTCCAATGGCGACAAAGTTCGCGTAAACCTGCCGCTTGTGCTGGTGAAAACGGCACTGGAAGTCGGTCTGAGTCTGCCGCAAGTTGCGGGGAATCCAAACTTGCAAAACATTGACTTGGAAAAAGTACTTCTTCTGGTCGACCGAGGACTGATCGGAAAATTGGTGGAAGTCGAAAGTGCAAATGGGGATATTGTGGAAATTGTGGTGGAATGACGCATGCAGATCCATGTCAACGCCAATGGGCGTAATATTTATATTCCTATTCCCACCCACCTGGTTTTTAACTCTCTGGGAGCTTTGCTTGTCCAAAAATTTGTCGTACCGCAAGTGGATTCCTTGTCCGAGATGACCTATGCGCAAACACGAACCCTGATGCGTGGATTTTGTCGTGCACGGCGTCATTTAAAAGGGCAACCTTTGGTCGACGTAGAAAGCGCCAACGGGGAAAAGGTACAGATTTTTCTATAAAATTCGACAGATTTTTGATAGACCTTGACAAAATATTTTTAGTATATTAAACTATTTTTCATAATTAGGGCAGGAAGTTGTATTTCTGAAAAGGCGGTGTTTCCTTGAAATATATTGAACAAAGCCGGCGTTACAAAATTTGGGATTTTATCCTGATTCCTTTTCAAGCCGCGCCTATTCCTTCCATTGGCAAGTGCCTGCATATGCTCTTGTCTTCACTCACGACAACGGCGCAGGCCATGGCTACTGCGCTTTTTGTCGATACAGCGCTGGCCATTTTTGCAGGAAATACCGCCTATTCTGCGATTTTTCCTCCGCTCACTTATTTATTGCTCCTTTTGGCCTACGATACGCTTTCCAATACAATCAATCGGTTTACCACACTGGGCATTGACCAACAATTAGGCGCCGTTTACCGAACGGAAATCTTGGAAAAGCGGGCAAAATTGGCCTATTATCATGTTGAAAACAATGAAACCTGGGATCTTATCGCAAGAGTCTGTAAAGAACCGGAACTGCAAATTCGAAACGCTTTCTGTACCATCTTGAACCTGATCTCCATTATTGTACGGGTCGGCTCCCTTCTGTTGCTCATCACCGCACAAATCTGGTGGGCCGGGCTTGCGATTCTTGCCATTTCCATACCACTTTTCTTAATTTCCAAAAAGGCCGGGGAAAAAGAATATACGGCCTGGCAGGAAGCGGAGAAGCACCGCCGCCGGGCGGATTATCTGAAATCTGTGATCCTGTCCCGCGAAGCGGCAGAAGAACGTGCTCTTTTCGACTACACAGAAGACGTCAACCGCCGCTGGCTGGAACGTGCGGACCAAGCGCGCCGGATTGAAGTGAGGACGCTGAAGCAGCAATTTATCCGTATGAAAACATCTTCCATCATTACAGCGCTTCTCTCGCTCTCCATCATTGCCATTTTGCTCGTTCCCTACACACAGGGAGATTTGTCCTCCGGTATGTTCATCTCTCTCGTTACGGCAACTCTCTCCCTGGTACAGATGATGTCCTGGCAGCTTTCTTCTGTCACACATGAACTGGCAAAAAACATGGCGTATCTCCGCGATCTGATCAAGTTCTGTGCACTGGAAGAATCAGCAGGCGCGCTGGATCCTCCTGTCCCCGCAGAGACGGTTTGCTTTGACACCATTGCGTTTCAAAATGTCAGCTTTCGCTATCCCGGTACAGAGCTCTACGTCCTGCAAAACCTCAACCTGACGCTGAAAGCGGGACGGCACTACGCTATTGTCGGGGTCAACGGCGCCGGAAAAACTACCTTAACCAAACTCCTCACCGGCCTTTATGACAACTTTGAAGGGGAAATTCTCATCGATGGACGCAGTATTCGAGAATTTTCCCAGGCGCAGCTCAAAGCGATGTTCGGCGTAGTCTACCAGGATTTTGCAAGGTATTACGTCAAAGCCGCCGATAATATTGCGCTCGGCAACGTACTTTCCTATGACGACGCAAAAATTCAGGAGGTGGCAAAATTTATTGGTCTGGACGAGGCCATCCGGGAGTTGCCGCAGGGCTACGATACCTGGCTTGGAAAAATTCACGAAGGCGGCGTAGACATTTCCGGTGGACAATGGCAACGTTTTGCCATTGCACGCGCGCTTTATAATCCGGCGCACATGCGTATTCTCGATGAACCGACCGCTGCGCTCGATCCTGTGGCAGAAAGCGAGGTTTATCGAATGTTCGGGCAGATCAGCGCCGGCAAATCCACCATTTTTATTACGCATCGGTTGGGTGCAGCGCGTCTGGCGGATGAAATCATCGTTTTAGATAGCGGTCATGTTGCCGAACAGGGCAGCCATGAAATGCTCGTCGCTTCGGGCGGTATCTACGCGGAAATGTTTGAGGCTCAAAGGAGTTGGTACGCATGAAAAAGAAAGAAAACGAAAAATTGAACCTCTTCTTGCTCCTCAAAACAATTACGCCGAAAATTATCAGAATTTCTCCGGTATATTTTTGGATTGCAGTAGCAATCAGTATCATACATGGTCTTTTCTGGGGATTCGATATTCTTGTGCGACAGTATTTTTTTGACGCAACAGCAAGTTTTGTGGGAAAAACTGCGGAATTTCGCAGTGTACTTCTTGCTTTTGCCGCGCTGGCTTTTACCGCCGTCATGACGCAGCTTTTAAACGGGATCTCCAATTATATGTGGTATGTTTTGAACATGCGCAAAATGCAGATGTTTCGGTTTGAAATTAACGCACGGATCAGGCGTCTCTCTCCGGAAGTTTTTGAAAATACGGAAACGCTTGACGATATCAACAAAGCGGGAATGGGCGCAGGCGCTGCAGTAGAGCTTTTCGCCGTCATAGAAATTATTCTCTGCTTTTATCTCCCTTACTTTCTATTCGTCGGATGGTACCTTTTCTCGTTGAAACCGCTGTTCTTGCTGACCATTGTGATTATCTTCATCCCCACGGCACTTACGCAGCTGATTCGTGCAAAAGTATTTTCAAAACTGGAAGACGAATCCGCACCAAAGCGCCGCGAATATGAATATTATGAAAAGGCAGTCGCAGATCGCGAATATTTAAAAGAAACAAGGTTGCTTGGTGGTTTTGCCTACTTTAAGGAAAAATTTTCAGAAAGCTACCGGCTCTGCTTAAAACTTCGAATGCGGGCGGAGTTCCGCTCAAGTTTATTCGAGCTTTCCATGAACGTTATTACGATACTTGGGTATTTTGGAATCCTTTATATGCTTTTTACCGCGCTCATGGCTGGAGAAATCACCGTCGGTGCGTTTGCGGCTGTGTTTGCCAATATGGGGATGCTGTACAGTATCATGGCGGAAGTTGTCCAAATGCACATCGGGCGACTTGCTCAAAATTTCGGCGCTACGATCAACTACGTTCGTTTTCTCGAACTTCCAGAACGTAGCGGCGAAATCAAAAAGGCCCCCGCTTGGGGCGATATTACTTTTCAAGATGTCACGTACTCTTATCCTAATACGGAACGTCCAGCCCTCTCGCACGTCAGTTTTACCTTGCGTCGCGGTGAAACACTTGCCATTGTCGGAGAAAACGGTTCCGGTAAATCTACACTTGTCCGGCTTTTATCCGGGCTTTATTTACCAACGGAAGGACGGGTTCTGCATAACGGCGTCGACACACGAGAAATTGACCCGGAAGCGCTCTATCAAGGGACCACCGCTGTATTTCAGAAATATCAGCGTTACCAAATGACACTGCGGGAAAATCTGGCCATTTCAGATACCGCAAAACAGGCGGATTCTGCGCAACTGGAAGAAATCTGCAAAATGGCGGGATGTGATTCCGCCGATGCATCTTTTACAAACGGGTATGACACCATGCTTTCCCGCGAATTCGATGGCGTCGATCTCTCCGGCGGACAGTGGCAACGGGTCGCCATCGCCCGTGGTTTCTATCGCAATCACAACCTGATTATTCTGGATGAACCGACAGCAGCCATCGATCCCTATGAAGAAACACGTGTCTATAACCGGTTTGCCGAGCTTTCCCGGGAAAAGTCCGCCGTCATCGTCACGCATCGCATTGGCTCCGTTCGTCTGGCAGACCGAATCCTTGTCATGCAGGACGGCCACGCAGTCCAGCTCGGTACCCATGAGGAACTCGTACAAAAAGAGGGCGAATACCGCCGGCTTTGGGAAGCGCAGGAACAGTGGTACAAGGAGAATCCGGAACAGGAGACCGACGCCGTTTCCGTCAACTGAAACCGTCGTGAAAATCTCATCTTTTTACTGAATTCATATCCATCGAGGCAAGCAAAAAATCTTTTTTGCTTGCCTCGACATCTGTTAAAACTACGATCCACATTCTGTTTTCCTTCGAAAAAATTGGGCGATTTTACACAAAAACATTGGACAGATTCCTGCAGATGTGGTAAGGTAATCTTAAACAATATGATGCGGAGGTTTCCTATGCATACTAAAGAAAGTCTGATGCACGATCTGGAACGTCTTGGCGTAAATCCAAACGGGACGCTCTTCGTTCATTCTTCCTATAAGAGCATCGGCGACGTAGAAGGCCGTGCCGATACGGTACTTGACGCGCTGATGGAATACATGAAAAATGGGCTGCTCGTCCTCCCCACCCACACTTGGGATAACGTCAACCCGAAAAATCCGGTGATGGACGTTCTGTATACACCTGTATGTGTCGGTATTCTGCCGGAGCTCTTTCGGAAACGCGAGGGCGTGCGTCGTTCCCTGCATCCGACACACTCTGTAGCGGCAATCGGGACAGGTGCGGCAGAATTTCTTGCAGGAGAAGAAAAAGCCGTAACCCCCTGTCCGGAAGGCGGCGTCTATCACCGTCTCTATACCCGTGGGGCGCAAATCATGCTGATCGGTGTGAATTTTACGCGCAACACCTATATCCACGGCGTTGAGGAATGGGAACACATTCCCGGAACGTTGACGCCCGGCACACAGGATTTATACGTTGTCGATTATGAAGGGAAACGGCATTACACGCCACAGCACCGGCACTGTGCGCCACTGATTTCGGAAACCTTTTGGAAAGTGGAACCGGTTGCCATTCGCGATGGCGCGACAATAGTCGGGACTTTTGGAGACGCAAAGATTTTCCTCTCCGACGCACGAAAGCTGCGCGATACCGTCGCACGGATTTTCTCCATAGATCCTGCCGCTTTGATGGACAACGAGCCCCTGGATGCACGGTTTTAAAAGCTTTCCAAAACGGAGGTTTTTAGGTTCGATCTTATGCCGGATAGTCACGCACAAAACGTCCGGTAACAGATAGAAAAGATACGAAAGGAGACGAGACATGAAAATTACTTTTTTTGGTCAATGTACATTTCTAATCGAGGCCGGCGGTGTACGGATTGTCACCGACCCCTATCTGACGGATTCCATTGACCGCAATCAACCGGAGGGGTCCCCTTGGCATAGAGCTTTCCCCGCTCCTACCACTTTACAGGAACTCAAACCGGATATCATTTTAATTTCCCACGCCCACGGCGATCATTTTGACCGGGAAACCTTGAAGCCTTATTATGAGGCGGGCGGCACGGCGGCACTGTATGTTCCGGAACCTGTCGTCCCGCTCGCGGCCAAATTTGGTCTTCAAGCACATCCGGCCAATGCGGATCGCACGTTTACGGTGGGGGATCTCTCCGTTACACCGGTTGCCTGCGCACACCAGAAGCTGCATCAGGATGACGACGAGCACTTCCTGGAGCTTTCGTATTTGCTCACCTGCGGAACGCAAAAGGTCTTTTTTGGCGGCGATATGACACTTTACGACGGTTTAACAGAAAAATTGACGCAGATGGCGCCGGACGTTATGCTTCTCCCTGTCAATGGTGCAGATTATTACCGCACTGCGTCGCACTGCATTGGCAACATCAGTTGCATCGAAGCTGCAAAGCTTGCAAAAGCAGTCGGCGTCAAGTATTACATTCCGACTCATCACGACGTCTACTATCCATACAACGGATGTCGGGAATCTTGGATTCGGGACTCAGCCGCTGACGCCGGGGTGGACGTCCATATTTTAAAAGTTGGAGAAAGCGAAACGCTGTAAGATATTTTTAAATTTTTATCTGGGAGAAAGGATGGCTTTTCTATGGTATCAGGGTTTGCTCACATTGCGCTGAATGTCCGGGATATGGAAAAATCCATCGCCTTTTACACAAAAGTGTTTGGCTTTTCCAAAGCATTTTCGCTTGCAGATGAGAAGGGAAATCCCTGGATTGAATATGTAAAGGTCGCCCCCGGCAAGTTTATCGAGTTGTTTTACAACAACAATCAGCCAAACGCCGGGTCTTTTAACCATATGTGTTTTCAGGTAGACGACGTACAGGAAATTGCCAAACGGATTGTCGAGGCAGGCGCGGAATTGACTACCGCACCAAAAATTGGCGTAGACGGAAACTGGCAGTGCTGGACGGTCGATCCCGATGGAAATAAAATTGAATTGATGCAATATGCGGAAAACGCACCGCAGCTTCAGTGAACATACGAAAATTTGTTCTGTGCATAAAGTTTTGAAAGCCCGGCACATGGAAATTCCATGTGCCGGGCTTTTTCATAAGATCGTTCTCGTCCGCTTACAACTAAAACACGCTTCACACGCCCGCAGGCTGTTTCCCACCCGTCAAGGCATTTTGGCAGGGATGACCTGCGAAAAAATCAGCCAGATTTTCATACGTCACGCGCGCAATGTTGCAAAGTGCTTCTTCCGTCAAAAATCCCTGGTGTGAAGTGACGATCACATTGGGATGTGTCGTAAGGAGCGCCAAAACCGTATCGCGGTCCGTCTCGTTGCTCCTGTCTTCATAAAATACATCTTCTTCTTCCTCGTAGACATCAAGGCCCGCACCGCGTACACGTCCGGTGCGCAGAGCATCCAGCAGCGCCTCACTGTCGATTAGTTCTCCGCGTGAGGTATTCACCACATATACGCCGCCCTTCATCAAAGAAAAGGCAGCCGCATCCAACATGTTTCGGGTCTCAGATGTCAGCGGACAGTGCAGGGAAATCACATCCGCCGTACGCAAAAGCGTGGAAAGTGAGACAAACTCCACGCCTTCCGCAGGAGTCGGACAGGCATCATAGGCAATCACATGCATGCCAAATCCATGGCAAATCTCTGCAAATACCCTTCCAATCCGTCCCATACCGACGATACCCGCCGTACGGCCATACAGGTCAACGCCCATCAGACCGTTTAAACTAAAGTTGAATTCACGCGTGCGCTCATAAGCACGATGGATCCGCCGGCAGAGCGTGAGAAGCAGCGCACAAGCGTGTTCCGCAACAGCGTGTGGGGAATACGAAGGTACACGCAACACTGTAATGCCCAATTTTTCCGCGGCTTGTATATCCACATGATTGTATCCCGCGCATCGCAGGGCAACGGCACGTACACCAAACCGTTTCAGCGTGGACAATGTCTCGCGGTCAAGCGTATCATGGACAAAAGCGCAAACTACGTCACAGGTATCTGCAAGCGGCGCCGTTTCCTGATCGAGCTTTGTTTCAAACCATTTGAGCGTATAGCCCGGATTGAGGCGTTCAAACCAGATTTTATCATAGGGTTTCGCGTCATAAAATGCAATCTTTTTCATGAAGACAGCATTCCCTAAAACACGAAATTTATACGCGCCGTCCGAGATACAAAAAATGCTCCGTAAAATGGAAGAAACGCTCCTGTTCGCACACTTTCTCCGCAAGATCCAGCCACGCAGCTGTTACTTCGGGGCCACAGGACAAAATCCGATCCTCAAATGCACAGACAATCGGCTCGCTTGCCAAAAAATGTCGTTTTTCAAGCGGAAACCGTTCCATAAATGGAAGCACTTCCTCGGCGTCGGTAAAATGCGCCTGCGTAAAGCTCCGCCCGCTCCAACTCTTTTGGCAAAGAAACGCCTCCAGTGGTGCCAGTTCCTCCGGTTTCGTCAAGAGTTCGGGGGCTTTGCGTCCCATATAAATGATGCCGCTCACCATTGCAATATAGGCTGCGGCAAACATGCCGCCCGCTCGCAAATGCGAAAGGCACTCCCATACCGCCCGCTCCCGGTCAGATTCTGAAAGCAGATGATAAAGCGGCCCCATACATAGCACATGGTCAAATTGTTCATCTGCAAGTACAGCCAGATCCCGTGCATCCGCGACAAACGCACGCAGGGGAACTCCGAATTCCCGCGCTTTTTCTCTGGCAAAATCAATGTTCCCCGGCGATAGATCTACCAGCGTAACGTCACAGCCCATCTCCTGCAAGGCAAAGCTGTAGCGGCCTGGGCCTCCGCCCACATCCAAAACACGGTCTCCCGGCTGGATGTACCGTTTTAAAAAACGCAAATTCAGCTCAAATTCAAACGGATGGCGCGACATGCGTTCCCATTCATATGCCGGGTTTTCATCGTAATGGTTTCGAACGGCTTCGTTGTTCTCCATAACATTTCCTCCCAAATTTCCATCCGGGAGCGGTTCCCTGGCCAGGGGAACACGCATCCGGTTTGTCATCCGGCAGGTCCGACCCATTCCCCGGCACCGAAAGTCGGATATAAAAACGGTGCAGGGGAAATAAATTCCGGCCTGCACCGCGTGTGATCCTCGTAAAGGAATGGCGTCAGCACGACAAAACAGGCTCGATCATTGCAAAAAACGCAATACCGAACCACATCATGTCACAAGAAAACTCGCTGCGCCGCACCATGCATGGATACCTCCTTCATAGAGTAAGGGAATTATATCTCTATGGAACATGAAATGCAAGAAAAAATTCAAATTGTTATCAAAATGAAATACTCCCGCCGTAACGTTCCCAAAACTCATCGCTTGTCATGCCATAGTGGAACTCATCGTAGAAACGGTTGTTGGTAAATACCATATCGCGCAGCCGGCCCTCCAATTGAAATCCCAGGCTCTCATGAAACGCAATCGACGCCTCGTTGAATTCATATATACCCACGGTGCATTTGCGATAACGCAGTTCCGTAAAAAAATATTTCAGAATTAAAAGTACAGCGTCGCGGCCATAACCCATTCCCCGCCACCGATAACCGATGTCAATGCCATAACGAAAATGTCCCATACGCCGGTTACAGGAATGCGTATTCAAGTTGCCAACCACTTCGCCGTCCATATTTTCAATCACCAACCACATTTCGTCCCCTTCCGGTTCATGCTGCGACATCTCCGCAATAACGCCTGCCATGTGCTCCGGGCTGACAGGAAAAGAGATGGAATCTCCCATTCGTTCGCTTTCCGAGTCAAAATCAGGTGTGATCGCGTAATATTCGCTCTCCGCGTCGGATTCCTCCAACGCGCGCAAGCGTACAAGTTCGCCCATCCAGAAATTTTTCTTCATCATATACTCCTTTCAATCATCCAGCAGGTTGGACACATCCAATTGGGTTATCGGGATAACCGGCTGTGGTTTTTCCGGGTGTAGAGCAAGCAATTTTTCCATCCAGACCATGTCATGCCAAGCTCCCAGCTTGTAGCCGCACTTTGTAAAATGCGCCACCATGCGATAACCATGCCGTTCATGAAACGCAATGCTCTCCGGGTGCGGATAAACGATACAGGCATTTACATTCGTCACATGCTGCCGCGCCAGGATTTCCTCCAAAACACGATAGAGCGCCGTACCAACTCCCGCTCTTCGTTTTTCTTGCGCCACATAAATCGAAGTTTCTACGGCCCAACTATAGGCCGCGCGTTCCTTAAACGGAGAAGCATACGCATATCCCAGGATCTTTCCTTCGTCAACTGCTTTTAAATAAGGAAATCGTTCAAGTGTATGGCAAATACGGCCTTGAAATTCCGAAACAGATGGAACCGTATATTCAAAAGAAATTGCAGTCTTTGCAACATAAGGACGATAAATCTCGAGTAGCTCTTCAGCGTCAGACGGGGACACCATTTGAACTTTGAGCGGACACATCGATCATACCTCCTCTTCCCCACAGAATAAGCTTTCCGTATTTTATCACAACTACAGACAGATTTCCACCAAAACATGCGACATTTTAACGTCCAAATCAAATTTCCCTTCTAATTTTGCACAAAACATGCTACAATGAGTGAAAGCATTCGTAAAAACACAATGCGTTTTCAAATGCTTTTCATGAAAATTATTTTTCAATGATGAATGGATTCTTCTTTCTCAGTCGTATTCCTAGTGAAATCAGAAATGAGGAATCAACAAACTAGGAGGAACTGAAAATGAAAAAACTAATTGTATTTCTGATCACCGCTGTTCTTTTAACGGTTGGTGCAGCAAGTGTATTGGCAGCCGGCTCCAGGGGCCGCGCCTGCGATACCACGCATTGTTATGTCTACTTTGATCAGAATGGCGACAGCGTCTGCGACGCTTCTTACTGCCACGCCTACTTTGATCAGGACGGTGACGGCGTCTGCGATGCTTCCCGTGTACAGTTACATCATGGAAGCGGCCACGGACAGGGAAAAGGTCATAGTTCTGGACACGGACATCACAATTAACGGATGGAGCTATTATGCGGAACGAAGAAGAGGTTAATCAGGCAATCGAGCGATATGCGGACACCGTTCGCCGTATTTGCATGGTACATTTAAAAAATCTTTCTGATACCGAGGACATATTTCAAACTGTTTTTTTGAAATATGTCCTTCGTTCCGTTCCTTTTGAAAGCGCCGAACACGAAAAAGCCTGGATCATTCGTGTGACGATAAACGCCTGCAAAGATCTGCTCAAAAGTTTTTTCCGTAGCCATACAGTGTCATTTGAAACAATTGCCGAGCAGCCGGACCAGAGCTTTCCTGAAAATCGAGAAGTCCTGGACGCTGTGTTATCGCTCCCCCCCAAATACAAAGATGTAGTATACTTATACTACTATGAGGAATATACAGCACCTCAAATCAGTCAAATTCTCGGTAAAAATGTCAATACAGTCTATACGCTTCTTTCACGCGCAAAGCAACTACTAAAAGAAAAATTGGGGGGTGAGGATCTGTGAGTAATCGGATCAAAGAAGCGTTTGAACCTATTCATGCAGAAGAAGCGCTGAAAACTCACACGAAAGCGGTCCTCGCTGAAGTCATACAAAAGCGGTCTCGCCCCCGGCGTTCTCGACGTCTCGTCCCTGTTTTTGCCTGTATTTTATTCGTGATTCTGGGATTTGGCGGCTATCAAATTTACTTTACGCCCACTGCCGCCATTTGTATTGATATAAATCCTTCTTTAGAATTATCTATTAACCGATTCGATCGAGTAATTTCCACATCTGCCTATAATGAAGCGGGGGAAGCACTTCTCGCGCTTCAAGATGTACGCTTTTTAACCTGCGACGAAGCGGTAACGCGAATTCTTGAAAATGCCGACCGTTATTTGTCCCAGGGAGAGGCTTTTTCAATTGGAGTTGTTGGAGAAAACAAACAGCAGTGCGACAGACTCCTCTCTGAGGTGGAATCCTGTACGTCCGAGCACGAGAACGCCCATTGTTATTCCGTCGGTGCTGCCGAAAAAGACGCGGCAGAGGAATTGGGATTATCTCATGGAAAATATAGAGCTTTCTTGGCCTTGCAAGAGTTGGATCCTTCTATTACGCCGGAAGCTGTAGAAAATATGAGTATGCAGGAAATTCGGGATCTGATTGAAAGCCTGTCTGGAATTGAAAAAGAAGAAAATTCCCATACGCAGAATTCTTCAAACGGACAAAACTCTGCACATGGACAAAATGGACATCATGGAAACGGAAGTAATCACGAATAAGTGTAGTATAACATTTCGGTTTTACCAAGTCATTAGAGAGCCATAAAAAATCAACGGATTGTACCATCGTGCAATCCGTTGATTTTTATCACTTTGCTTGGCGTGACAGCAAAACATTCCCTAAAAAAGCATATTCATTATAGCACAGTCGTATGTTATTTACAAGACTTGCAATTTTTCGTCGGATGTTTAATAATAAGAGATACCAATTATCTGCAAGGAGTTACTTATGGATCAAAATGAGCGAAAGGCTGAATATCAGTATTTAGAGGATGTCCGCGCACAGTTAAAAAAACGGATTGCCGAACTCGAGCGTAAAATTTCCGGGCACGAATCCAATATCGAAGAATCCGGCTATAAAATGTGGGATGAATTGACGCATGTCATCCGGGATTTTGACGATGTAGCCTCGCTCACGCTCTACGATGCAGACATTGCCCGGGAAGATGACGATTACCGCAGTGCACTTTTGGAATTGCGCAACATGCTTTCTCTTTATCGTATTCCCTACTTCGGCCGTTTGGATTTTGTTTCCGACCGCGACGGTTTTCGCGAGCGGGTCTATGTCGGCGCGCACTCCTTCTTTGATCGAGAAACATTTGAACCTTACATCTACGACTGGCGCACCCCGATTGCATCCATGTTTTATGATTGCACTGTCGGTCCCGCGCAGTTTCAAAGTCCGGACGGTATTGAGCGCGGAAGAGTCGCACTAAAGCGCCGCTTTAAAATCCGCGACGGAAAAATGGTGCTTATGTATGACGCCGACGCTTCCTTACATGACGAAGCGCTGGGAGAAGCCCTTTCTGAAAATACACAAGCAAAACTTAAAGTTATCATTGAAAGCATTCAACAGGAGCAAAACCGTGCCATTCGGGATGAAACAGCGGGTGATTTTATCATTTTCGGTCCAGCAGGTTCCGGGAAAACATCAGTTGGCCTGCATCGTTTTGCCTATCTGCTTTACCGGAATCGCGGACGCTTAACTACTAACAATTTTGAAATCATATCTCGCAATGGTGTGTTTTCCTCATACATTTCAGATATTTTACCGGAACTCGGAGAAGAAGACGCGCGCTGTACGGTTTTTGACGATATCATCAATCGTATTCTGCCGCAGGAATTTACATTCGAGGAGTACTACCCACAGGCGGAATATGTGCTTTCCGCTCCGCAGGGGGATTTGCGGATGCAATCCATCGTGCTTAAAGGCTCTCGTTCTTTTCTGGAATTTATGCATGCATATTTTCAAAATTTTACATTCCATATGCCTGCCATTGCCTATGAAGATACCATACTCTGCTCCGCACAAGATTTTGACAAACGCTGCGCAGAAATGATGCGGGAACGTCCGTTTGACGTTGTTTTAAAACATGCGCGAGATTATACACGCACACTCTTGGAAGATTATTTTGATTTGCATAAAAAAGAAATTTTGAACGATATCTGGCGTTCAGACGGCGATTATTTTGAAGATGAATACGAGGAGGAGTTTATTCGCCGCCGCCGTGACAGCGTATTGAATACCCTTGCGGAAATCGATACGCGTAACGGATTGGCGCTCCTGCCGCTTTATCAACAGATTCTTGCGGATTACTGCAAAAAATTAGAAAATGGAAAAGCAATCCTTCAACTTACTAAATCCGCGTTGGAAAGTACTTCGCTTTATTATGAAGATGCCGTATGTATCTCTTATCTTGCTGTTTTACTTGGCAATTTTGAACCAAATTTGACCGTACGGCAACTTTTAATTGATGAAGCGCAGGATTATCAGGCATTTCAACACGCCATATTGAAAAAAGTCTATCCCTACGCCACGTTTACTGTCCTTGCAGATCCGCGCCAGTCTGTCTTCCCTGGTCTTGGATTGAACACAGAGGAAGATCTCCTTGCACTGTATCCCGGTTGTCACCACGTTTCTCTGGAAAGAAGCTACCGCTCAACCGCTCCTATTTGCGCACTTGCATCCGGATTGTCGGGGGATGATCAAATAGACTTCTTTGACCGAAAAGGGCCCCTGCCGGAGGTTTTGACCGGTGCGACAGCCGCGCATCTTCTGACTGATCTCTGTCATAGCGGTGTGTTGGAAGACTGCCGAACGGTCGCCATCATCTGCTCTACCACCGCGCGCACGAAGTCTCTTTTCGAAGCGGTATCCCTTCCTGCCACGCTTTTGACTGATCCGGAGCAGGAATTGCCGTCCGGTATGGTCTTTCTGCCCGCGGTTCTGGCAAAAGGACTGGAATTTGATGCGGTAGTTGCCGATTGTTCCGATATCAGCGATCCCCGTATGCTTTACCTGCTCTGTACCCGCGCGCTGCACAAATTATATCTGCTCTGTGAAAACGGCGTTCCCAAACCTTTGAAATCACTTGACGAGCGCTTTACATTGCGAAATTTGAAATCTTTTACTTGACGAAAAATCCAAATTTCTTTATAATTATATTTGTGAACAGTTTGTGAAATCAAGCAATAAGGAGGGTTTCTATGCCAACTCGTGCACAGATCAAAGAGCGTGCCAGAATGATGCTGCGCGGTAATTACGGGGGATGTGTCGGTTCCCTTTTCATTGTCGTGCTGCTGGCCGCTATAGCATCCTATACGTTTATAGGAGTACTATTGGTGGCGGTTCCATTACAGCTCGGTCTCATCTGTTATTACCTGATGGTATTTCAAGGCACTTCCCCGCAAATTTCAACTGTTTTTGCAACCGGTTTTTCCATCAACTATGCCCGCAAGGTCGGCGGTTATCTCTGGATGATGCTCTGGACTTTTTTGTGGTCCTTACTTTTCTTCATTCCAGGCATAATAAAAGCATATTCCTATGCCATGACCCCCTACATCCTAGCCGCCTATCCGGATGTAAGCGCGCAAGACGCATTGAAGCTTTCCATGCGCATCATGCGCGGCCACAAGGCAGAGCTCTTTATTTTGCAGCTGAGCTTTATCGGCTGGGCGCTTCTTTCCTCTCTCACTTGTGGCATCTTGATGATTCTGTATGTCGGACCCTATATGCAGCTGACCACAGTCGGATACTATTGTGAATTGCTGGATTACGCTGTGAGATGCGGCGTAGTCCGCGTTGAAGAACTAAACGGCGCGCCTTTGCAGGAATAAGAAAAAACGCAGAAAGGCCGCACAGGGGAAATCCCTGTGCGGCTTTTATTAATTTCATTGTACAGGTTACTTGTTTGCGTACATTCCATCCGGCAACGCCCCATAAGTCCATTTTCCCTCCCGAACGGAATCGGATAAAAAATACTCACGCTCACACGCATCGTCGCCCAGGACGACATTGTGATAGAGCCGGTGAGAATAACAGCCAGTAAAAATCTCCGCAATGGTCGTATCCGTAACATCACAATATAATCGCGCAAAACGCTGAAACCAGGGGTTTTCTGCAATTCTGCGGTTCCAGGCGGCACCATAGGGGCATAAGTCACGGCCAAAAGACGCATCCCACCCCAAAAACGGTACATCCGTCATCCGGTTGATATTTTCGGGAATACGCGCAACGCCTTCCGCTTCCGCACGTCGAACCATGTCAAGCGCACGTTCCGCCGCACGCCGAAAGAGAACGCGCGTGGCAATCGTAATTGCTTCTTCCTCCCCCAAGCGTTCCCGCAATTCTGATACAAATGTAAAATAGAGGTCGGAAAACTGAAACGCCATATTTCGCACTTCACTGACTGCAAATTCGCGGCTGATCTGCTCTTCGTTTTTCATGCTGTAAATTTTCCTTTCTTACGTATATGCCATACGAGAAAAGCACGGTGTCGAAAAGACACCGTGCTTTTGACTCATTCACACCAAAACAGTATGCGTCTTACTTCATCTAAAAAGTGTCCAGCAATCACATTGCACCGGATTCACATGACGCAGCTCCAGTCGCGTTATTTTAACTTACGCGGGTCGATATTTATCACCACATGCTCGGGAAGCTCCGTAAACGGTCCGGCGATTCGATCTTCGCCTGTCATTTCATTTCCAAAGAAATCAATCGTCGCCTTCGCGTCTGCCTTTACTTTCGGGAGAGCCGCGGGGTCACGGATCAGCTCGCCCCAACGGCGGCCAAAGGGACGGCGCGCCGGCGCAGTAGACGGACGAATTTCCAGCGTATAATGATCGGTATCGATATCAATCTCAAACTCGGCCTCTGCCCCCGTCAAATCAAATCCATGGAACTCACGCCATGCTTTGAGATCCAGACATTCAGTCGGCGCCGGATACAAAATCCGCAGGAAACCGGACGGCATCTTCATGAAGAGATTGCCCTCAGACTCATTTTTCTCCGTCGGCATTTTGATCGCAGCTTCCCCGCATTCGTAGAAAATATTATTGAAGAACTTCGCGTCGCGAGCCGTTCCACCACGTCCTGCAAGACGGAATGCGACCGGCTTTTGGAAATATCCCGCGCTGCGGCATTTACCTATCAGGTTATTGGAGATCCACAGATAGTCGGTGCCTTCTCCGTAAATACCATAACCGTTGACAATGCTGCCATCTTCACTCATGGCATACCATGGCGCAGAGCCTGCAACGTGCGGTACATCATCTTCATTGAAGCGGCCTTCCACATTCCAAATAATATTGTTATCAAAGAGATTGACATCATCGCGCGTGCATTCCATGAAAATGGCTTCACGAGCTTCAATTCCGTCTAAGAACAAATTCTGTGTCACGCGGTTGTTTTCATTGCCGCAGTCCATCCATAAGGCATCGCAGCGAATGGTTTTGGTGAAAATATTCCGGCGATAAAGGCTATTGCGGCAATTATGCACTTTGATTCCGCCAGCTTCCCAGGAAAGTTCCATCTTCTGCCATCCGGTTCCCTGAATCAGGTTGTCCTCAATCAGCAGATTGATCGCAAACATACCTGCAATGCCGCAGACACCGCAATCATAAATCTGATTGCGTCGAATGATCGTATAACCCGAAATCTGATCCTCATAATGCGGACGATGCCAGCATTCTACACCACAGTCGATACCAACGGCATTGGCCCAGTCAATCGTACAATCCTCAATAATCCAGTGATGGCCGCGGAAACAAGATATCGCACCGCGCTGCGGTACAGGAGCGCCCATGGACGCGTGCGCGCAGGTCAGTCCCGACACTTTAATATATCCGAGGAAAGGAATATCCGGCGCAAAGCACTGCTCACGGCAAGAAAGCTCGATCACATGATCCGCAGGATCGCCATCATCTTCCAAACGGAAGTGTACAATCTGACCATTTGCCTCTACCCAATAAGAGCCGGGAATTTGCGCCATTTGATTATAGAGCGCAACCTGCGTAAGCGGCTTTCCATCGACAAATACCATGCCGCGGCGGTTTAAATATGGCGTCATATCCGTCTTGTCATATTCAATGAAAAGGCGGTCATGCAAAATATTCACCGCGCAGAAAGGATTATAGCCGCGATACTCATCCGGATCCAGCTTGGTCAGCCATACAACAGGCTCCGCATCGCCCTTGACTGGCGTACCGAAACGATACAGGTTCCAGTCCGTACTGCGTTCAAATGCAGTTGCAACGGTAGAAGCTTTGATAATCACCTCGCCATCTCCCGCAGCCTCATAGGAGATCATACGAGAGGGACTTTCGCCGCCTTTCTGCGGACGAACAGTTTCCCGGTAGGTACCCGCATGAATACGTACCCTTGTGCCGGGCTCCGCAAGGGCTGCCGCCGCCTGAATCGTCAAAAACGGATGGTCTGCCGAACCGTCGTTGCTATCGCTCGCCGCCGGGTGATTGCAGGCAACATGCAGTTCCCGGTCATAAGTCTGCGCTACTTCCCAATTATCAAAATACTGCCCATTTGGAAGGATCGCGCTTGCCTCTTTTAATGCCGCCATATTCTTTTCATCCTTTCTCCCCAAAAAATAAGGTATAATGTGTTACCCACATTATACCTTGTAATTTCGGTCATGTCAAACAAAAGAAGCGTGAAAATATACTCAATTTTTGTCCAGTATGCGTTCTGTCGCCTCTTCCTGATATTGACGCGTATAGAGCGAATAATAGTACCCGTGTTTCTTTAAAAGTTCTTCATGCGTACCCTGCTCGATAATTTTCCCCGCACGTACTACGAGAATCAAATCCGCGTGGCGAATGGTCGACAGTCGGTGTGCGATCAGGAAAGATGTTCTGCCCTCCAGAAGCTTTTCAATTGCGTTTTGAATCAACTGCTCCGTCAGCGTATCCACCGAGGAAGTGGCCTCATCCAGCACAAAAATATGCGGATCCGCTAAAATGGCGCGTGCAAAGGAGAGCAGCTGTTTTTCGCCAGTGGAAAGGAGGTCGCCGCTCTCCCCGACGTCACTGTCATAACCATTTTCCAGCTTTTCAATAATACCAGTTGCCGAAACAGCCTCCACAGCCGCTTGAATCTGCTCCATGGTCGCATCCGGATTTCCATATTTAAGATTTTCCAACACGGAACCGGAAAACAGATGCGGCGACTGCAACACATAACCAATGTTGGAATGCAGCCAAAGCTGAGAGCGCTCCCGGTAATCACGGCCATCTATCAGGATTTGGCCGGAAGTAGGCTCATAAAAACGGCAGACCAAATTCACCAGCGTACTCTTTCCCGCGCCCGTTTCCCCAACGATTGCCACACAAGTACCGGCAGGAATTTTCAAGTTGAAATGTTCCAAAACATACTCCGTCCCGTCTGGGTACATGAAACTGACGTCGCGGAATTCAATATCTC
This sequence comes from uncultured Clostridia bacterium, assembly GCA_944376195.1. Lineage (GTDB taxonomy): Bacteria > Bacillota > Clostridia > Oscillospirales > QAMX01 > Allobutyricicoccus. Next base: position 20,085 of record CALWBW010000001.1, on the reverse strand, counting down.
CGTGGATTGGCTCCCAATTTTCACGCTTCGGTTCAAATACATCGCCATATTTGGCGATAACCTCCGGCGTATCCGTCACGTCCGGTTTTGTCGCGATCAAACGCGTAAACCGTTCAATGTTTACCTGCACCGTTACAAGATCCGTCACAATACGAGCGATGTTCTGCACCGGATCAATCAGGCTGATTGCATAAGTGGTAAAAGCGGAAAGTGTTCCGATCATCATCGCACCTTCCATGGAAAGCTGACCACCATAATAGAGCGTGATGGCAATGGCAAAGGAGCAGATAAACGTAGTGGTGGAAATAAAGAGCGCGTTATACCGCGCCGTACGCACGGCCGTACGCCGCATTTCCTCCGTCGTGCGGTTAAATTCCCCCTCCATTTTCTTTTCGATGACCAGAGTCTTCGTCGTTTTGGCGCCGGTAATGCCTTCATTGAAATTTCCCGTGATACGGGAATTGATTTCCCGTACAATCCGGTTGGAAGCCACAACCTTCCGACGGATCAGACCGCCCAATACCATAACGACCGGCGTAATTGCCACAATGATAAGACCAAGCTTCCAGTCCAGGCAGATCATGACGATACAGATTCCGATTAAGTAAATGACCGACCAGCAGAGATCCATAATTCCCCAGGAGGCCGTACCGGCAATACGGTTGGTGTCAGACACAACACGGGCGTGGATATAACCCACTGCGTTTTGGTTAAAGTATGTAAAAGAAAGGGTCTGCAAATGATTAAACGCCGCGCGACGCAGATCACGTCCCACATACATCTCCGTTTTCATGGAATTCAACGTCCAAAGCGCACCGCAGGTCACCTGAACCAGAATGGCACAGACATATACCACAATGTAAATGCCCAAGCCGTCCAGCGTTCCCGCTTCAATAAAGTTATTAATGGCATACCGCTGAAACAGCGGGATACACATTGCAAGTCCACTCTCCCCGATTACGGACAGGAACATAAAAAGCACCAGCCGTTTGTGTGGTTTAATATAGGGCAAAATTTTCCCAAGGCCAAAAAATTTCAGTTTAACCGTGGCCTCATCCTGTTTCCAATTATTCATCCATTGCCTCCCTGGCTCCGGCCATCTGTATCTCGTAAACGTGACGGTAAATCCCGTCTTTTTTCATCAATTCCTCATGTGTACCGATTTCCGCCACACGACCGTTATCCATCACCAAAATGCAATCCGCACTCATTAACGTCGTTACGCGGTGCGCGATCAAAATGACCGTTGCACCGGACATATGCCGGGAAAGTGCCTCACGGATTTTGGCGTCCGTTTCCGTATCCACAGCAGAAAGGGAATCGTCAAATACCATTACCGGCGTTTTTTTCACTAACATCCGAGCAATGGCAGCGCGCTGCTTCTGTCCGCCGGACAAGGTAACGCCGCGCTCACCAACCATGGTATCATATCCCAGGGAAAATTCATTGACGCTTTCATCCAAGCAGGCATCCGCCGCCGCCGCACGGACATCCTCCAATGTCGCGTCGGGGCGTGCAATCGCAATATTTTCCCGAATCGTACGAGAAAATAGGAACGGCTCCTGAAGTACCATGCCGATTCCCTCTCGCAGTTCGTCAGCCTTCATATCGGCAATATCCACGCCGCCAATGGTAATCCGTCCACATCCCTCCGGGATTTCATACAGACGGTTCAACAGATGCATGATGGTAGACTTTCCGGATCCCGTGCCGCCCAAAATAGCAAATGTGGAACCGCCAGGAATGGTAAAACTGACATCATGCAGTGTCTCGCTATCCGGCGTATAACCAAAGGAAACGTGGTCAAACACAATGTCGCCGGACAGGTTGCCGCTTTTCGTAACAGGGCGGTCCTGTTCTTCTTTCGAACTCAGGATATAGTCCAAACGACCCAGTGAGACACCCGCTTTGCTCATCTCGCTGACCATACGGCCCAGATAACGAACGCGCCAGGCGAGCATGGAGTTATAAGAGACAAATGCAATAAACTGTCCTGCTGTAATTCCGCCATTCACCGCTTCTGCCGCACCCATTACAATAACCGTCAGCACCTGGAAACTGGAAACGGCGTCGCCCAATGCCCAATACCAACTGAGCAGATATCCCAACTTAATCCAGAGTTTGGAAAACAAACTGTTCTTTTCTTCAAATTTGTCTTTTTCATAGCGTTCCCGGCCAAAGGCACGCACTACACGAACACCCGTCAGATTTTCCTGAGCAACCGTAGACATGACGCCTTCCGCCTCATCCGCTTCCGTAAAACGGCTGGAAATTTTTTTGTGGAAGTACATCGAGTACAGGAACACAACGGGCATGAAAAGCGTCGCCGCAAGGGCAATCTTAACATGCATAGAGTACATAAAAGACAGGGAAATGATGATATGAAACAGCACGCTGAACACTTCCAAAAGCTGACCCGTAACAAAGGTACGTACGGTCTCCACATCGGAAGTGCAGCGTTGAATGATATCACCGGTACGGTTGGCGGAATGCCAGGAAAACGGCAGACGCTGGATATGCGCAAATAAAGCATCGCGCATATTTTTTACATACCGTTCCGATCCGCGCGCGCTTGCTACACGTTGCACGTACCGGAAAATAAAGGATAAACCCGCGACAATTAACACCGCCGCCGCCATCAGACCAAGTTTTCCGCGCAATCCCTCCAATGCTTGCGAGCCTCCCAAAAGACCGACTACCCAATCCGGCAGAGAAAAGGGCTTGTCCCCAATAACAGAGTCTACTGTCACACTGACAATCTGCGGCATGATGGTCTCGCACAATGTCAGCATAGCGCTTCCCAGAATCGTAATGAGAAACCATGGTAACGCTCCGGGCATAAAACGCGTAATCAATTTCGTTTTGCTAGATTTTTTCCCCATGATGCTTTCTCCCAAAAGTTTTGTTTTTTAATGCAATCCGCTTGTTTTTTCACTTGACCGATGCACGCAGGCAAAAATCTGTATCCGGTAATAGACACACAAAATGCCGCCCTAACCGGGCGGCCTTTTGTTTTACGGCAACAAAGACTTTATCGCTTTACCGACATAAACAGACGCCCAAACGCATACATATAGCTCCAGCCAAAGACAAAACAGCGGCGCAAACAGTCATTCTTCCTTCATTCAAACGATTTTTCATGATTTTCACGCCTCCTTTCTGTCCATATTCGGCAAATTACGCCAGCAGAGTCATTCTACTACAGGCCACATCAGACTGTCAATAGGATTCACATTGCAATATTGTTACATAATATCTGTTTGTCCGCGCTATGTTCCCATCATCTGATATATGATTTTCATATGATATGCTGATTTTTCTTTTATCTTCGTTCGTAAAGGACAACGGATTAATTCCATCGGCCGTCGCGGTATTCCCGTTGGAACTGCGCACGACGCTGACGCGTCTTGATTGCATCCCGAATTCCACGAAAGAACGACGGGCCAAAGAACAAGATAAAGTTAATCAAAGACGCCAAAATTGCCGCACGAACAGACCAGGAGCCTGTTATAAAACTCACCAGGAATAAAGCGGCGTCCAAATAAGCCAGCCACTTGATCTTAATCGGAATAAAGAAAAACAGTAACACCTGAAAATTTGGATAAAGCGCGGCAAATGCAAAAAAGAGGCTCATATTCAAGTAATAATTTGTGGCACTTCCTGTAATGAAGCCCGCAATAATTGCGCCTATGACACCGCAAAGGTAATAGATGTCAAACCAGAAGCTCCCCCACTCCCGTTCCAGGCTTGAACCAATCAGATAATAAAAATAGAGCGAAAAGACGATGAAAAGCAAACTGTCATTTGGCGGCAAGAATGTGAAAGTGAAAATTCTCCAGATTTGTCCTGCCAAGACTTCCTCTCTTGTAAATACAAAAAGTCGGGAAAGACTAAGCCCCGTAACTGGAGCCAGGATATAATCCGCGATATACACAAGCGCCATGGCGCCGACCATATACATCATTAAATTTTGCGGCGCATAGCGTCCATATCGAAGCTGCCATTGCCTGATTTTGTTGTGAAAACCCATAGCTTTCCTCCTGACTGACATTTTTTGATTCCTATCCTCAGACTGAAAATACTGCCCATTGATTTTCAGTCTTTGTGGCCAGAAAAACATCTTTCAAAAAATCTTTTTTTTTGATATAATAAACCCATAAAACACAATGGCGTCAAACCGTTTCGTTCGGTTGCCGGTTTATGGGGGCAGTTATGAATCTGTTTATTCGAAAAAAAGCATATAATCTGCTGGACCGGTATGATATTCTGGACGATACAGGACGGCTCGCCTATACAGCCGACGGCTTTCTTACGCGTTTGAAAGGATCGCTTGTCATGCGTGATCGAGCCGGCGCAGAACTTTTGACTTTAAGAAAAGATCTCAACCCTCTTTTCTGCCAGTATACCATTGCTTCGTTTGAAAATCCCGAAAAAATTCTGGCAACCATGCGGCAGCAATTTTCCATGCGGCCTCAATTTCAGCTTTCTGTCGGAGACGACAATCTGTTTTTACGTGGTAATCTGCGTGCAACCCACTTTGATATTTTTCAGAAAGAGGAGCCGCACGCGCGAATCCTGCGTCGGGAACTCCGTTGGGGAGAAACTTACATCCTGTCCGTTTCCAATATTCAGGAGGCTCCCGTTTACTGCGCGCTGGCCACGGCGCTCGACAATGCCTTGTTCCATAACCGATAAGAAAATTTTAATCCATAAAAAAGAGAGAATCTCGCCGGCACACTGAACAGGCGGCAGATCCTCTCTTTTTTTATCCGCAGTACGCCTTTCTTATCAACGCTCGGTCTTCTGTACAAGTAAATAGACATCCATACTAACGCCGCTGTCCTGAACCAAAAGCGTGCGCGGCAGGCGTGACATATAAACAGAAACATAAAAATCCCCGGCGGCGCCAGACAAATTCATAATTTGCATGATGTAAAAAAACCAAAACCAGGATATCGGCAACGCAAAATTGAGTATCATCAGCAACGCACCCCACCATATCACCGGTGCCAACGCGATGATGAGATAAGACCGGCGATCAAAAAATGCAGTGCTTCCTGCATAAGCATAAAGCCCTGTAAACCCATACTTTGGTTTTACACCGCTATACCGCTTCATATAAAAGCCATGGATCCATTCATGCGTCACAATATACAGCAGCAAAGCCGGCAATAGCAGCAACGGCCGCAAGGCGTCAAAGAGCGTAGGGTTATGTATGGAAATAAAGGTGGAAAACGGTACAAACGGCACTGCCGTCAGCACCATGACTACGGCAATGAAAACTGCCAAGCCGTTGACCAAAAACGCAAGCCGTTTGTCCTTTTGCAAATTAATGGAGCGAAACAGTTCATAACCTTCCGGCAGAATCCGATAATTCATTTTTCACCTCACCGCAAACAGGCATAAATGATATTCCGCAAACGCGGATGGATATATTCTTCCTGGCTGTTCAGCATATGCTGCGCATAATAAACAGTCAACTCATTTTCCGGATCAATAATGACGTACGCGCCCGCCGCGCCGGACCATCCAAATTCCCCGTCCACGGCAAGCGTCGAAATTCGCGTGGGATCCACCAAAGTCCGAACACCCAGGCCGTATCCATAGCCCGCCAGATGAATCCAATTAAAATCCGGCTGCGTAGCAGGAGTTAAATGGTTCATGCGCATCAGCCTCACGGAATTTTCACTGAGGATCCGCGTGCCTTCCGCAGATACGCCGAAACGACAGAGTGCCTCCGCAAAACGCATATAATCATCCACCGTTGAAATCAGGCCGGCCCCTCCACTTTCGTATTCGGATCCAAAGGCATATGCGTTTCCAAATTTAGGCGCATAGGTGCGCGTTTTGCTGTCAAACGCATACTGAGATGCCATACGGCAGCGCTTTTCCTCCGGCAAATAAAACGAAGTATCCTTCATACCCAGCGGATCGAAGAGATTCTCCTGCAAATATTCGCCGAATTTTTTCCCGGAAATCACCTCAATCAGCGCACCAAGTACATCATGGCAAAGACTATAATTCCAATGAGTTCCCGGTTCAAACAAAAGCGGTTCCTTTGCAATCGCGCGAACCGTTTCGAGTGTTGGGCAACGGCCGTTTGTCTCCTTTTGCATTCTACGAATAGAGGGAGATTCCAATTCATACGACAGTCCGCCCGTCATGGTGAAAAGATCCTGAATCCGAATTTGACGCGTTGCCGGAACTAACTCCACATTCCCATTGAGCAACCTGCGTGCAATCTTCATATCCCGATATTCCGGAATGAAATCCGAAACAGGTTGGAACATGAGAAATTCTCCCCGCTCATGCAGCTGCAAAGCTGCTACGCAAGTCAAGAGTTTGGAAGCAGAATAGAGATAGTACATTGTATCGGTTGTAATCGGCCGTTTTTCCGCCACATCCGCATAACCGTAACAGCCACGATAAACCGGCTTATGATGGACATAAACGCTGCAATCCACCCCAGGTACAATCGTGTCTGTGATCTTTTTTAAAAAATCGTCCAACCTTGAAAATTCCATTGGCAATCCTCCCGATCTTATCTATTTTTAAAACCTTTTCGATTCAAAAAACAACCTAAAAAAGCACCGCACGCGCCTCCGACAATATGTGACATTTGAGATATATTATCCGGTGTTGTGATTCCAGCGATAATTTCATTTCCTATGTAAATTCCCGCGATTAAAAGAAAAGTAAAAGGAATCGTCCCCTGGCGAAAACTTGCAAAAGAAGCCAGTAAAATGAGCATAAATACAATTCCGCTGGCACCCAGCAACGCAACGGAACCATTTAGCAAAAGATGCAGAAAACCAGTTGCAAACGCCGTCAAAACCATTCCCGCCAACAGAGAGCGTCCGCCATACTTTTCCTCTAAAATCGGCCCCAAAAGGAGAATGTACATTATATTTGAAAAATAATGTTGCCAATCCGCGTGCCCCAACACATGCGTAAAAAGCCGAAGATAAAAAAGCGGATCGGTTAGCGGCGCTCGGTATACACAAAAAAGCAACGACGTTGAATATCCATTTGTTATATTTCCAATAATTAAGGCCAACAAAGAAATCAATGAAAATGTAAGAACCACCGGGGCGTTATACTTAATCTTGATCATGACCCGGCAAACTCCTTTCCAAGAATCGAACGCTCCACAAAAATTTTATCGGCCGCACAGAACGAAAATTCCGGCAATTCACCCCGGCATACATACCGAAATTCCGTGTGGACTCGGGCACACAGTTCTCCCTCCGACAAAATCGCGCTATAAAACTGAATTTCCAACGTCCGGCCATTTTCTACTGGGACACGGACCACATCCAGTAATGCCCCCACTTGCACAGTCACATTCAGTTCTTCCCGGCATTCGCGGATCAGACACTGCTGCGGCGTTTCAAGCGGTTCTATTTTCCCTCCTGGAAATTCCCAGAATCCATTTAACCGCTTACAGATCAAATAGCTATTCCCACGGCATATCACTGCCGCCGTTACTTTTATAACATTCAAACTCTCCATATTGTAATCATACCGGAAACAATTTCATTTTTCAAGCCCTGAACACATGTCTTTCCATGAAACAAACCGCCATACCAATTTTGTAGACCGGTACGGCGGCACGCTTCATTCAATTGATTTCTGAGGTAACACGAAGATCGGGATCTACGATGCGTGTGAGAATGAGTGCCACCTCCGCACGACTGATGGTTGCATCAGGTTGAAACGCACCCTGTTCGTCTCCAATCAGCACTCCCGCGCGATAGAGCAAATATGCCGCTTCGGCATAGGCAGAACCGGCAGGAATATCCGGTATACTCCCCTCAGGGAGATCGACAAGAGCAGGAAACTCCGCTTCGGGAAGCGTCGCGGCAAAAAGCTCCGCGAACTGTGCCCGGGTTATCGCCGCGCCATAATCTGAAAACTGCCGTTTGGTCAAATTGTGCGCAAACGCATACTCCACATATGGTTCATACCAAATGTCCGTTTGCCGGAAATGTTCTTCCTCCCCGTAGTACTTTGCATGAATCCGTGCCGCCATAGTCAACGCTTCTGCAATACTCACTGTCCCATTAACATCAAAACGGCCATCTCCTGTCCCGTTCATCAATCCCAGGCCATACGCCAGAGAAACACCCTCTTCATACCAGGCTCCGGATTCCACGTCAGAAAATAAGCCGGGCTGATATGTCTGTACCACTGTCATACGTTCCAAGCTGCCGGTCGAGTGGGCTTCTTCCAAGCGGTAAGCAGATTTCGAGATAACAGGATATCCCACATGGCTGGCATAGGTACTGAGCTTTGTTACCTCCTTGTGATTTTGCGTAAAGGTCATACCTTCGTCGCAGAGTGTTTCGCTTCCAATTAAAAAATAGGTGTCACGCAACAGTCCCGTCCCTTCCAAATACAGAGGGTCGTCCCACGTCACATCCACCGCATGCCACGTTCCATCCACTTTCACATAATTCCACATATGGGATTCCGTAACACCACCGCTGAATCCTTCTCCGGTAACCAATATGCAAGGGATCCCCAACGCGTCACAGAGCAGTTTAAACGCGCGCGCATACCCTTCGCAGACAGGGCGCGAATCGCCCTCTATATTTCCTTCCAGCGCACTCACCGCTTCAAAAGCACGCATATGCGCAGAAATTCCCGCCGTATTGCAGGCATTCCGGAGAACGAGCCAATCGTGAATGTAAAGCAGCCGTTCATAGACGGTCTCATACTTTGCCGCTTCCGCCGTGATTTCCGCAATTCTATTCTCCATCAGCGCAATATCACGCTCCACTTCTTCACGGGAGGTATAGGCGTCGGTGTAATAGGTATCGGACACAGGCGTAATGACTCCTTCCAGACTGCTATCGGACAACACAGTCACTGTCAATTTCATTGCTGCCATATCCAGCCAAAACACTTCGCTGTGATCACGGTTAAATGCATTCACGGCATCCTGATACATTCTCACCGAGAGGTCCTCATACTGGACAGGCTCCGGAAATAAAAAACGGAGTTCTGTTTTTCCGTCGCGCAGAGCAACCATATTTTCCACCAGATGATCATACACCACCTGCGAAGCAGGACCCAGCGTATCGTAATAGCTCGTAGATACCACTATCTCATCCGGCGCCGCGCTTGCACATAACGTTTCCGGACCGGCATATATTGCCGCGGGCCCGACTGCCTTGGTCATCGAACAGCAGGAAAACAGCACTGCCATGAGCATCACCCAAGGAAAATTTCGGTTTCTACGCATTTTTAAACCTCCCAAAACAACACTATTTTTATGATACCGAACCATTTAAATTTTTGCAACCGAATTTTTCAAAAAACGCTTTCGTGAATTTTGATTTTTCTGCAAAAAACAATTTTGTTGAATTTGCTTCTTCTTGTACTTTTTTTCGTTTCGCGCTATAATAGGAGCAAATACAACAGGTTTTTCACCTGGAGAATCGGCTGCAGGAGGGGTTTCATGAACGTAAATGAAAAAGTCCGCTATCCGAAAGACGAACACCTTACTATCCTTCGCGTTTCAGAACACGCCTATCTGATCGAAGATGATCGCAATGCTACAGCTTATGTGGTCACAGGCAGCAAACAGGCTTTGGTGATCGATACCTGCTTTGGGTATGAAAACTACAAAGAAGTCGTTTCCTTTATCACCGACCTGCCGCCTATCGTCGTCAACACGCACGCACATCGTGACCACTGCGGCGGAAATGGGTATTTTGAAAAAGCGTTCATTGGGGAAGCAGAATTGCCACAATATCAGGCCATGCCGCAGCATCTGCTGTGTACAAGTGATACGCCGCCTTTATGCCCAGTGGAAATCCTGAGAGAGGGCGATGAAATTGATCTGGGAGATCGAAAAATTGAAGTCCTCGCCTTCGCAGGACACACTCCCGGCGCGCTTTGTTTCCTTGACAGAACCGAGCGTATCCTCTATACCGGCGATTCCGTTTTGGGAAGAACCATCTATCTCTTCATGGCTAATTCCGTTCCGGTTTCCCAAATGAAAAATAGTCTGCTGCATCTTAAAGAATACGGCAACGCCTTCGACCGGCTGGCAACCGGCCATGGACATACGCTTGATCCGGTTTCCTATCTGGATGCCTTGTTGGATGCCTGCGATACCATTCTGGCCGGTTCTCCCGCGGCGCGTTTCGGCACTGTAAACGTGCAGGGACGAATCCTGCCCTGTTGTTACTATACCGGAGAAAACGGCATGAAGGCCACCTTGATTTATCGCGAAGATCTTGCAAAATAACGAGCGCGATGGTTTCTCCGTTCCCAATAAGGCTTTGATTGACAAAGCATGCCGGGCCTGCTACAATAAAAAGGAAATTTATGTTTTCTAAATGACAAAGGAGCGTAGTACAGTATGGAAGCATTGAAAAGCGTCATTGGCAACTATAAAGTTTCTCAGGTCGGCTATCTTGTAAAAGATGTGCAGAAAGCAATTGCAAAATTTGAACAATTCCTTGGCAAACCGTGCGATAATTTGAATGAAACACTGGATTACGAGGAATCCCGCTGTACTTACCATGGGGAAGCCTGTTATGGAAAGGCAAAATGTGCATTCTTTGATCTTGGGGACGGCATGGCAATTGAGCTGATCGAGCCGGATGGAAAATCCAGCATCTGGACCGATGATCTTCCCACCTATGAGGGCAAAGTGCATCATGTTGCCTTTAACATTAAGGATATGCAGGACAAAATTGCACGCTGTGAAGCGGCAGGACTGAAGTGCATTCAGACCGGTGAGTTTATCGGCGGCCGCTATGCCTATATAGAAGCCTCGGATCTCTTCGGCGCCCGTCTTGAGCTGCTGGAATACGATAACAAACCCCTGTAAGAACCTTTTTAATACAATTTCATAAATACAAATGCCTGCAACAGACTTTAAGCCGTTGCAGGCATTTACCTTTTCTGGTAAAAAAGCTTCATGTGTGCGTCCTTTGCAAACGCAAAGTTCTTTTTTGTCAAGTCCGGCGGAACAGACCATGTGTCACACCCCGCATTATTCTTTGATAAACGCGTGTGAAAACCGGCAGAGAAAAAACAAAAGTCAACACTACACTGACAAAAACACAAGCCAGTATACACTCCGGTTCGGATAAATCCTCCGGCATCCACTTTTTAAAGAGTCGGATGACAAAGAAGTGCAACAGGTACACCGTCATGGTGTTGCGTCCAAGACGTGCCATCATACCGTCCCGTCTCGGTACCAGGATCAACAGCGCAATTATCATCCCGGCAGCAAGAATATAAAACAGGAACCGGAGCGCCATTTCCGCCCAAAGCGCCGAATGCCCCGCAAGCCCAATATCATAGTATCCATAATTTCTCGAAAGATACAACAACCCCGGAGGCAAATCCAGAACATCAAATAACAAAAAGCAGACCGCACCGACACAAACCACCAACAAACAGCCCACGATCCGCGGGACTTTACGGATCTGCTCAAGATGTTTCGTCTGAAAAAAGTATCCGGCCAGGAAAAACGGCAAAAAAGAAAAAATCCGTGTCAGCGAGTAATAAATCCCCAGGGAATCAAAAATACCTGATCCCAACCCTGCTAAAATACTCAGTGGTAATATTAGCCGGATTCGCGCAAGATCCTTTAAAAGCAGCCTCCAGACAAAAAGCGCAAACAAAAACCACAATGTGGAATGCGGCATAAAAAGTTGGAAACCGGTGATGGAAAATTTAGAGCCATTAATCAACGCAATCCAGGCATAAGTCAAAAAATTCACCAGCACATACGGGACAAAAAAGCGTTCAAAGGCAGTCTCCCGGCATTTTTCCACATTTTTAGAATGATACCCGGACAGAAAGACGAAGGCCTCCATATGAAACAAATAGATAAAGCTAAATAATAATGAAGCTATGGAAAACTCCTGCCGGAACTGTTCCAATGTATGGCCAAACACCATGAGGAAAATCAAGATAAACTTACAGTTATCAATTTGCGTATCCCGGTTCGAAGTCCCAATCGCCTCCTGCCTCCGACCGCTCTGCAGCACTCCTGGAGTACAATCCGATTCGCTGACTGAGTCTTCCAATTTCACAGGCATTCCCCCTTTATTCAAAAATACATCTGCATACTTGACATTTCTCATTTCTCGAATTTATGGCACTTGTTTTTCTAAAAATACCACTTCTCCATTTTTCAAATATACCTCAGCGCGCCAATGTTCTCCCGTACGGCAATTGACAACCGGACCCTGCTGCCAATTCGCCAAAAAATGGACGGAAAACGGATCGTCATAAGCAATCTCATACAACACGTCATCCCGGTAGAATTCTACATGTTCCACCTGTTCCGGGTAAAGAGCAGATAGTGCAATCCAGCGTTTTCCCTCATAAGTACGCGCTGGTTCCAATCCTTCCAGATAAAACGCATTTTCCCGGCTTTGCGGCTCTATTCCAAGCGCCATTGCCATACGCCGTGCAAAAAACGTATCCGCACCGGGTTCGATTCCCCAGGCGGTAGGCGGTTCCTGTTTCGTCATATTGTTATAATATCCCCATGATACGCCATAGCGAAGCGCAACACCCAGCTCACCCAACGCTTGGGAATCTTCATTACAGAGTACCGGGCGGCAGGGCCGGACAGCAAGCGCCTTTTTGATTAAATTGGCAAACTGCTGCCGCGATTGACTGTTTCCGTGAATCAAAATCACATCCGAAGCCTCAGCGACAGCCTGGGAAAAATATCCCCCGGATCCACTCGATCCAACCGGCAATCCTCCGGACATTTCACGCGCCAAGCGAAGCAATTCCACCATTCCTTCCTCACTCTGCACCAAAGGATGCTCTTGGAATGACAGAAAGTCAAACTCATTTGCTACCTCAAGGATTACATTGGTAGGCTCCAACGTACGCAACCATACGCACGCCGTACGGACAGCACGGCGAACAGCCTCGTCGTCTTTTAGAAAACGACACTGCGAGCCATACAACAGGCTGACAATTACCACCATGCCAAGGTCATCTGCCGCCTCAATGATTCGCTTCATTCTGGAAAGGTAAGCCGGGTCGATTTCCGTGCCATCCGCTGCGTAGGGGTTATTGGAAATCGTGGCATTATCTAAAGTAAAGCAAGGGCCTCCTCCCTGAAATCCCACTGTAAAAGCACGTAACCCCTGTGCATACCAAGCGGGAAGGGCGGCAATCAAATCGCTGGTATTTTGTTCGGCGTCAAAAATACGTCCAAAACGATGAAAACGTTCCGGCCCCATTTTGTCATCGAATACGCCCTGAATAAAACGCGCATTCAGGAGTAATCCCCGATAGGCATCGGGACAATTCGGCAATTCGCTGTATGTTGGTTTTCCATTGATGAAAAACCGGTTTTCCCGAATGGATAGCTTTGTTTTCATAATGTCCCCCTTTTTTTACTGCCGCACTTTTTTATTCACATGCTGTCGGACCATGTGCCTTGGAAAGTGTCTTAAGAAACGCCAGCGAACGTTGCGCATCCGTCTCAAAGTCATCCGTTTTCCCCTCAATGGAAATGCGCGCGTCATAGGAACAGGCCGCAAGTGCCGCGCGGAACGCTGCATAATCCGTCCCATCCTCTTTAAAAGGATACCGTCGGTCCGGCGAAGCAATATGCATATGTACTAACTCCCCGGAAGAACCGGCGATCACGGAGAATGGTTCCGCCTCACAATACATGTGCCAGAGATCCGCCAGCGTCCGTACGGCAGGATGCGCCGCATCGTGGGCAGCCTTCAGTCCGTCCGATACCCGGTTAATAAGGTTTGACTCCGGGAAATGCAACGGCTCGATGGCAATGACCATGCCATAGCGTGCCGCAATATCGCCGCAAAGCCGCAAAGCGTGGAGGAATTGCCGATATGCCTTTTCCGGATCAAAACCCTCCGGAATATTACGAGATCGGCTGCTACCCAGTACTACCACACGAATGCCAAGCAACGAAGCCCTGGAAAGCGCATGTTCGGTATAGGATATCATGCGATTCTCGTCCACATCCGGACCAGTCAGCCGGATTTCAGCAGGAAAAAACACATTGGCCGCTTCTGCCGGAAGGCCCGCCTTTTGCAGTTCTGCGTGGCAGGCAGCAAATTCCTGCTCATTCATGGCAGCCAAAGCGCTGAGATTCAACTCGATATAATCATATCCAAGTGTTTTTAAGAGCCAGGCATTTTCATATCCCGTACAAATCCCAAACTTCATATGAGCCTCCCATCAGGTTTTTCCCTATTTTACTATAAATTGCGTGCCATTTCAACCAAAACGCCGGGAACTAAATTTCATAAACCTCCCGCAGTCCTTCTGCCGTCAGTTCATACAGCTTAGTACATACTTCACGCAAATATTTGCGGTCATGGCTGACGGAAATAATGGCGCCGCCAAATTTCCGCAGCGAGTCGCGTATCACCGGATTGGAAAGCGGACTAAAATTCCGCGTCGGCTCATCCAAAACCAGCACGTTGCAGCCGGAGATTTCAAGATTAAGGAAAAAAAGTTTGGCTTTCTGACCACCAGACAGCTCCGAAATCCTGCCCAACATTTCCTCATGTGTATATCGCATGCTGCCCAGGAAGGTAAGCGCGCGGGTTATCTCCTCTTTTGTATGCCCCTTTGAAACAAACGCCATCGGCGTGCCGGCGGGATCAAGCCGCTCCGTATAATCTTGCGGCATATAACCAGCCGTAATGTCCCGACGCGATAGCAATTCTTCCGCGATTAACCGCAGCAACGTCGTTTTTCCCACACCGTTCAGCCCGATAATGCCAATATGCTCCGGCCCATACACGGCAAGCCGGACATTCCGCGCAAGCAACCGTTCTCCTGCAAAAAGTTCGGGCAACGAAAAATCCAAAACGCGCTTTCCGCGAGGAATTTCCGTACCCGCAGAAAAGTCAAAGAAAATCGCCTCTTCCACGTCAGGGAACTCTGTCATGGTCTCCGCCTCCCGCTCAAAGCGCCGTTGCTGCGCCTTGACGGTTTTCATCTTTTTCTTCAAAAGTCGGCCGCCGGCGGGATCTGCACGGCTGATTACCCGCTGCTCATGGTCTACACGATTGTAAATCTGCTGCCAACGTTCCTCTCGGGCATGCTGTTTCGCCCGTTCCTTTCTCGCCATCTGTTCCTGATGCTGAAAAACCTCCTGCCGCTGTTCCAAATAGGCGCGATACCCCATTCTGGCGACGGTATAACGCGGCATTTTCTTTTTCCGCACCTGTTCCAGATGTATGATAACATTCGCTGTTTTTTCAATCAACTCCTCATCGTGCGATACGTACAGCACAGGTTTTCCACACGTCAGAATAAAATTTTCCAAACGCACTAACGTTTCAAGATCCAAATCGTTTGTCGGTTCGTCCAATAGCAGCATATCCGGTTCCGCCAAAAGAAGACGCGCCAGCTGGAGTTTCACCTTTTCCCCGCCGGACAACGTTCCAACCACACGGTCCGAATACAGCCAGTCGATGGAAAGCTGAAACTGCGCGGCAATTTCTGCCAATAAGGCAACCTCTTGTGCAGCATCCACATCGCAAGACAAATACTCGTAAATTCCCATCCGTTTCTCGTTCTCAGACAACTCCTGTGCCAGGTAACCCAGTCGAATTCCGGAACGGTCTATTTTCCCAGACCATTCGGCGTAATCTGCCACCAAGTTCTCATCATAGAGCAGCTTCAAAATTGTGGATTTTCCGGAGCCTTCTTCTCCTATGAATACCGCACGATCGCCAGGATTCAATACAAAGTTGAAGTCACACAACAGTTCCCGGAAATTTTGCTTGATCGATACGGAGAGATGTTTGATTTGTAACATATGTTCCTCCCTAAAAGGCCGCCGTCTCTCTCCCGACATAAAAAATACGCCTGTTTCGCAGCACGAAACAGGCGTCCAACATCCTCAGCGCAACACAGAGCGTTCCACGCAATTCTTCCCCGCATATCCGGGAAACAACGCGAAAAAAGAGAGAATTTCTGACCTGAAAACGGCGGCAAACTAAGGCACGGCTCATTAGCCCTGCCAAGATTCCCCTCTCTCAGATCAAAAACGCATCCTCACACCCCGCATTTCAAATTCTTAGTCACAGTATAACAGGGCACCGTCCAACTGTCAATCCCTTTTCGGCGGCTCTTTCGGAAAAAACGATTCCTTTGCTCCGTTTCTATTACTTCTCGGCAGGGAAGTTAATCTCCAGCTTGGCAAAAAAATCTTCCAGTGTAAAACGGGAATCCACATGATGGAACACACGAATCGGCCGGTTTTGCTCACAGGGAATATAATTCATATCGCGTGTGAAGAGGGGAGCAGGCACAACGTCATAATCATAGGCATTTGCCTCCAGCAAAAGCGTTACCGTCGGTTGGTCGCCCAGACACCACATTTCACCCTCAGGCCAAGTGAGGTTTTCCCCATATTCCTCATTCAATTCAACTAACTGCTCAAACAGATAACGTCCGATTTCACCATGTGGGCGGACTCGCAGCTGCAATTCCGCAAGGGAAATCTTTATCTGCGTATAGACATTTTTCGGCACCTGCCAAAGGTCCAGCTTTGAACCAAACACAATGTTTGCCGCCGGGATGTCCTGTAACAGGTTAAACTCCCATCCGCCAACAGGCGGCATGCCGCCGCCGATCCAAACACAGGTAAAGTGCCCTACAATTTCCGGATTCATCAAAAGCGCCGTTGCCACATTGGTCAGACCGCCCAGACACACCACAAACAAAGGACGAGGATCGGAACGAAGCGCCTCCTCAATCAGGAACCGGGAAGCTTCATTTTCCTCATACGTTACTTTTGGTAAAAAAGGCCGTACACCGCTTACCAAATATTTGTCGTCTGCGCGTTCCGCCGGGTCATAACGCAAAGGATACTGCGAACCACGCAAAACGCGGTATTTTCCCTCATTGCCTGTCAACCTGAGAATTTTCATGATTTCTTGATAACTCTTCTCGAGGCTCGTTCCATCATGATGGCGTACCTCAAAATGTACGGCATTGATTGCCATAATATCGAATCTTGGCGTCATTAAATGATGGGTCAGCGCGAACTGGTCGTCCGCTTCATTCTTACAGTCCGTGTCGATAATTACCCGCAGATGTTTTGCCGCAGGAACAGTGTAATGATACATAAACGTCCTCCTTTACCAAGATCCTTTTTTCTACAGCTAAAAAGGGCCGACTCTATTGCTTTCTCTCCGCATACTTTTCCGCAATTTTGATCAGCACTTCCACGCAACCATCCATTTCCTCTGCACAGGCATACTCCATACGGCCGTGGCCGTTATACCCACCCGTGGACAGATTCGGACACGGCAGACCCATATAGGAAAGTCTTGAGCCGTCTGTTCCGCCGCGGACAGGAACGCTGACAGGCTCGCCCCCTGCCTCACGAACAGCTTCATAAGCCGTATCAATCAGGTGCCAGTGCGGCCGTATCATTTCTGCCATGTTGCGGTAACTATCGCTGATTTCAATTTCTACAGTCCCTTCGCCATAGCGACGGTTGATCTCCTCCGCCGCACGGCGGGCATCCTCTTTCCGGCGTTCCAAAATACCGGCGTCGTGATCGCGCAGAATATAAGAAAGCTGTGCCAGCTCCACCTGACCAGACATGGAGGTAAGATGGAAGAATCCCTCATACCCTTCTGTTTTCTCCGGGCGTTCCTCCTCCGGCAACAGAGCGGCATACTCCATTGCAATAAGCGAAGCGTTTTTCATCACACCCTTTGCGCCGCCCGGATGCGTACTGAGTCCATGTACCGTCACATTGAGAGCTGCCGCATTGAACGTTTCGTACTCGACCTCGCCAAATCCGCCGCCATCCACCGTGTAAGCAAAATCCGCGCCGAAACGCGGCACGTCAAACAAGTCGGCGCCGCGTCCGATTTCTTCATCAGGTGTAAAACCGATCTTGATATCTCCATGACGGATCGAAGGATCCGCTTGCAGACGTTCCGCCATTGTCAAAATCTCCGCAATGCCGGCTTTATCATCCGCACCTAACAATGTCAACCCATCTGTTACAACCAACGTCTTGCCGACTTTATTTTTCAGCGAAGGATACTCTTCCGGGGATAGGACAACATCAGGGGAACGGTGCAGCAAAATATCCCCGCCGTCATAGTTCTCAACGACGCGCGGATGAATCTGCGTAAACGGAACCGCATCCACAACATCCATATGAGCAATAAATCCGATGACGGTTCCATTCCAGTTCGGAATATTGGCCGGGATTGTACCGAACACATAGCCGTTGGCATCTACATTGGCATCCACTATGCCAAGGCCCTTCATTTCTTCCACCAGAGCACGCGCAAAATCAAATTGCGCGGGGGTGGACGGACAAGTCGCAGACGTCTCGTCCGAGGCCGTGGGGTACGCCGTATATTGAATTAACCGTTCATATGCTCTCATACAAACTCACTCCTTTAGCAAAGTTACACTCCGCCATCGCTCCGGCGGGCATCCGTTAACGTAAGAATTCCCCGCGTCTATTTGGGGCGGCAGGCGCTTTTTTTTCTTCTACTTTCGGCGCTTCCACCGGTTCTGTGGAGAGATAAACACCGTTTTCCACCAGCTTGCGGCGCAGCACACGATAAGAAAGGTCGCGCGTCGTTTCCCGGTTCATTGCGCAAAGGGCAGCGGCGGTTCCGGCAGCCTCTCCCTGCGCCATGCAGGAAACCGTATTACGGGTCGACATATGCGCGTGATGATCAGACGTCACCATCATTCCAGTTGCAAAGAGGTTGTCCAATCCCTGCGGCAGCATGGCGCGGTACGGGAAGCCGTACGATCCGCCTTCCGCAATATTGAAACGCGGTGCCTCGTCATGGAAACCATATTCAAACACATCGTCTACAAAATGTCTGCCGGACGTGACATCTTCATTCGTCAAATCATAATCACAAAGGATACAGCGCCCACGGCGAATACAGGCAGACGGCGTGGACCGTGCAATATACGCATGTTCACAGCCAGGCACATATTTACGCAGCAAATCAATGGCTTTTCTTTGCCGCCGGCGCAGCTCCAGTTCCGCCGCACTCATCGCATCACGATCGGTAGGACTCACCGGAAGCTTATAATCCAATTTTACAAACATAAAGTAGTTTTTATGCGTCGAGGTAATCTGCATGGACATGCCGATGGCACGGCATTCCCGTTGAAAATCCTCCGGCATTTTATTCACATGCGCGCATACACGGACGATTCCATGCGGGTCATCGTCGCGTAACCCGCGCGCAACATCCGCACGCGCACCACATGCCGCCACATACTCGGCATACCGGTCCATATCGACGCCTGCAACGCCGATCGGCGCGGAAATCCCCTTGTCATTTGGTTCCGTATAGGACGCACCCGCCGCCGCACATAAGTCACCATAACCGGTCGCATCAATAAAGCAATCTGCACGTACAACCGAATTTCCGGAATGGTTGGCAATCGTAATAGCCTCTATTCGTCCGTCCTTGGCAATCGCACCCGTCATCATGGTATTTACAAATACCGTTACGCCGGCCTCCGTCACCATGGTATGCGCAACCAGCTTGTAAATCTCCGTATCAATCGCTGTACACACCGCGTCATATTGATAGTACTCGCTCATTTCGCAGTGACCGGTACAACCACCGGCAGCCGTCACACGATCCACCAGCTCTGAGGGAATTCCACGCACAAGCTGGATCTTTTCCCGATCAAAAGTCTTCCAGTTATTAAAGAAGGAGTGCAGCGCCGTGCCGCCTTCGACCACTGTGCCACCCAAGTACCCTTTCGATTCAATCAGAACCGTTCTGGCGCCCGTACGCGCCGCCGCGATTGCCGCAACCACGCCGCCTGTTCCTCCGCCGACTACCGCGACATCAAACGTATGTACCGGTACCCTCTGCTCCGGGATTAAATACTTCTTTTGCAAAGAAAACGCCTCCCCTTTTCTTTCTAACGAAAACAGTATACAATACATTGGCTCCTTCTGCAACCGAAATTGTCCATTTCTCCAGTTTTTTCTCCGTACCTCTCATCTGTATTTACTGTCCGATCATCGCCGGTCAGAAACAAGTATTTATAATTGAAAATAAAACCTCAGGTCACCGGAAGTAT